>JBGQLS010000143.1:0-13248 GCA_041500205.1 Anaeromyxobacteraceae bacterium | reverse complement strand
GAAGATGCCGAGGTCGCCATGACAGACCTCCCGCGCATTCTGGCAGCGTGCCAGTTCTCGCCCCGCTCGCCTTCAGGCGTCAGCTTCGGTGTCGCAGCACGGACGGACGAAGGACGAGCCCGCGAGGCATATATGCGTACTTGAGTGCCTGCTCCAGGCGCGGAGCCTTCTACCAATCGTCTAGATCGGACAACCGGCGTTGGGGTAACGTCGCCTTCGCTGGTTCGGAGGAGGTCCCCGTTGCGTGTCGACGAAGCGCTGCGCCGCGAGATCGTGGCTGCGGTCCAGAGGATCGAGCAGTCGTCGGCCGCCGAGGTGGTGGTCACCATCGTCCCGCGCTCGGCCGCCCACTGGGACGTCACCCTGACGGCGTCGCTGGTCGCGGTCCTGCTCTTCCAGGCGGCGGCCGCGGCCTTCTTCCCGGACGTGAGCGCCCTCCACGTGGCCATCGACTCGACCGGGCTGGCGCTCCTCGTGGGCTTGCTCGGCCGCGCGCTGGCTCCGCTCGAGCGGCTCCTCCTGCCGGGCCGGGTGAAGGAGCGCCGCGTGGAGGTGGGGGCCGAAAGCGCCTTCTGCCGTCAAGCGATCTTCCGGACCCACGCCCACACCGGCATGCTCGTCTACCTCTCCCTCCTCGAGCGGCGGGCGGTGTTCCTGCCCGACGACGGGCTCGCCCGCGCCCTCCCCTCCGCGTCGCTCGCCGCCCTCCGCGCCGAGACGGCGCGCCTCTTCGACGCACCCGACGCGGCCAAGGCCCTCCTCGCGTTCCTCGATCACCTCCGCCGCGTCGCGACCCGGCATCTGCCCGCCAGCCCCGACGACGTGAACGAGCTACCCGACGCCCCGGTGACAGGATGAGCCGCCCTGGTTCGCGCGCGCGCCGGCTCGCGACGCGCCTCCTGCTCATGTCGCCGTTGTTCCTCACGGCGACCGCCGCTCTCGCGCGCGGCGGCGGCGGCCAGTCCTACTCCGGCGGCAGCCACGATAGCAGCAGCGGCTTCTCCAACGGCGGCGGCGGCGGCGATGACAGCGGGTTCATCCTGCTCCTCCTCGAGATCCTCTTTCGCTACCCGACAATCGGCGTCCCGCTACTCGTCGTGGCCGTCGTTCTCTTCGTGAAGGTGAAGCGCTCCACCGCCGTGAGCGGCGGCTTCACCACCGGGGACGCAGGCACGCTCGAGCGGACGGCCTCTTCGCGCGCGGCCTCCGGTGGCGGCGGCCAGCTCCAGTTCGAGGCGCTCCGCAAGGCCGATCCCGACTACTCCGAGCCGCTCTTCCTCGACTTCGTGGCGGCGCTGGCGGCGCGCGCCGTGGCGGCGGCCGGAACGCCGCGGTTGGCCTTGGTGGAGCGGTACCTGGCGGACTCCCGCGTCCTCCTCCCCTTCGGCGCGGGCGTCTGGCAGAACGTGGTGGTGGGGAGCACACGCGTCCGCTCGATCGCGCCGGGCATCGATGCCACCCGGATCGCCGTGGACGTCGCGCTGGCCGCCACGGGCGCCACGGGTGGGCGCTGGTGGCAAACCACCTGGACCTTCATCCGCAAGGCCGGCGTTCGCTCCAAAGGGCCGGGCGAGATCACGAAGCTGGCCTGCCCGGCCTGCGGCGCCGGCAGCGAGCGGCGCGAGGACGGCGCCTGTCAGTACTGCGGCCAGAAGCCGGCGCCTGGCGAGGCGGCCTGGGCGGCGCTCACGGTCCTCGTCACCAGGGCGGAGGCCCGGCCCCCCATCGCCCTCGGCGGCTACGCCGAGGAGCGCGGCACCGAGCTGCCCACCGTCCAGTCGCCCACGCTGGCGGCGGATCTCGCGGCGCTGACGCTGCGTCTCCCCGACTTCGACTGGGCCAAGGCGCGCGATCGCTTCGGCCGGGTCTTCCTCGGCCTGCAGCGGGCCTGGAGCGACCGCGACGTCGCCGGCATCCGGCCACTCGCCACCGACGCGGTCTTCTCCACCTGGCGCTACTGGATCGAGGCCTACCAAGCTGCTGGTCTGCGCAACCGGCTCGACCAGATCCAGGTGGCGCGCATCGACGCCGCGCGGGTCTCGCTCGACAAGTACTACGCCGCGATCACCGTCCGGATCTTCGCCTCCATGGTGGACCAGTCGGTGGACGACGGCGGCCGGGTGGTGGACGGTCGGGAAGCGCCGCGGGTCTTCACCGAGTACTGGACCTTCGTGCGGACGCTCGCGGCCGCGAGGACCGACGGCGTCACCTGCTCGGGGTGCGGCGCGAGCCTCCCGGCGGGCCAGACTGGACAGTGCCGATACTGTGGCGCACTGGTGGGCGCCCCGGCCTTCGACTGGCTCCTGTCGCGGATCGATCAGGACGAGGACTACACGCACACATAACCAGGAGGACGGACCATGGGTCTCTTCGACGGTGGTGGAGTGAAGCGACAGCTCCGGTCGGTCATCGAGTGGGCGGATCCGGCGCCGGACCTGCTGATCTGGCGGTGGGACGGGAGCGGCGACGAGCTCAAGAACGCCTCCAAGCTGCTCGTCAACCCGGGCCAGGCCGCCATCTTCGTCTACGAAGGCAAGGTGCGCGCCGTGCAGCGCGAGCCGGGTCTCACCGAGCTCGCCACGGCCAACGTCCCGTTCTGGACCACGCTCACGAAGATCCTCCAGGCCTTCGAGTCGGAGCACAAGGCCAACGTCTACTTCGTGCGCACCACCGAGTTCCTGGACCAGAAGTGGGGGTCCAAGGGGCCCATCAAGTACGACGACCCCAAGTACAAGTTCCCGGTCGGCCTGCGCGCCTTCGGCAACTTCTCCTTCCGGCTGGCCGAGCCGGAGAGGTTCTTCGCCGGCGTCACCAGCGTCCGCCACGCCTACACCATCGACGAGGCGCGCACGGCGCTCGTCGACCGGATCCTCACGCCGCTCACCGACCTCCTCGCCGAGTCGGGCTTCAGCTACGCCGAGGTCGACAAGAACCGGGTGGAGCTCTCCGACGCGCTGAAGGGCGGGCTCGCCCCGGTGCTCGCCAAGCTCGGCTTCGAGCTAACCGACTTCCGGATCGAGAACACCGACTTCGACGAGGAGACCCGGGCCCGCATCGGCAAGATCGCCGACAAGCTGGCCGAGGCCCAGGCCATCAACGCCCTCTCCGGCGTCGAGTCCGGCGCCTTGCGCAACTACGCCTCCGTGGAGCAGCTGGGCGCGCTGCGCGACGCGGCCAAGAACGAGGGGGGCGTGGCCGGTCTCGGCGTGGGCGTGGGGGCCGGGCTAGGGCTGGGCCAGTCGATGGTGGGCGCCTTCGGCGCCGGCGCAGCCGCGGCAGGTGCGGCGCCCGCCGCAGCCCCGGCCACGGTGGCCTGCCGCGCCTGCCACAAGCCCGTCGCCGCGGGTGCCAGGTTCTGCGCGGAGTGCGGTGCGCCTCAGGCGCTCACCTGCGCCAATTGCAAGAAGGAGCTCGCTCCAGGCGCCAAGTTCTGCCCGGAATGCGGCACCAAGGTGCCCTAGAGCAGCAATCAGTAAGAAATACCTTTGATTCCATACCAATCCCCTCTCCCCCACCGGGAGAGAGGGTTAGGGTGAGGGGGCCGATCCTCGGGCGCCAGCCCCTCTCTCCCCGCAACTCCGCGCGACCGAGCCGAGCCACCCCTTGACCGCGCCAGCCGGAGCGACGACGGGCACCCGCGCGGCACGCCCGCCTTCGCGCGCGCGCACGGCTGCGCTCACCGCGGCGACCCTCCTCTGCTTCGCCGCGAACTCGCTCCTCTGCCGGGCGGCGCTGCGGGATCGGCGGATCGACGCGGCCACGTTCACGTCGGTCCGGCTCGTCTCCGGCGCAGCCGCGCTCGCGCTCGTCGTCGCGTTCAGGCGGCGCGCTCTCCGTCGCACCGGGAGCATCGGTTCCGGCCTCGCTCTCTTCGTCTACGCGGCCGCGTTCTCGCTTGCCTACGTGCGCATCGGGGCCGGGGTGGGCGCGCTGCTGCTCTTCGGCACGGTCCAGGTGACGATGCTCGGCTGGAGCGCGGCACGCGGTGCGCGCCCGGGCGCCGCCCAGTGGCTCGGGATCGCCGTGGCGCTCGCCGGCCTCGCCTGCCTGGCGCTCCCCGGCGCCACCGCGCCCGATCCGGCCGGCGCCGTCCTCATGATCGCCGCCGGCGCGGCCTGGGGTTCCTACTCGCTCCGCGGTCGCTCCGCTCCCGATCCGCTGGCGACGAACGCTGACAACTTCCTGCTGGCCGTCCCGTTCGCCATCGCGTTGAGCGCCGCGTTCCTGCGGGACTTCGCCCCGACCGGACCGGGCGTCCTGCTCGCGGTCGCGTCGGGCGCGCTCGCGTCGGGAGGAGGATACAGCCTCTGGTACGAGGTGGTCCCTGCACTCGGCGCGACGCGCGCCGCCACCGTGCAGCTCGCGGTGCCCCTGCTCGCAGGCGTCGGGGCGACGGTGCTGCTGGGCGAGCGCCTCACGCTGCGCATCGCGCTGTCGGGTGCCGCGATCCTGACGGGCATCGCCCTCACGCTTCGTCGGCGGTGAGCGCCACGGCTCTCCATGTCAGCTCATGTGCGTGAAGTGAGTCCAATGTGTTACCAGTGCGCACCTAATCGCGAATTGGTCCACATTGCGCGGTCGCACGCTGTTTCTACTAACCGTGCTGGCCCTGGTGGGTAGCTCCCGGCCTCCGATCAGGCGGCCTCCCGAGCCGTGGCGTGCACGTGCGTGAGCAATTGGTCGCTCTCGCGGATGCCCCAAGATCAAGGGATAGCGGACGAAACGGTCGACGGGGCCGGCGCTCTATTTCCTGTACGTGAAATCGCGCCGTCAGGAGTGGAACGCTCCGTTCCATGAATGCCTGTTGGTGGCACCTCACACGGGGAGTCGTCACGCGGAGGGGTGCTGCACCACTGTCCCGCGAGCCCGGTACTTCGCACCTCAACTATCGTCGCCTCTGCGCCGGGCGCCGAGGCATGTCAGGAGTAGCCATGTTAACTCATCGTAACTGTCGGCCGCGTCAGCCTCAATCTCCCCGCTTCTCGGCCCGGGCACTCGTCGCGTCACTCCTGCTCTTGCCCCTCGGGTCCGCGTCGGCAGCGGACGTCTCGAGCGGGCGAAGCCGCCCCCCCGCCGGCGCTGTTGACCCGGGGGTCCGGGGCGGGCCCGCCGGCGCGGGGAGCGCCTTGCCCGGCCTGACTGCACAGGAGCAGGCCTTCTTCGACACGGGCATGGGCGCCTTCCACGAGACGGACGGCGTGGCCGAGGGGCTCGGCCCTCGCTTCAACCTGGACAGCTGCGTCGGCTGCCACGCCCAGCCTGCTGCCGGCGGGACGAGCCCCGCGCTGAACCCGGAGGTCGCGGTGGCCAGCCTCAACGGCGCCCAGAACCAGGTCCCCTGGTTCGTGGTGGCCAACGGGCCGATCCGGGAAGCGCGGTTCAAGCTCAAGCCCGACGGGACGCGCGACGGCGGCGTCACCAACCTGTTCGTCATCACAGGACGCAAGGACGCCCCCGGCTGCAACATCGCCCAGCCCAGCTTCCTGCCCGCCGGCGATCCCCTCACCGGGCAGGGAGGCAACAGCAACCTCATCTTCCGGACCCCCACCCCCGTCTTCGGTACCGGGCTCATCGAGTCCATCCCGGACCAGGCGATCCTCGCCAACAAGACGGCCAACCGCTCCGCCAAGGCGGAGCTGGGCATCTCCGGTCGCGAGAACCGCAACGGCAACGACGGGACCATCACCCGCTTCGGCTGGAAGGCCCAGAACAAGTCGCTGCTCCTCTTCGCCGGGGAGGCCTACAACGTCGAGACGGGCGTGACGAACGAGATCTTCCGCCAGGAGCGCGAGGAAGACCCAGCCTGCCAGTTCAACCCGCTCATCGAGGACGACGGCAGCACCTTCACCAACGACACGCAGGCGACGCACCCCGACATCGTCAAGTTCGCCGCCTTCATGCGCTTCCTGGCGCCGCCCACGCCAGCTCCGGACACCCGCTCCATCGCCCAGGGGCGCACGCAGTTCGAGCGGATCGGCTGCGCCTTGTGCCACACACCCTCGCTCACCACGGGCAAGATGACGAGCGAAGCCCTCAGCGGCAAGAAGGCGCAGCTCTACTCCGACCTGCTGCTGCACGACATGGGGGCGGGGCTCGCGGACGACATCCTGCAGGGCGCCGCAGGTCCCCGGGAGTTCCGCACCGCGCCGCTATGGGGCCTCGGGCAGCGGCTCTTCTTCCACCATGACGGCCGGACGAGCAATCTGGTGGAGGCCATCCAGGCTCATGCGAGCCAGGGCAGCGAGGCCAACGGCGTCATCGCTCGCTACGGTCGACTCGCCAATGGTGAGAAGCAGGACCTGCTGAACTTCCTGCGCTCGCTCTGATCCGCTGCTCGAGAGGAGATCGCGAGGGGGGGGGCGGGGCCCGCAGCGCGACCCGCCCTCCCAGCGCGGCCGTCCCCGAGCCTCCCTCACCCCGAACCCTCTCCCTCGCGGAGGGAGAGGGAGACGGGGCCCCGAGATCGCGGCCCGCTTCGCTCAGCGCGGGCGCGCCTCCTCGCGGCTGCCGCTCCCCGCCGCGCGCTGGAGCGGCGCGCCTCGCGCCGGGGGCTCTCCGGAGACGGGGAGGGCGGACGCGCCGCCCCTCGCGCCAGGGAACGCCAGCATGGTGGCCGGCAGGAGCACGAGCGCCGTCAGGACCGTGGTGACCTCGCCCGCCATGGCGTACCAGCCGAACGAGCGCAGCGCGCGGTTGAGCGAGAAGAGCAACGAGCCGTACCCCACGATGGACGTCCAGGAGCAGAGCGCCACGGCGGGCCCGACCTCGGCCAGGGCCGGCAGGACGGCGCCGCGGGCGCGCACGCGCGCGAGCACGTTCGCGCCGTAGTCGACGGCGACACCGAAGGTGATGGGGTAGACGATGAAGTTGAAGAAGTTGATCTTCACGTCGAGCACCGCGGCCACCCCGGCCATCAGCATGACGCCCATGGCCAGCGTGCCGTTCACGAGCACGGTGCCGCGGACGTTGCGCACGGAGATCAGGACCAGCAGGCACACGCACAGGAACGACAGCGCCGTGGTGAGCGGCCCCTCGCGCTCGATGTTGGAGAGGAGGTCGGCGAAGACCACCGTCTCGCCGGTCGCGTCGTAGATCGCGCCGTCGATCTCGATCCCGCGCACGCCGGCCGCGAACGCGCGCAGGTTGGGCGCGAGCTCGATGTGCGCGTACGACTTGGCCGTCACCACGGCGATGCGGCCCACCGTGCCGTCGCGCTCGCGGAAGGCGTCGAGGAGCGACGGCGGCGCATCGCGGGCCGAGACGGGGCTCTGCGCGACGAGGTCGGCGCGGATCGCGCTCGCCCGGCGCGCCAGCTCGCCGGGGAGCCGCGAGAGGACCGCAGGCGAGAGGCGGCCGGCGATGTCGCGGATGACCTGGAGCTTCTCCTCCTGGTAGCGCGGCAACACGCTCGAGACCGTCTCGCAGCCGTCGATGAGCTCCTTCCAGCGCGGGTCCTTCTGGCGCTGGCGGATGACGTCGCAGTAGCGATCGGCGACGTCCCGCGAGGGGAGGAGCGCCAGGACCGACGACGACGACTTGCCCAGAGCGTTGTTCGCGAGCGTCTGGTCGCGCTTCAGGACGTCGTTGCCCTTGATGTCGTTGGTGAGGTTGTCGAGGTTGAGCTCCATCGCGCGCGGCAGGTAGCGGACGAAGAGCGCCAGCGCGACGACCGTCAGGACGGCGAAGATCCCGACCACGGGCCGCGGCCGCGCCAGCAGGCGCGCGAGCCAGGCGACGTTCCAGCCGGGCGGGCCCGCCGAGACGCGCGGGCGGTACGGGCGCACCCGCTCCATCGCGGCGAGCAGCGCCGGGACGAGCGCGAAGGTGAAGGCCCAGCACAGCACCATGCCGATCCCGCCGATGAAGCCGAAGTGGCGGAAGCCGCGGTTGGCTGCCACGATGAGGGTGCCGAAGGAGACGCTGGTCGCCACGGAGGCGAGCAAGGTCGCGCGCCAGGCGACCGCGGCCCCCTCCTGCACCGCGGCCTCGAGCGGCGTCCCCTGCCGGCGCAGCTGCGCGACGCGCGCCAGGTAGATGACCCCGTAGTTGATGCCGTTCCCCATGACGATCGCGCCGAGGAACGCCGTCTGCGTGTTGAGGTAGCCGATGACGAGGCGCGTGAGCCCGAAGGTGACCGCGACGGCGGTCAGGACCGAGGCGCCCAGCGCCGCCGTCGAGCGCACGTCCCGGTAGAAGAGCACGAGCGAGGCGAGGATGATCGAGACGCACAGCGCGAAGGTCGAGAAGACGTCGTTGATGATGGCCTCGTACTCGGCCACGAAGACGGGGAAGCTCCCGGCGAAGCCCACGCGCAGCCGCTTTGCCTGCATCTCGGGCGCGCGGCGGTCCGCCACCCTGCGCATGTCGTCGATGAGCGCCCGCGCCTGCGAGACGGCGAGGCTCGTCCCCGCCGGCCGGGTGATGACCAGCACCGAGCGGCCGTCGTCGGCCACCATGAAGCCGTCCTTGTAGCGGGCAAACCTCTTTGCGACCTGCTCGCGCGGCAAGGGTTGGGAGGGGTCGAGGAGGGGGATCTTGCGCAGCTCCTCCTCGGAGAGCGCCTTTTTCCCCTCGCCCTCGTCCTCGTCGAGCCCCAAGTCGAAGAGCGCGCTCGACTTCGCCTGTCCGATGGCTCGGCCGAGCTCGTCGCGCGCCTTGCGCAGGTCGTCGAGGTCGACGAAGAGCGGCCAGTGATCCGCGTACCATCGCTCGACGGGCGTCACGGTCGCCTCGACGGACCGGATGACCTTGGGGCCCATGGCGCGGTAGTCGTCCGCCAGCTCGCGCGCGAGCGCCTCCGCCGCGGGGAGCCCGCCTCCGCCCTCGAGCGCCTGCACGACGACGTACACCGTGCCATCGCCGCCCACGCGCTGGATGAGCGTCTTGATCTCCCGCACGCTCGGGACGTCGGTCGGCAACAGCTCCTCGAAGCTCGAGCGGATCTCGAGCTGCGAGGCGAGGTATCCGGCGGCGAGGGCCATCGCGACAGCGCCGGCGAGGAAGCGCCAGGGGTGGCGCAACGACGCGGCCGTCAAGCGCTGGAGGGACGTGCGCGTGAAGTCGTCCATGAGAGCCGGACGCTTGATACCACGCGACGGGGGTGGGCCGCTCGTCGCGCCGCGCCTACCCGCTCCCAGGCTGCGCGGCGCCGGCCACGTCGGAGATCTCCACGGCGTCAGGCCCTTCCCGGAAGGTCGCGATCGGCGTCGCGATCGACAGATCCGGCTCACCCTCGAGCCAGGTGCTCCGGATCGAAGACCTCGCTGGACAGCTCACAGGGTTGTTCAGAATACCGGGGACCGAGCCAGGCGAGCGAGACGCAAGCAGGCCGGCGACGGCCGAGCATAGCCACAGGCTATGTGAGGGAGGAGCAACGAAGGGATGCGACGCGGATCGTTCACCGCGGCGACGGGACCGGTGTTCTGGGCAACCCTCTCAAGGCGCATGGGCGCGGTCAAGCGCGCGGCGCGGCCACCGGCTCGAGACTTTCGGCGCGCACCACTAGTGCAAGCCGGCGGCGGCCGCGGCGCAGGGATCGGAGCCCACGCGCGGCACCACGCCGGAGGCTTGGTCGAGCTTCGCGCGCGCCACGAGGAGGTCGTACGCCGCCTGCTGCTGGTCCACCTGGAGCTCGATGAACGCAGCATAGGCCTCGATGACGTCCTTCGGCTCGCCGACGCCCGCCTCGAAGTCGAGCCCGGCGGAGCGGAACCACGCCTTGCCCGACCCGAACGCGCTCGTCGCGGCAGCGAGGCGCTCGCGCGCCGACTGGACCTCCGATAGCGCCGCGTCGACCTGCTGCGCCACGAGCCGCACGAGCCCTTCCCGCTGCCGCAGAAGCGTCTCGCCCTCGGCGCTCGCCTTGCTGGCTTGCGCCGCGAGCAGGGGAAACGCGAGGTCCTGCCGGAAGCCGAGCGCGAGGCCGACCCCGAGGTGGTTGAAGTCGTCGTGAATCCACGGATTGAGCTGGGTGTCGCGGTTCGGCGCGTACGCGTAGCTGAAGGTGCCGCCCAGGAAGAACTGGGGCTTCATGGCCGCCTGGGCGGCGCGCACCTCGGCGCCACGCGCCGCGATGGCGAGGTCGAGCGCGGAGACGTCGGGGCGCTGCCGCTCGGCCTCGGCCCGGGCGCGCTCGGCATCCGGGGCGTCGCCCGGATCGAGGGGGAGGCTCCCCTCGCGCAGCGTCAGGGCCGCGGGCGCGAGCCCGAGCGTCGCCGCCAGCCCGCCGTGGGCGAGATCCACACCCTTCTGCGCCTCCGCCTTCCGCTTGCGGAGCGTCCCCTTGTACACCTCCAAGCGATAGCGATCGGCCTGCTTCACCGAGTCGTCGCCGCTCTTGAGGAGCTCGTCGAGCTTGTCATTCACCTGCGCCAGGTTCTTCTCGACGTCGCTGGCGATGGCGAGCAGCCGGCGCGCCAGCGTCTCGCCCCAGAAGAGCTGGGTGATGCGCACGCGCAGCTCCGACAGCTTGTCGGCGACGAGACTCTGACGCGCCTTCACGCCCGCGGTGGCGGCGTCGCGCGCGGCGTCGAGGCGGCCCCACGTGAAGATCGGCTGCGCGACGTCGACGTCGACCCGGACGAACGGGCCGAGGTCGCTCAAGCTGCGGTTCGTCGTGTCGGGGTTCAGGATTTCCGTGCCGGGAATGCCCGGCAGCGGGCCGCGCGTGTGCGCCCCCGGAACGAGTCCGCCCAGCACCGTGGCGGTCGCCACGGGGAAGAAGCGCGCCGCGCGCGCGATGGTCAGGTCAGCCTCGGCGGCAGCGAGCTCCGCCCGCTTGATGGCGATCTCGTCCGCGTTGCCGGCCGCGACCGCGAGCGCGGCGTCGGCGTCGAGCGGCCCGCAGACGGGCGCGGCCAGGGCGAGGGAGAGGAGGGCGAGAGCGGCTGGCAAGGTGGCTCCATCGAGCGAGTGGACAACCTAGTCCAGCGCCGACGGTCGCTCAACAACTCTGCCGGCGCCCCACTCCGGGTTCGGAACTCTGCCGGGAGCCTGGAGTTCTCCGTATGCTGTCTTCGGAGCGCTGGCGGCTGTCGCCGGCTGTCGGCGCGTCATCAAGCTGGCCCGAGCGGGTGCGCCGGACCGATCGTCATCCTCGCAAGGCACAGGCGCGGTCTCCGCGGCCGCGTAGGCTCCTGCGACCGCGCGCGCGGTCAGCGCGGCTCCTTCTCGAAATTGGTCGAGTGCCTGACGAGGTAGATCGGCCGGCCCAGCACCTCGACGTGGATCTTCGCCACGTAGAGGCCCAGCAACCCGAGCGACATGAGGATCACGCCCGAGAAGAAGGTGACCAACACCGACAGGGACGCCCACCCCACCACCAGCACCTCGTTGTGAAAGAAGTACTGGTAGAGCGTGCGCAAGAGGTAGACGAAGCTCAGGAGGACACTGAGGAAACCGGCATAGGCGATGAGCCTGAGCGGCAGCGCGGAGAACGACAGGATCGCATGCATGGCGAACCGCAGCATCTTCACCAGCGGGTACTTCGTCTTGCCGGCGGCACGGGCCGGGCGCACGTACGGCAACGCCTTCTGCGGGTAGCCGACCCACGCCACCAGTCCGCGAACGAAGCGGTCGTGCTCTCGGATCCGGCGCAGGTCTTCGATCACCCGGCGGCTGACCAGCCGGAAGTCTCCGGTGTTGGCGGGCAACCTCTCGTCCACGAAGCGGCGCATCAGCTTGTAGAAGAGGCTCGCGCTGGCGCGCTTGAACCAGGTCTCGCCCTCCCGCTCGGCACGCTGCCCGTACACCACGTCGTAGCCTTCGCAGTAGCCAGCGATCATGTCGGGTATCTGCGACGGAGGGTCCTGCAGGTCGGCGTCCATGATCACCACCGCATCGCCGCTCGAGGCGTCCATGCCCGCGCTGATGGCGGTCTGGTGGCCGAAGTTGCGCGAGAGCGCGATCGTCTTCACCGAGGAGTCCTCGAGCGCCCACTGGTACACGAGCCGGTACGTGGCGTCCGTGCTGCCGTCGTCGACGAGGATGATCTCCACCGGGCAGCCGAAGAGCGCTTCGCGCGCGATCAGCTCCCTCTTGAGGAGCGGGAAGACCTCCTCCTCGTTGTACATGGGGATGACGATCGACAGGAGCTTGGGGCGGTCACGGGCGATGAGCATGTCGTCGTAGCCGGTCAGGGATGGCCACCAGCGTGACTGGCTGGTGGCGACGTGGGCAAGGAAGCGAACGGGATCGACGGTGTGGAAATGCCGGGCGAGGGAGGGCGCGGCCGCATCGGCGGGCTTATAGCACGGCCCTTTCGCGCCACCTCCGCAGGACCGGGTGCACGGGCGCGTCGTCCCGATCGCGCGGCGACGACCTTTCCGGCGCGGGCCGTGCCCGAACGAGGGGGGCCGACCTGGCACGGCGCCTAGCCTTGTGCTTCCATACGCGCCCGATGCCCGTCACGTCGCCACCTCGTGGGGCCGTCGCCGTCACTAACCGTGAGCGGGAGGGGGCGCCCAGGCCCGCTCCCTTCGCGGCCGCGCTGCTCGGACCTCGCGCCGGACTGTGGCTCGCCGCGGGGGTGCTCCTGACGCGGCTCCCGAGCTTTCACGGCGCCATCATCAACATCGACGAGTGCGACTTCGTCCTCATCGCGCGGATGATGCGAACGGGCGCGCTGCCCTACGTCGGAGCGGTCGACATCAAGCCGCCGCTCACGTACGTCGTGTTCTGGGCCGCGAGCTTCTTCGGGAGCTCCGTCCTCCCCGCCCGCGTCCTCGCCGCCTCGTTCCTGCTCGGGACCGTCTTCCTGGTGCGGGCCGCGGCGCGGCTGTGGACGGACGACGACCGCGTCGGTGTGGCCGCGGCCTGGGTCACTCTCATCGCGTCGCTGTGCGAGCTGCCCTGGGCGAGCAGCGAGACGTTCATGAACCTGCCGGTCGCGGCGGCGCTCTACGCCTTCGCTCGCGCCCATCGGTCGCGCGCGACAGGGTGGGACCTCGCCGCGGGGCTCGCCATCGGCGGCGCGACGCTGTTCAAGCACCAGGCCGCCGTCCTCCTGCCGGCGCTCGGGGCCGCGGTGGCATGGACCGGCTTCAGCCGTCGAGACGCGCGCGCCCTCACCAGGCTCGCGCTGCTCGGCGCCGGCTTCGCCGTGCCCTGGGCCACGACCCTCGGGCTCTATGCGGCGCTGGGCCACCTGCCCGAGCTCGTCGACTGGGTCTTCCGGCGCAACTTCGGCTACGTGGGGAACGTCCACGCCGGGGTGGCGTCGCGCGTGGGCGCCGTCGCCTTCGCGGTCGG
>JBGQLS010000142.1:0-13304 GCA_041500205.1 Anaeromyxobacteraceae bacterium | reverse complement strand
GTGGGCACGTCTGCATGCCGTCCATAGGGTTCTTTGGCGCGCACGCCGTTGTCGGCGGGAACCTCACCGTCGCTGCCGGCGTGGCGCTCGCGCAGCAGCAGCTCGCCACGGGCCAGGTGGCGCTTTGCCTGTTCGGCGATGGGGCGTGCGGTTCCGGTGCGCTCCACGAGACGCTCAACTTCTCCGCACTCTGGAACCTGCCGCTGGTGCTGGTCTGCAGCAACAACGGCTACGCCGTCTCCATGCCGGTCCACAAGGGGTTGGCGCCGCGGCGCCTCACCGATCTGGCGCTGCCCTTCGGCATCCGGGCCCGGCAGGTGGACGGATCCGACGTCGACCAGGTCGCGGAGGAGGTCGCTCGCGCGGTCGCCGAGGCCAGGGCCGGTCGAGGGCCCAGCTTCCTGGAGATGCGTTGCGCGCGCCTCGCCGCGCACTCCACGCTGACGAAGGAGGAGCGGTCGGCGACCGAAATGGAGGAGCTCAACGGACGTGATCCGCTGCTCCTGTACGAGCGCCGCCTGAGGGCGGAGGGCTTCCTCGACGACGCCCTCTCCGCATCGCTCCAGGCGGAGGTGGACGAGGAGGTGGCAGAGGGGGAGCGCTTTGCCGCCGCCGCTCCGTGGCCCGACCTCGCGGAGGCCATGGCGCATGTCTAGGCTCTTCTTCCGGGAGGCGCTGGCGCTGGCCATGGCCGAGGAGATGGAGCGCGACGCACGCGTCATCCTGCTCGGCCAGGACATCGCCGAGCACGGCGGCTCCTACGGGGAGACACGCGGGCTCGTGGAGCGTTTCGGCGCTGCGCGCGTGCGCAACACGCCGGTGGCCGAGGAGGCGACGGTCGGGATCGCTGCCGGCGCCGCCGCCGCGGGCCTGCGACCGGTGGCGTTCATCACCTACTTCGACTTCCTCATGCTGGGTCTCGACCCGCTCGTCAACTACGCCGCGAAGCTCCGCTTCAAGAGCGCCGGCCAGCTCTCCGCTCCGCTCGTCGTCAAGACCACCGCCGGCGCGAAGGGACAGGGGCCGACGCATGCACAGGCCCTCGAGTCCTGGCTGATGGGCGTGCCGGGCCTGACGGTGGTCGCGCCTTCGACGGCGGGCGACGCCTATGGGCTACTCAAGACGTCGATCCGCTCCGAGGGCCCCGTCGTGTACATCGATCACAAACGGCTCTTCCCGCTCGGCGGCGAGGTGCTCGCGGGCGATCTGGTGCCGTTCGGGGCCGCCGCGGTCCGACGCGAGGGGCGTCACGCCACGGTCGTCGCATACTCGTACATGAGCGTCCTGGCACTGAAGGCCGCCGAGGTGCTGGCGAAGGAGGGCATCGAGGTCGAGGTCATCGACCTGCGCTCCCTCTGGCCCATCGACTGGGGGACGCTGGAGTCCTCGGCGCGGCGCACCGGGCACGTCCTCCTCGTCGAGGAGGGGCAGACGGCGTGCGGTGTCGGTGCCGAGCTGGGCTTCCGGCTGCGCGAGCTCGTGCCCGACGCTCGCGTGGCGCGCCTCGGCGCCCTGCGCGCACCCGTCGCAGCGAGCCCAGCGCTGGAATCGGGCGTCATCCCCGATGCGTCCGCGATAGCTGACGCCGTGCGCGCGCTGGCGCGGCACTCGCAGCACTCGAGAAGAGGAGTCACTTCGTGATCCGCAGGCTCTTGATCCCGCTCCAGCTCGGCGAAGACGTCGAGGTCCGCGTCCTCCTTTGGTACAAGGTGGAAGGTGATCCGATCGCCGACGGCGACGCCCTGGTCGAGCTGGAGACCGACAAGGCGATCATCCTCGTCACTGCCAAGCAGGCAGGGACGTTGCGCCGCTGCTTCACCGCCGCTGGAGACTGGCTCAAGGTCGGTCAGGTCGCCGCGTGGGTCAGCGACGAGGCCGGCGAACCTCTCCCCGCGGAGCGCACCGCGCCTGCGGAGGAGCTCCTCGCGACGTTCGAGACCACGTGAGCTTCCTCTTCGTCGCCAGCCCCGACGACGTGATCGAGCAGATCGTCGTTCAATGCTGGCTGTTCGAGGCTCGCGGCGGCGATCATCCGGGAGCTCGCGCCCGCGCCGAGAGGACGCTGGAGCGGCTGCTCTCGCGTGGCCTTCCGTCGAGGGTCGGGGCGCACGGGCGGCTGCTGCTCGATCCGTACGCCGCCAACAACGCGATCAAGTCGCGGGCCGGCGAACCCGGCGACGAGGCGTGGGCCGACTGGCAGAAGACGACGCGGCGCAACGCCGTGTCGCTGCCCGGCGCGCCCCATCTCTATCGTTTCACCATGCGACGCGAGTGGCACTCCTTCGCGGCCGCGCCGGGCCGGCCGCTGGTGTTCCGGCTGCCCTTGCCACTGCGGGAGGCGCAGCGCGGGGCGGCGGAGCTGCGCCTGCTCGAGCCGTCGGGCGGCCTGGTCGATCGGCGAGACGGCCCGGGCCGCGTCGAGCTGCGCGTCGACCCTTCGGCCGTGCGCGGCCCGGTCGTCGCGGAGCTGGTGGTCCCGTTCGTCGGAGGCGAGGTGCGCGACGGGAAGGAGCCGTCGACGCCGCTCGGCGAGGATCCCGACCCGAGCGACGAGCCCTGGCTTCGCGACCGCGAAGGCGTGATCGCGCCCAGCCGCGCCGTGGCAGCTCTCGCCGCCGAGCTCGCGGCGGGGCGGAGGACCGCGCGCGACCTGGTCCACGCAGCGTGGGACTGGCTCATCTCCACCCTTCGCTTCGGCGACGTCCACCGCGGCGATCTCGACCCCGTCGATCCGCTCGGTGGCCTGCTCCGCGCACCGCTGGCCGACTGCATGCTGGGATCGTCGCTCCTCGTCGGCATCTGCCGTTCACTCCGCGTCCCGGCGCGCGTGGCCTCGGGGTTCCTCCTCCACCCCGCCAACCTCGGACCCCACTCCTGGGCGGAGGTGAAGCTCGCCCCCGGATGCTGGGTGCCCTTCGACTTCGGATCCTGGTGCTACTGCGCCGGCGATCCGAGCGACCCGGAGTGGGGGCATTTCTTTCGGGGCCGCGCCGATGCTCGCTTCGTGGCGGAGGTGGCGCCGCGGGAGTACACCGGCTGGGGCAACGCCCCACCACCGGAGCGCTGGTTCCGCCTGGAGCGGCTCCGCGGCGACCTCATCGAGCACACGCTGCACGCGCTCCCCGATGGCGCGCTGGTGCGTCGCGACCAGCTCGGCCTCCAGAACCTCGGGCCGAGCGGGCACGTGCCGGGCGACGAGCCGCGGTCCGGCTAGAATCCGTTCACGCCGCGTTCCCGGAGGACGCGCTGGTACTCGTCCCGCTGCGCGTCGAGCAGCTCGCGCGAGGCGTGGATCCGATCCGGGCAGTATCGCACGCCCAAGTCGACCGCCAGCGCATCGGAGTCGATCACCGAGATGGCCGGGTGACGTGTCAGGCCGGAGATCATCAAGTTAGCCTCGGTGCCGACGATCGGCGCGCTCTCGGCGAAGGAGTCGCCCAGCCATGCGTAGTTGGGGATGCGGTCGGCGGCGGAGGACGCGATCAGATTCTGCACCAGGAGGGCTGCGCCAGTGCGAGCAGCGACCGTGTCGGCCAATGCAGCCAGATCGCGCTCCGAGTCCGCGATGGAACGGTGCACGCGTTCGAAGTCGCGCCGCAGCCACTCGATGACGCCCGGTCCGATGAATTCGCGGAAGCGGAAGCCATGGATGGCGACGATCCAGCCGGTCCGCCGGTGACGGAAGTGGGGGGCGAACTCGCTGCCCATCGAGAGCGCGATCGCATCGGGAGGGCCCTGCTCCACGACACCGTGACGGGTGAGCACCTCGGTCCGCTCCAGGATGGGGGAGGCCCCCACCGCCTCCGCCACCAGGTGGAGCGCGAAGAGGATGTCCTGCGCCTCGGGCCAGCGGCCGTGCAGCGTGCCGGCCCAGGCGTCCGGTTGAAAGGCGGGGAAGGACTTGGGACCAGCGAGGGCCATGCGCTCGCCGATCCAGGAGTGGACCGCATCGGTGATGGCCATCGCCTCGGCTGGGGTGCGGCGGAGGTGCTGCAACAGCACCGCAGAAGAATGCACGGTGCGCTCGTCCGCGACGGAGACGACCTGTGCCGGGCCGGGCGCGTTCGCGAACCATTTGAGAAAGGCCATGTCCTCGCCCCGGAACACCCCGGTCATCTCGCACGTCCCGAGCGAGAGCACCGTCCCGAAGCGCCCCGAACCGTCGCCTTCCCAGAATCCGCGCGTCCGGTCGTGCCAGCCTGCGAGGAGCGAGCCCCGTCCCTCGCCGTTGTCGAATCCTCGGCGACCGGCGAGGACGAGCGCCACCAGCTGGCAAGAATCGGCAGCAGGCTCGAGCGAGCCGACCACCTCGCGGTGATCCCACTCCTGTGTGCTGATCAGATCCCGGAACCCACCCTTCGAGAGGTCGGCCCGATGCTCGACCTTGCCGGCCGAGCGCGGGGCGAGGACCACCTGGAGATCGTTGCGCTCCTCGCGGAACGGGACCGGGAGATCGACGTCCCGGGACCTGGCCAGCTCGATCTTGCACACGGCGATGGGTTCGCGGGCGCCCGCCTGCTCGCCCGACCGATGTAGCCAATGCAGCCCGGAGCGCTTCAGGGAAAAAGGGCTGCCGTGCAGCAAGGGCAAGCGGAGCTCGCTCACGATCGTTCCTCCGGGGCATCGAACCAACCCCGATCCTCGAGGATGCGGACCACCTCCTCGGCCAGCAGCCGCCATCCCTCCGTCGTGAGGTGAAACAGGTCCACCTTGACCCGGTCCGCGCCCGCGCAGGCGGCGATGCGCTCGACGTCGACGACGGAGAAGCCGAGACGCGCCGAGAGGTCGGCCAGGGCCAGGTTGAAGCGGCGCACACGCTGTACCAGAGAGTCCTCGGCTCCCAGCCAGCAATGGGTCCGCTCGCCGGGGACGACCGGAGACAGGTTGTAGACGAGCACGTGTGCCCCGAGCCGCTCCTCGACGGCTTCGATGAGCCGCTCCAGCCTGCTCATCGTCAGCTCGAGCGACGCCAGGCCGGCGTTCTCGCACTCGCGATCGAGGAAAGCTCGCGCTTCGGCGTCCCAGGTGTCGAGGTGGTCCGGGAGGAGCAGCCAGCCGTCGCGCCGGTGGCGGACCAGCGCGTTCGTGATGGCCGACTGCATCGAGAGCACTACCGCGTCGGCGGGTGCGTCGAAGAGCGCGGTGCGATGCTGGCGGTCGACCGGATGTGATCCGGAGGGAAGACGGCGCGCGATCTCGTCGGGTGGCGCGGGCAGCGTCTCGCCGGGCAAGGGTATGAGGTCGAGCCGCGCACAGGTCTCGTGTCGGACCTTGGCGATCACTCCTGGATGTCGCGTGCGGAGTACCTCGTTGATGCCGTTCCAGTGCAGCTCTCCGCCCACCCGTGACCAGAGCAGCGAGTCGCGGACGTCGACGTTGCCCCTGGCGAAGATCCGCAGCACCCGTCGAGCCGCGCTCATCCTCGCCCCGTGGCCGGCGGGGGCGAGGTCGGCGCGCGGTCGCGCAAGAGGGCATCGACCGCTTCGAGCGTGCCCACGCGCTCTCCGGGAAGGATGCGCTTGTCTCCGGCCACGCTTCTCCAGAAACGCACCATGAGCTCGGTCTCGAAGGGGTGGCGGCGCGCGAAGGCCTGCTCCCAGCCGTCCTCGCCGGCCAGCGGATCGCGCCATCCTTCGCGATGTGTGAGATGCAGCGAGATGGCGTTCTCGACGGGGACGACGCGAGCCCCGCGCTGGCACAGTCGGAGCGCCAGCTCCCGGTGCTCGTTGATGGAGATCGCCTCGTCGAAGCCGCCCGCTTCCGTGAACGCATCGCTCGGGACCGAGAAGTTGTGCCCGGCGGCCGCCATCCACTCCGCGAGCGGAGCGGAGCGTCCCCGCAGGGCGCTCATCTCGAGTTCGTACAGCTGGCGCGGCGCCGCGCCGGGATAGATGGCCACCTCGGAGCGCGCGAGCAGCCGCTCGAACTGCCCTGCGGCGACCATCTCCTCGGTCACGAGGTGTGCCGAGAGATCGCCCATGCTCCGGACCCGCGCTTCCTTTCCCGGCCACGGGGTCCCGGTGCGTGGATCGAGGAAGAAGCGAGTCCCCCGCAGGTGCCGCTGCTCCCCGCGGCCGAGTTCATGCCGCTCGCGGGAGCCATGGCGAGCCACGGCCTCGGCTGAGAGAAGCACGTCCCCGTCGAGGAAGAGCAGGCGCCTGCCGCGCGCCTGCGCGGCACCGGCGTTGCGCGACGCCGAGCGGCCGCGGCTGCGCTCGTGGCGAACGATGCGGGGCCGAGGCGCCGTCGGCGGGACGTCCGCGGGCCCGACCGCGACCGCCGAGCCGTCGTCGACGATGATCACCTCGGCATCCGCTTGCCAGTTCACCGTCTGGCATTTCAGCGCGGCGAGGCAAAGCCACAGCCGAGGCTGCTCGTCCTTGGTGATGATGACCACGCTGACCTGCATCGACGGCACCCCTCTACGCAGAGAGCGGATGAACCTGGATCGTCACCGAGGTCGTGCGGAGGGCTCGCGCCGGGGCGGCCTCGCGGCTCTCGTCGGGCGAGCTCGTGGCGACGCCCAGCGGCGCCCCCACGTCGAAGACGTCGCCGGGCGCCACGCTCAGGGACCGCAGGTGCGCGCGCTCGGTCGCGATGACCCGGAAGAAGAACATCGGGGGGCAATCCTGGGCGTTCGCGGCGCCCAGGTCGACGCGGACCTCCAGCAGCGCGCTGCCCGGTCGAAGCGCGTCTCCAGCGCGCGCGATCACGCGGTTGATCGTGCCGCGGCGCATCTGCTCGCCCACGCGGGGAAGGCAAAGGGAGAGGATCACGCCACCTCCTCCGTCGGCATCAGGTCGTCGGGCAGCGCGTCGAAGAGCAGCGTGATGAGCTCGTCCACCGCGACGTCCGCGGCGAAACCGGTGCCGCCGAAGCAGTCGGCCCCCAGGGAAGCCCCGCCTTCCTGCGCGAGCGGGCGGTCGACGTCGAACACGAAACAGCCGGTGCGCTGGGAGAGGCGCGCGACCTCGAGGTTGGTGCGCCGCACCAGCTCGCGGAGCGAAGGCGCCCCCTCCCGCCGCCTGTGCTCGAGCGGCTCGCGCACGTGGCGGAAGGACGTGCAGACCGCCACCGCAGCACCCCGCTCGTGCAGCCGCCCGATCACCGGCTCCAGGGCGCTCGCGGCCTCCTCCGGCGAGAGCGGGGCCTCCTCGACGCACTCCGCCGCGACAGCCGACGCATCCTCCGGGGACCAGCCCGCGCGTAGGGCGCGGTGCGCGAGGAACGCACCGCCTGACCGGTGCCGCAGGACGGGGAAGGCCACGGCGGGAAACAAGGAGATGAGCACCAGGCGATGAGGTTGGTCGAGCAGGACCCGGGCGTCTACATCAGGGAGGATCCCCCGTGTGCGCAGGGATTTCGGCGGCGCAGGCGCGCTGGGAGAGAGCAGGTCCGGCCGGGTCATCCAGGACGCGGCCAGCTGCACCTTGCGATGAGGAACGACGGTCTGGAGCACGCTCGCGGCATCCGCGAGCAAACGCGCCTCGGCGTCCCCGTGCAGCAACAGGATAGGAAGAAGGACAGACACGGTCGAATCCGACGGGACATATGCCAACAATTACGGGCAAGCCCAAGGCCCGCGACGCATGATGCCATGCAACACGCTTCGAACCACATACCCAACACGCGCGACGCGCGTGTCCTACGGGCGCGGCATACCGGCTGAGTTCCCAGACCTGTAGGTCAGGTTTGCCCGCTACTCGAGTTCCTCGAGGAGCAGCGGCGGCGCGTGCAGGTACTCCGCCGCGCGCCGCTTCCGGTCGATGTCCTCGTACACGTGGCGCACGTGCTCGGGCGCCAGGCCCACCTCGCTCGCGGCGGCCTCGGGCGCGACGGCGTGGTCCTTGGCCCAGAGGAGTAGGTCGAGGCGGCGGTAGTCGATCGAGAAGTAAAACTCCTCCTGCGACTGCTCCAGGCTGTAGGTGTCGGTCGTCGGCTCTCGCTGGACGATCTCGTCGATCACGCCGAGGTGGCGGGCGAGCGCGTAGACCTGCGTCTTGTAGAGGGAGGCGATGGGCTTCACGTCCGCCGCCCCGTCGCCCAGCTTCACGAAGAAGCCCTGGTCGTACTCGAGCCGATTGGGCGTGCCGGCCACCGCGTAGTTCAACCGATCGGCGTGGAAGTACTCGAGCATCTTGCGCGTGCGCTGCTTGAAGTTCGTGGCCGCCAGGATCGTGAGATAAGCCTCCGGTGTCAGACGGAAGGACGCCGTCTTGCCTCCGGGAAGCTCGACCACCACGGAGAAGAAGCTGAGGCGGCCGGTCTCGAGGCGATCTCCCTCGAGCGCCATCTTCCAGCGCATGGCCGGCTCGAACTCGGGGAAGACGGAGCGCACCGCGTCGTTCCGCTCGCGGTAGCACCCCGCGGCCACGAGGATGGGGGCGATGTCCTGCTCCGTCCTGCCGACACCCAGTGCGTCGCAGAGCTTCGCGCCGAGGCGGGTGCTCTCGGGCGCCGAGTCCCGCTCCGGCAGGAGCAGCGCGTGCACGCGTTCGCGCCCGAGCGCCCTCACCCCGAGCGCGGCGACGCAGGCCGAGTCGATCCCGCCGGAGACCGCCACCACCAGGCCGCGCCGGCGCAGCCGCTTCACGACCGCCTCGCGCAGGGCTCCGGCGAGGCGCGTCGCCGTCGCCTCCAGGTCGAGATTCATCACCGCTCGCGAGAACCCGGTCACCGCTCCCCTCCCCTCGATTGCGCCGCGCGTGCGCGCGCGGCGAGCTCCGCCTTGAGCGGCTTCCCCGAGGCGTTCCTCGGGATGGATTCCACGAACTCGACGCGGCTCGGGACCTTGCTCGCCGGGAGGCGCTCGCGGCAGAAGCGGCGAACGTCGGGCTCGTTCACCGTCGAGCCCGCCCGCAAGACGACGAACGCCACCGCCACCTCGCCCTGCACGTCGTCCGGCGCCCCTACCACCGCCACCTCGGCCACCGCCGGGTGCTCGGCGACCACGACCTCGATCTCGAGCGGGCTCACGCGGTGACCGCTGATCTTGAGGATCTCCTTGGCTCGCCCGACGAGGAAGAAGAACCCGTCCTCGTCGCGCCGCGCCAGATCGCCCGTCCAGAGCCAGCCGTCGTGGAGGATGGCCGCGGTGTCCTCGGGCGATCCCAGGTAGCCCGGCGTCACGTTGCCGCCGCGCGCCACGAGGTGACCCACCTCGCCCGCAGGCAGCTCGCGCGCCGCCTCGTCCACCACGCGCAGGTCGACGCCGGGGATGGCGATGCCGATGGATCCCATCTTGTCGTCGCCCCGCTCCGGCGGGAGGTAGGCGAGCCGGGCGGTCGCTTCCGTCTGCCCGTACATGACGAAGAGGCTGGCGGGAGCGAAGGCCTGTCGCGCCCAGCGGATCGTCTCCGGCCGCATGGGGCCGCCCGCCTGCGTCACGTACCGGAGCCGCGGCATGGCGATGGTGCCCAGGTCGACCTCGCGCCGGAGGATCTCGAAGGTGAGTGGGACGCCCGCGAAGCCGGTGCAGCCCTCGCTGCCGATCGCCTCCATCACGACGCGCGGGTACATGAACCTCTGGTCGATGAACACCGAGCCGCCCACGTAGAGGTGCGTCTGGATCACGCTCCGGCCGTAGCAGTAGTGGGACGGCAGGATGAGCATGGCGCGATCGTCGGGGCCGAGGCCGAGGTACTGCACGATCGAGCGCGAGTTCGCCGCCAGGTTGCGAAAGGTCTGGACGACGCCGCGCGGCTTGCCCGTGGAACCCGAGGTGAAGAGCACGAGCGCGGGCGCGTCCTCCGGCACGTCCAGCCGGGGCGGCCGCGCGAGCCCCCGCGCGTCCGGCGCCAGCGCGCCGTCGGCCCCGAGGGCGGTCGTGCCACGCGCCGGAACCGCCGCTCCGGCGCGGGCGGGGCCGAGCGACCAGGCCCAGGCGAGCTCCGCGCCCGCGGCCTTCCAGTGTGCAGCGTCGTGGACGGACACGACGGCAAAGCGCGGGCGCACCTGCTCGAGGACGGCCGCGAAGCCGGCGCGCCCCATCCCGCGATCGATCTCGACCGCGCACGCCCCGAGCGCCTGTACCGCAAGCGCCGCCACCACCGCGGCGGGGGACGTGGGGACGGCCAGGATCACGCGATCCGCGGCCGTCACGCCGCGGTCGGCGAGATGGCCGGCGAGGTCGCCCACGCGCGCGGCGAGGTCGCCGTACGAGAGGCGGTGATGCGGGGAGGCGATGGCCGAGGCGGCTGGCCTGAGCTCGGCATGCCGCGCCACCCAGTCGGGGAGAAATACAGAGGTCATCAGGCTGTCTCCAGCGACACGGCCTCGACGGCGCTCGCCGGCGGAGGGCTGTGGCGGAGCACGTGCGCGAGGAGCTGGCCCGTCGCCACCGCGGTGATGCCCATCGAGTCGACCTCGCTCGCCGCCGCCGCGCCTTCGAGCTTCGCGACGAGCCGGCGCACCTTGTCCGGATCGAAGATGCCCACCTTCCGGATCGCTTCGGGCGCGAGCAGCTCGCGCGCCCATGAAGGCGCGGCGGCCCCGGCGCACACGGGCGGCGCCCGGTACGGGAACTTGGGGCGCGCCAGCACCGCCGGCGGGATCTTTCCGGCCGCGTAGCGCTGCAGCACCCACTTGCCGGCGAGCCCGCGCAGCTTGAGCCCGTCGGGGAGCCGCGCGGCGAAGTCGATGAGGCGGTGGTCGAGGAACGGGAAGCGCCCCTCCACGGACCAGCCCATGAGCATGCGGTCGCCCTGGGCCCCGAGCAGGTTTCCGGCAAGGAGGGTGTGCATCTCGAGCCACTGGGCGCGGGCCAGCGGCCGCCAGCGCCGGGCGCGGTCCGGCATCGTCGCGATCACGGTCGCCACCGGGTCTTCGTCCGCCACCGCCGCGGCGAAGTCCGGAGCGAAGAGCCGGTTGAGGTGCGACGTCGCCGTCCACCGGACCAGGTGCGAGAACCCCGGGGCGTCCGGCCTGTCGAGCCCGACGCCGTACACGTGCCGCAGCACCGCCTCGCCCTGCGCGGCCATGGGCAGATAGGGATAGAGCCTGCGCAGCAAGGCCGGCCGGCAGCGCGAGGCAGGCTGGCGCGCCCAGAAGATCCGCGCCCGCGTCTCGCGGTAGAGGTCGTACCCCAGGAGCACCTCGTCCGAACCCTCGCCGGTGAGGACGACCTTCACGCCGTTCTCGCGCACCGAGCGGGAGAGCGCGAGGAGCGGCGCGGGGGCGGCGCGGATGAGCACCTGCTCAGCGTAGCGGACCACCTCGGGCAGGAGCTCGCCTCCGAGCTCGCTGGTGGCGCTGATGGCGTGGTGCTTGGTGGCGAGCGAGGTCGCCACCTCCTCCTGGAAGCGGCGCTCGTCGAAGCGTGCGTCGGTGAACGCGATGGAGAAGGTGGAGAGCGTGCCCCCGAGCTGTCGCTGGGCGACGGCGCACAGGATCGAGGAGTCGAGCCCGCCCGAGAGGTACGCCGCGACCGGCACGTCCGCGCGCAGCCGCAGGCGGACGGCGTCCTCCAGGAGCTCGCCGACCTGTTCCACGGCGCGGCGCTCCTCGACGTCCTCGACGCGGGCGTCGTCGAGGTCGAGGTCCCACCAGCGCCTCACCTCGAGCCGGCCGTCGGCGAACCGCGCGAAGGAGCCGGCCGGGAGCGCGCAGACGCCCTCGAGGCAGGTGCGCGGTGGCACTGTCGACCAGAGCTGCATCGCCTGCTTCACGCCGCGCCCATCCAGCTGCCCGCTGACGAAGCTGCCCGCCAGGAGCGCCTTCGCCTCCGAGCCGAACGCGAGTCCCTCCGGCGCGAGCGCATAGTAGACCGGCAGGATGCCCACCCGATCCCGGGCCAGGAGGAGCTCGCCCGACCTGGGGTCGAACAGGGCGAAGGCGAACTGCCCGTTGAACCGTTCCAGGCAGGAGATGCCCCAGCGCAGGAAGGCCGCGAGCAGGACCTCGGTGTCGGAGCGGGTCCTGAAGGGATAGCCGGCGAGCTCCTCGCGAAGCTCCACGTAGTTGAAGATCTCCCCGTTGAAGACGATCGAGACGCCCGTCGCCGGATCGCGCATCGGCTGGGCGCCTCCTTCGAGGTCCACGATGGCGAGGCGCGTGTGTCCCAGGGCTGCGCCGTCGAGGATGAGCCCGCGTTGCGCGTCGGGGCCGCGATGCCGGAGGCTGGCCGTCATGCGGCGGAGCCGCTCGCCGAACCGCTCCAGGCGTGCCTTCGGCCCGAGGCCCTTCGGCGTGGTGAAGCCCGCGATGCCGCACATGATCGCCTGTTCCCCTCCCAGCAAGAGCCCTTGGTCACACCGGAGTAGCACAGGAGGGGTGGACGCTAGTAGTCCGATGGACCGGGGTCGGTGGTTCCGTCCCAAGGAGTCGGTATCTCTGGTGTATTGGTCGGTGGGACTGCTCGTCTGCAGCGGCCGATCCTGCGCCCTGCCCTACGTCGGCGCGCTTCGGTCCTGGGCCGAATGCGGCTCTTGGCCTGACTCACTCGAGGTCACCAAGTCAGGTGTCACACAAACAGTGACTCCCGTCTGGGCAGTGTCCTTGCAACCAGGCGCCAGGCAACTCAGTTTCAGCCCCGGGTAGGCACGAGAGCTTCGCTCCGGCGAGCACTCGTGTCGGGATCGCGCCTCGATCCCTTTTGTTGCGAACTCCGGGATCCTTCCCGGGGCCGGAATCCTGTCGCGCCATCATCCACTATCAGTAACATGACCGTCTCAGGTCGGGGCACGTAGTGTGCCCGCCCCTGGGGCGGAAGGCGGGGAACACACACAATGAAGAACTCCCGACGGCCCCAGGTGGGCCATCCTGCGAGAGATCTGTTCATTGCGCTTCCGTTCGTCCTGGGAGCTGCTTGCGGCGGTGTCGGCCCGCTCGATGGCAGTCACCTTCCATCCAATCCTCCACGCAGCAACCCCACGTCTCCTGTTCCGGCGGATCCCACGCCTGCGGCAATCACGGTCGCCGTCGAACCTCCGGTGGCCGTCGTGCAGCCAGGGCAGGCCATCACCTTCACCGCGACCGTGAACGGGGCAGCGGATCCGACCGTCCGCTGGATGGTGGCCGACGCCGGCGGAGGCAACATCGATTCCCAGGGGCGATACACGGCCCCCGCCACGCCTGGCACGCACAACGTCGTCGCGGAGAGCATCGTGGACGGGAGCGCGACCGCGAGCGCGACGGTGCTGGTGGACTCGCCCAACTCCGGAACGCCGCCCCTTACTACGCCGACGCCCACTCCGACTCCGACGCCTACTCCGACGCCTACTCCGACCCCCACTCCGACTCCGACCCCTACTCCGACTCCCACTCCGACTCCGACCCCTACTCCGACTCCCACTCCGACTCCGACC
>JBGQLS010000141.1:0-13324 GCA_041500205.1 Anaeromyxobacteraceae bacterium | reverse complement strand
GGCTTTCGATCGGGCGGAGTCCGTGGCCGAGCTCGGTGCTGCCGCTCGCGAAGGCCCAGTCGATGCTCGCAAAGATGAGACGAAGCATCTGCTCCTTGAGCCGGCGGATCGCGCGTCCGTCGACCTGGAGGCCGAGGCGCCTCAGAAACTCGGCTAGGCTGCGGCCGAGGTAGACCTCCGGCGACCGCGTCCTCACCGCCTCGGTGGTGAGGAAGGTCATGATGAGGCGCGGGTAAGTGCCGTAGGGGATGCCCAGCCTCCGGCTCGTAGTGCGCGCGGAGGCGACGGTACGGCCGGGCGTGATCTGCAGCGTGAAGTTGCCGTTGCGGCGGACCCAGACCTCGATGGCCCCCGGGTCGCGGTGTGGCAGGGTCGTCTGAACGAGGAGCCGCGCCATATAGGCGATCTGCTCAGCCGAGTTCGCATCCTCGTCGCGGATCGCGTCGCACGTGTCGAGGAGGCGCATCAGGCTCGGAGTGCTGAGCCCGATCGCTTTGGGCGCGGATTCCTTGCGCAGCGGTGGGGTGCTCGTGACCCACCGCTCGGCTGGGGTCATGGGGGTGAACTCGGGTTCACGTTCTCTCGTGCGCGCTTCAAGGCGCGTACATCGCGCCGAGCGGAGCTCACTCTGGATGGCGAGCTCGTTGCCTGGGGGCGCGCTCATGGGCACCCCCCGTCGTCAACGCCTCCCAGCGCCCGCAACAGGCCGTGGAGGAGCCGGCGAGCGTGTTCAAGATCGCCGACGTCGATCGCATGGAGTGCAGCCCAGACCAGGGCGCGGTACGCAGCGTCACCTGGTTTGGTGAGCCGGTGGTGAGACGCGTTTGGCGGCGAAAAAACTAAGGCCGCAGTTTCGCCAGTTTCTTCAGCGATTCTGCGGCCTTGAGATGGTCGGGGAGACAGGATTCGAACCTGCGACCCCTTGGTCCCGAAGCATGGCTCGGCGCCGCGACATGAAGCATCAAGGAACCCACCCTGAGCGAGGGGTTCGGAACTACACCAACTCGAGAAGGCTGCTCGTGCGCATCCGGCACATGATCCGCATTCGGCGTCACGGACCGTGGTGAGCCGGTGGTTAGGCCTTCCGACGCTCCAACGCCCAGTGCGGGAGGCCGCCTCGATGCGTCGTCTCTGCTGAGCCAGGGGGGCCTTGGCAAGAGATCTGGTGACCTTGGGGTTCTTGAAAGGAAGGCAGAAGATCACGAAGTCGCGCGGCGTCAAGCCGAGGGCCTGGGTGCCCTCGCCAGTACATCGCGCGGCAGCAACTGCTGCCGCGATCCGCTCGGCCATGTTGAGAAGTCGGCGTCTCGGCCCCGCCGGGGTGATCGAGATGCGGCCGCCGTCCTGACACAGCTTGTCGAGGGGCACGGCTTTGACATGGTCTGGGGCGTCTTGGGCCCCAGGACCGCTCGCAAGCAGCGGTACCATCTCTAACCCCGCTTTCGGCCCGTCTCGGTAGCCGGGGGAGTCGAGCTCCCCGTGCACCCCGTGCCCAGGTACTTTGCGAGGGCGGCTCCCGGGATGCGGATGGCGTTGGAGACTCGGCAGTGATCGAGTTCGCCGCGGCGGCAAAGCGCGTACACCGTTGCCGTCGATACAGCGAGCCGCTGGGCGGCACCGCGAACGGTGAGATGCGGCTGCCCGCATGGTGGCCCGAGCGCCCTGCCGACCGGGGCGACTCCGTCAGCAAGGGTGTCAGCAAGGATTGGGATTGTTGGTGCGGTTTGGTGCGTCTGATGCGGGATGGCACGCATATCGCGTGCAGCAAATTCAGGTGGTTGCGGCCCGGTGCGGCTTGATTCGGTAGCACAGCGTCCCCCTCCGGAGCCGAAGGCCACTGGTTCGAATCCAGTATCGCGCGCCAACTTTCCCGAGGCCCCACCGCTACTTGGCGCGTGGGGCCTCTTCGTTGGTCGTCGCCGCTCCGCCTGAAGTGTCCAGAACGCGTCCAGTGAGCTCTGCTGCCCCGCCCGCGCGGGTATATTGAGGGGCGGAGGTTCGCGATGGCCGAGGGACGCCTGCTCGAGCGAATCACGCACGACCCCAAGATCTTCGGGGGCAAGCCCATCATCCGTGGGCGTCGCCTCGCGGTGGAGCACGTCCTCGGGATGCTCGCCGTCGGTGACTCCGTGGACACGGGTTACCCGTGGCTCGAGCGTGATGACGTCCAGGCGTGCCTGGAGTACGCCCGGCGTGTCGTCGCCCACGAGCGAATCGAGCCCTTCGAGACCGGCACCGGCTCGTGAAGGTCCTCCTCGACACCTGCGTCTGGGTTGCCGCCGGCCATGACGTCGTCTGGGCCGGCGAGTGGCCCTCCGACCCCTGGCGACGACGAGATACTCGCGTCGGCGCACGCGGACGGCCGAATACTCGTGACGCTCGACAAGGACTTCGGCGAGCTCGCGATCGCTCGCGGGCACCCGCACTCGGGCATCGTCCGACTCGGCATGGCCCAGGCCTTCGGCCGGAGGAAGTGCGACGGCGGCACGACCGCGTACATGGCGCCCGAGCAGTGCCGCGGCGCGCCGGAGGACGAGCGGACCGACGTCTTCGCCCTCGGCGTGATTCTTTTCCAGATCCTCTCCGGCGAGCTCCCGTTTCAGAAGGATACTCAACCAATGCCACTATATGAATATCAATGCAATGCCTGCGGCGACCAGTTTGAACTGCAACGAAAGCTTGCAGATCCCCCAGTGAAGGCATGCCCTAAGTGCGGCGGAGAAGTGAAGAAGATGGTCGCCTCCGTCGCCTTTCAGTTCAAATCCAGGAAGTATTCGAAAGGCTAAGGAAGTCGTGCACTGGCCAAAACGTGGTCCACCGGCGCGACACCGACAACGTCGAGCGGCTGCTGGCCTTCCTCGCGTCGGTGGACGCGCGCTACCGGGGGCGTCCTGCAGGCCAGGTGCTCCGGCCGGCGCGGGAGGCGCTGGTCGGCGAAGGCCAACCTCGGTCCGCTCGACGTGCTCGGCGCCATCGAGGGTGGACGCGACTACGCGAGCCTGCTGCCAGAGAGCGTGACGGTGGAGGTCGAGGGCCAGCCCGTCCGCGTCGTCCGGCTCGAGGCCCTTGCCGACCTCAAGCGCGCGGCGACGACGGCCAAGGACCAGCTCGTCCTCGCCATCCTCGAGGACACCATCCGGCGGCGCGGCGGCGGCTAGGAGGGCTCAGGGCGATCATCGCCCGCGAGCCACGAACGCCTCGGGGTCCTCCAGTGCGATCCGGATGGCCGCGCCGATGCGCGTGTGCCGCAACTCGCCGGCGGCGCCCTACCCTGGGAAATACCTCGACAAGCAATCCGGGCACATGCCATGAGTGAAACGGGCATCCGAATGCTCCGAGACGTACGTTTCGATCCGCTGCCAGTAGCCCTCGTCGTTCCGGATGTTCTTGCACCAGGCGCACAGCGGCAACAGGCCGCTCAGCGTCTTCACCTTCGCGAGCGCCGCGGTGAGTTCCTTGACTATTCGCTCCCGCTCCGCCTCCACGACCTTCCTGTCCGTGATGTCCTTGAGGAGGAGAATGAGGTGTACCCCCTCTTCGGACCGGAAGCTGGAGAAGATCGCGAGGAACCATACCTTCCGTCCGTGGGTGGTTACCGTCTGCGTGCTGAGCTGCTGACTTCGCCCGCTGGCAAGTGCCCCCTCCGCCGCGTCGAGCATGCCAGCCTCCTTCCAGGAGGCGAGCTCCCTGAAGTTCTGCTCCAGTAGCTGGGCCGGGGTCGCGCCGGTGATGTCGCACAAGGCCGCATTGGCCACCAGGCACTGTCCGGTCTCGGCCTGGTAGACAGCGATGCCGACGGGGGCCTCGCAGATGAGCTGCTTGGAGAAGTCGCGCTCTCTCGCCAACCGCTCCTCGGCTCGCTTGCGGGCGGTGATATCGCGGGACACGCCGACCAGCCCGGCAACCTTCCCGTCGGGGCCGTAGAGGGGAGCCTTCAGGGATTCCATCAACACCCTCGTCCCATCGGGATATGCCACCCACTCCTCGACGCGCCGCTCGCGGCCGGAGGCCATCACCGCGCGATCTTCTTCCCGGACCGCTTCGGCGAACTCGCGGGGAAAGAGATCGAGGTCGGTCTTCCCGACCTGCTCGGCCTCCTTCAAGCCGAGGAGCTTCTCGGACGCCTTGTTGCAGGCCCGGTACGCGCCGTCGAGATCCTTGATGTAGATGAGATCGCCGGCAGCGTCGAGCATGCTCCGGAGCAGGTGCGGATCGAGCACCTTCTCGATCTCAGCGGGCCGGTTGTTGACGCCAGGGAGCCCGGGCTTCGCGACGCCACGTTCATCAGCCTCCATGCCTTGCACTCCCACGTCCGTTGCCTCGCCACGATGGCTAACCCCGTCACACAGTCAATGCGACCGGTTCACGCGCACCCTGCCGAGGCTGGCGCGTGTCGGCCGTCGGATATGGCTGTCCCATGACCCCTCACGAGCGCGCGGAACAGGGTGAGCGGCGCGAGCGCGATGCCGAACCCGGCGAGCACCATCCACCGCACGAACGCGAACTCATCGGTGTCGACGCGCCCCCGCGCCGCGACCTCCTCCTCGCCGCGCGGGCCGGTGATCGGTGAGCGATACCTCCCCACCCGGACCGCCCAGAGACGAGACCGCGTTCTGGGCCTCAGAGAAGGTGGGGAGCCGGCTGGAGCGCGCTCTCGAACATCGCCGTCAGCTTGGAAAGGTGGCTCCGTTCCTCGGCCGCCAGCCAGGCGAACAGCTTCCGGGAAGCCTCGTCGCCGGTCCTCTCCGCCATGGCGTGGTAGCGGTCATAGGAGACCGCCTCCATGGAGAGGGCGAGCTCGGCAATCTCGGCCACCGACCTGCCATCCGCCCAGGCCAGGGCCTCGTCGACGCGGATCCCCCCTTCCATGAGCCTCTCGCCAGCGCGCTCCCGCATCATCGCTGAGAAGGCGGCGTCCGCGGGCCCACCCGTGAACTCCTGGTAAAGCGAGGACAGCATCGCCTCGTGGCGCGCCTCGTCGGCCACCAGATCGGCGAAGAGGGAAGCGGCACGGCGGTCGGCGATCGACTGGGCCATCCGCGAGTAGAACTCCTTCGCGCCCGCCTCGAGGACCCACGCCAGGGCGACGAGCTCACCCGCCGAGGCCGCCGAGGCGAACCACTTCATCCCCGACTCCGGGAACCCGCTGGCGACCGCGCCTTGCCAGGCTTGGATGCCACCCGACATGCTGATGACCTTGCGGAAGCCGGCTCGCTCGAGGATCGCGGCGCCGGAGAGGCTCCGGACCCCGGCGGCGCAGTAGACGACGGTGGTCGTCTCCCGATCGAGCTCCGCGCACCTGTCGGGAAGCTCCCCCAGGGGGATCAGCCGCGCGCCGGGGAGATGCCCCGCCTCGTACTCGCGGGGCTGGCGGACGTCGACGAGGCTGTACTCCTCCCGACCTCCCCTCTCCAGGAAGGCCCGGACCTCGTCCACGCTCCACGTGCTGACGGGCTTGAAGCCATCGAGAACGCTCATTCCCGCTTCCCCTCCCTCCCTGAGTTCTACCATCCCAGGTCACCGTCGTGAGCACCCTCCCCCGACGACCCGGGGGCGCACTTGCCGAAACGAAGACGAATAGGGGTCTGGTCGAGGCACCGCTCTTCCTCGATGAGCTGGCTGCGGAACCGCCCATGGACGCCGGTCGAGATCCCGCACACGTGTAGCGCCGGGCTCGCTACCGGCGCCCGCTCCGGGCGGTAGCAGGGGGAGCGGAGCCCCTGCCGCGCAGTGCCGCACGCACTTTCGCAGCCTTGCCCGCGGCGAGCCCGCCGCGTTCGGCCAGGTCCACCAGGCGGCGCGAGAGCAACCGGTAGACATCTGCGATGTCCCCCCGGAGCGCGCCAAGTTGCCGCGCCACCACCTCCGCGTCACCGCGCGAGGCCGGCCCGGTGAGCGCGCCAGGGAGCCCCTTCATCGCCAGGTTCTCGAGCGCCCCGCGAAGGAGCGGCACCAGCGCGCCCAGGGCCCGTTCCGGCGGCGCACCGGACGCGGTCCAGGCTTCCGTCGCCATGTCAGCCAGGGCCATGCACAGGTTCGCGGAGATGGTCGCGGCCGCGTGGTAGAGCAGGCGCCCTGCCTCCGGCACACGGACAGGCAAGAGCCCAAGATCGGTGGCGGCGTGAGAGAGAATGCGCAGCGCCACCCGGTCGCCGTCGATCGCGGCCGTGACGCCCCGGGCCAAGGGACCTCCGGCCAGCGCCTGCACTGGGTGCAGTGACCCGGCGTGGGCACCGCGGCGGCGGGCACCGTCGAGCGGCGCCAGCGGAAGCGCGCCGGCACCATGGGCCAGCACCTGGCCGCGAGTGAGGTACGGCTCGGCCGCTCGCGCCACCGCGCTCACCTCGCCGTCGGGCACGGCCAGGAAGACGAGGTCGAAATCCCCGAGACGGGCAAGCGGTAGGGACGGGATGCGCAACTGGCGCAGCCGGGCGCGGCGGCGAGCGCTCCGCGCGTGAGCCGCGACCGTCCAGCCGGCGTCAGCGAGGCCACCGGTGAGCGCCGAGCCGAGCCGGCCAAAGCCGACGACGAAGATCGAGGGGGCGGGCATCGGCGAGGAGTGTAGCTCCCAGGCTTGGCGAACGCCGCCACGTACGGCCCGCCGGCAGAATGTTGCGTGGCGCGCGCGGCCAGCGGCTCAGCGCCTGTCCCTTCAGCTTTGGGCTAACGACGAGAGCGAGACTGGCGGCGGGGAGCTTCAGCCGATCCTTGCGTCCGTCGCCTGCCCTTCCGCCCCGCGCTTCCCGTGCATGAGCTCGAGGATGGCCTGGTAGAGCCGGCGCCTCGACTCGTGGCGCTCGTGGGCGCGGGTGATGTAGCGCACCACCACCTCGATCCCGCTGCCGGTGGGCACCACGTGAATGCCCGGGACCGCCGAGAAGGTCTGCACGCGGTAGCGCGAGGTGGTGTTGCGCCACTCGCTCTCGGCGAGCTTCGCGTTGGCCTCGGTCTCCTTCTCCACCAGCCGCTGGACCCCGTCGATGACGGGGTAAGGGTCGCGCCCGAGCGGGACGAGGAGCCGCAGCTCGTCCCACATCCACTGCCCGGAGGTGGAGAAGTTGAAGTAGTGACCCTCGATGGCGAAGGAGTTCACGAAGGAGACGCGACGGCCGGTGGGGTGGCCAGCGTCGCTCCAGCTTCCCGTCTCGAGCAGCACGGTGTGGAAGAGGCCGATCTCGACCACCTCGCCGCCCACGCCCTTGATCTCCACCCAGTCGCCCACCCGGATGCCGTTCCTGCGCATGAGGATGAACCAGCCGAAGAAGGCGACGATGAAGTCCTTGAGGGCCACGGTGAGGCCGGCGCCGGCGAGGCCGAGCACGGTGGTAGCCTGGCCCGGCACCCCGAACACGACGAAGAGCGCGAGGAGCAGGGTGACGATGTTCACCGCGAGGCGCGCCACCGTCCGCAGCGTCTCCACCCTGAGCTTCTCGCGCGCCACGCCGCGGAAGAACCGGTCCACCACCTCGCCGACCGCGAAGCCGATCGCGAGCAGGCCGAGGAGCCCGAGCAGGCCCCAGAGCAGCCGGTTCAGCGCGGCGCGGGCGTGGCCCTCGACAACCGCCATCCACGCGCCGTAGGTCTCTACCAGCTCGTGCAGGTCTTGCAGCCGGCGGCCTATCGCCGCGAGCCGGCGCTGGTCCTCGCCGTAGCGGGCGAGCGCCTTCACCGCCTCCGCCTTCGCGCCCTTTCCGTCCGCGTCCGCACCCGAGGCGACGCGCGCCGCCGAGGCCTTGGCCGCCAGGCGCTCCGCCGTCTCGCGCTCCATCCGCGCGTTGAGCTCGGTGCGTCGCGTCGCGAGCCGCTGCGCCCGGTCGGCAATGTCGCGCCGCGCCGCCGCGATCTGAGCCAGCTCGTCGCGGTGCCAGGTCCAGGCGCGGTGGCGCTCGAGAAGGCTGCTCGCCGGGCCGGCCATGGGCGGCGTGGCGACCGGTGGCCGCGGCTCCTTCTGAGCGGCGTCGTACACCTCGCGCAGGCGGCGGATCCGCACCTGCGGATCGCCACCGGCCCGCTGGAGGGCATCACTCGCCGACGTCAGCTCGTCCCGGTCGAGCTCCAGCTCCGCGTGGGCGACCTCGAGCTGGTCCTGCAGGGCCTCCCGGCCGCGCTCCGGCGCCGCGGCGAGCTTTCCCTCCAGCTCCCGGACCCGCACCTGCGCCGCGTCCACCGCGGCCTGCGCCCCGGCCCGGGCGTCCGCCCTCGCGCGCAGCTCCGGTGTCCGCTCCGGAGCGCTCTCGGTGGCGTCGCGCATCGCCACCACGAAGGCCAGGTCGATGGCGTGGTCGGCGAGCCGTTCCGCCTGGCGCGACAGCTCCTGCTCTTCCGGCGTGGTGGCGAACGCGGAGAGCTGGCGCGCGGCGAGGAGCGGCCTCATGTCCACCAGCCGCGTGCGGCGGGCGGGTGGCCCGCCGGAGCCGGCCGCGGCCGCTCCGCCCGCGCCCGGCGCGGCCGGTGGTCCGGTGCCCTGCGCCGTCGCTCCTACCTGGCCGGCGGCGTTCGGGGCCGCGCCCAACCGCTCCTCGTGCGGCGCTCGCTCGCGTGTGAAGAAGAGCCCGGCGCCCGCCGCCGCCAGGAGCAGTACCAGGATAACCAGGGTCACTCGCCGCGTGGTGTTCACGGCAGGCAGCACACCACGAAGTCGTGGAGAGGCCAAGCGCCGTGCCGCCCCATCCTTCGAGCGGCTTCCCGGCTCACAGGGTTGTTCAGAATACCGGACCTCGTCTTCGGCCCCGATGGCCCGCGCAAGGGGCCTTGCCGTGGCACACGCTCTCGGGCAGGCTTCGCGTGCCTGGGGCTGCGGTGGCGCTCGCCACCCGGCTCGAACCCGCGATCCGACGCGGAGCGAACTTGAGCGCCATCGTCAGCGAATACCTCGATCTCGTCGACCACGTCGCGGAGCGCATCCCGCTGCCGGCCATCCGCGCGCTCCACCTCCCGCCCGACACCGCCACGGGCAAGAACGCCGAGTTCTGCGCGCTCGAGCTCGCGGACGGGTCGGTGGGTCTGTCCTACCTGTGGCTAGGTTACGACAGGGCGCACCTGCGCGATCTCCTGGCCCGGACCGCGCCCACCAACCTCGATGTCCGGAGCCTCTCGCGCTGGTACGGGGACGGCGAACCGGCCCGACGCGCGCTGGGCTTCGCCGCGCTGAACGCGATCTCGCAGCACCTCTTTGCCCGCGCGGGCTTCGCGCCGGACACCGCGACCAGCTCCGTCTCGCTCCTGGAGCCGGCCGAGGGAGATCACGTGGGCATGATCGGGCTGTTTCCGCCGCTCGTGAACCGCATCCTGGCCACCGGGGCCCGGCTCACCGTGGCCGAGATGAACCCAAGGCTGGTCCGTGACGACGGCCGCTACCGGGTCACGCTGGACGGGCGCGAGCTCTCGGCGTGCAACAAGGTGATCTCGACGAGCACCGTGCTCCTCAACGACACGATCGACGACGTGCTGGCCTCGTGCCGCAACGCCCGCTACTTCGGGATCATCGGCCCGGGGGCGGGGTGTCTCCCCGACCCGCTCTTCGCCCGGGGCGTGAGCACCGTGGGTGGAGCACGGGTCGTCGCCCGGGAGGACCTGATCGCCTCCGTGACCAGCGGGCAGCGGTGGGGCAACGGTGTCGAGAAGTACTGCGTCCGGCCCGACGGCTATCCGGGCGCGGAGGCGCTCCTCGCGCGCGCGGCCGCCCGCGGCGCTCCTGAGCGAACGCCAGCCTGACCCGATCCCCCCGGCGCCTCTCGACATGAGCTGCGGGAGCGTTCCGGGCCGCGGGCCGCCCGATGGTGCCCTGGCGGGCTCGGCCAAATGGGGCCCTGCCCCGGGAGCAATGCCTCCCAGGAGCGCGGGAAGTGTATGAATTATCTGATTAAACCTGGCCTCGGCCCCGCCAGCGCTCGGTTCCCCGCTTGTTCCTAAAGACGGGGTGTAATTGACGTGCAGCAATACTTGCGAGCGGCGCCGCACGATAGTGTGCGTCCCCGATGCGCGGCAGCCACACGATCCTCCTGGTTGATGACGACCGCGACGTACGGGAGTCGCTGGAGGAGGTGCTGCTTTCCGCAGGTCATCGCGTCTGTACCGCCAACAACGGCCAGGAAGCCCTGGAGCACCTCCATACGAGTCGGCCGGACGTGATCCTCCTCGATCTGATGATGCCGGTGATGAGCGGTTGGCAGTTCAGAGATGCCCAGATGCGCGACCGCACGCTCGCCGACATCCCCGTGATCATCATCTCCGCCGTCGCCGCGCAGAACGCTGCTGCCTTGGGCGACGTGGCTGCATGCATCTCCAAGCCGTTCAGCATCGACATGCTCCTCGACACGGTAGGTCACGTCGCCGCGGAGGCCTAGTCTCGGCGCCTGACTGAACTCTTGAGCAGGTGCAGCTGCCGGGCTATGCTGGCGAGCGTGAAGCTCGATTCGCTCGACGAACAGCAGCGCGCGGCGGTCGTGCACGGAGACGAACCGCTCCTCATCATCGCGGGCGCGGGAACCGGCAAGACCACCACCCTCGCACACCGCGTCGCCCATCTCATCGAGCGCGGCGTCCGGCCCGAGCGCATCCTCCTGCTCACGTTTGCCCGCGGCGCGGCGGCCGAGATGCTGCGGAGGGTGGACGCGCTCCTCCGGGCGGGCTCGAGGGATCGGGCGGCGTCGGGTCGCGTGTGGGGCGGCACGTTTCACGCAGTGGCGACCCGGCTCCTGCGCCTCCATGGCGAGCAGATCGGCCTGCACCCCGGGTTCACCATCCACGACCGCGGGGACTCGGAGGACCTGCTCGACGTGCTCCGCGCCGAGCTGGACCTGGGCCGCGGCGATCGCCGGTTCCCGCGGAAGGCGACGTGCGCGGACATCTACAGCCGCTGCGTGAACGCCCGGGAGCCGCTCGAGGACCTGCTCGATCGCGCCTTTCCGTGGTGCAAAGGACACCTGGACGGACTGAAGGTCCTGTTCCGGACATACACGGATCGGAAGGCGGAGCAGCGCGTGCTCGACTACGACGACTTGCTCGTCTTCGTGGACGGGTTGCTCGCCGATCCGGCCGCGGGCCAGACGGTCCGCCAGCGCTTCGACGCGGTGCTGGTCGACGAGTACCAGGACACGAACGCGCTCCAGGCCGATCTGCTCGAACGCCTCCGCCCCAGCGGCCGGGGGCTGACGGTGGTCGGGGATGACGCGCAGTCCATCTACTCGTTCCGCGCCGCGACCGTGCGCAACATCCTCGACTTCCCCCTGCGCTACCCAGGCGCGCGGGCCGTCGTGCTCACCCAGAGCTTTCGCAGCACGCCGCCGCTCCTCGACGCGACGAACAAGGTCATCGCCCAGGCGCGGGAGCGGCACGCCAAGGAGCTGTGGTCCGCGCGATCGGGCGCGGAGCGGCCCGAGCTCGTCACCTGCCGTGACGAAGAGCAGCAGACCGAGGTCATCATCCAGCGCGTACTCGAGCGGCGCGAAGAGGGCATCGACCTCCGGCGCCAGGCGGTGCTCTTCCGCGCATCACACCACAGCGCGCAGCTCGAGATCGAGCTCGGCCGCCGCGGGATCCCGTTCCGCAAGTACGGCGGGCTGCGCTTCCTCGAGGCGGCCCACGTTCGCGACCTGCTCGCGTTCCTGCGCCTCGTGGAGAACCCACGCGACCTCGTGGCCGGGACGCGCGTCCTCTCGCTCCTGCCCGGGATCGGGCCACGCATCGCCCGCGCGCTGCACGACCCGGTGGTGGCCCAGGGAAACTTCGCCTCCTGGCGCTCCGCTCGCCCTCCAGCCGGTGCGGCGCCGCACTGGCCCACGCTGATCGCCCTCTGCGAGGAGCTGGCGGCGCCGCGCGGCCCAGCGCTGCAGGAGCAAGTGCGGCGCGTCCGTTCCTTCTACGCGCCCCTCTGCGAAGCGCGGTACGACTACCCCGAGGCGCGCCTGCGCGATCTGGAGCAGCTGGAGCAGGCGGCGGCCGCATTCCCCGACCGCGCGACGATGCTCGCGGAGCTGACGCTCGACCCTCCCCAGTCGACCCAGGACCTCGCGGGCCCGCCGTCCCTCGACGACGACTACCTCGTCCTCAGCACCATCCACTCGGCCAAGGGGCTCGAGTTCGAAGCGGTGTATGTCATCCATGCGGCTGACGGGAACATCCCCTCGGACCTCGCCACCGGCAGGCCGGCGGAGATCGACGAGGAGCTCCGCCTCTTCTACGTCGCGCTCTCGCGCGCACGGGATCACCTCACGGTAGTATTCCCGCTCCGCTGGTATGATCGGCCGGCTGGTGTGGGCGGGAGGCACTCCTACGCGCAGCTCACGAGGTTCCTGCCGCCACCGGTGCGCGCGGCGTTCGAGGAGCGCGCCGCCAGCCCGGAGGTGGCCCTGGCCGACGCGCCCGCGGCGATGACGCCTGCCAGCGCCACGATCCGGAAGCGGCTACACGATCTCTGGAGTTGAGAGGCTGTGAGTCGGCGGGCGCTGCCCTCCATGCCCTGGCGGCGTTCTTCGCGGCGGCTGGCCTCTCGTCCTGCTACTCGGTCAACATGAACGACATCTACAAGACGTACACATACGCCTACGCCGTCGCGCGCCTAGGCAGCACGACCTTCGACGGAGTGGGGAGCTCAGCTCAAGAGAACGCCGCGTTTCTCCTCGGATTGGAGGACGGGAGGATCCCACGCCCACCGAAGACGGTCAGCGAGGTGCACCACAGGGTGCAGGAGCTCGCGGCCTGACGGTCGCAGGGGAGACCCGGACGCCACGGATCTGCGTCATCGGGGAGGCGATGCTTCTATTCCCGTGACGCGACGAGGCGACCAGATTCGCCGCTCGTCACCTGACTTGCACGCGCCAAAACGTCACGGCGAGCCTCGATTTCCGTGTCGTCTGGAAGAGCGCGCACTATCTTCATCATTCGCAGCTAGTGTAAACGCACGGTCGAGGTTACAGAGAGGTTGCACATGAGCTTCAACGACTTGTTCAACAAGACTACCGAGCCGCACGTGGATACGCCCGCGCAGGCGCAGGCGAGAGCCGACGCGGTGGCCGAGGTGAAGGCCAAGGCCGACGCCAAGACCGCCAAGGCCGCGGGCGCGAGAGCCGGCAAGAAGGCCGAGCACGCCGCGCCCGCCGCCACGGGACCGACGAAGAAGTGAAGGGCGTCGTCATCGACGGCGGAATGCGCGAAGCCTAAGACCTGGCGGGCCGCACGAGTACCCGGGGCTCGCGCCGCCCCGCCCCACCGGCAGAGCCGTCGGGGCCCCACCCCGGCTAAGAAGCCAAAGTTGTGCACCCGGGGCTCGCGCCGCCCCGCCCCACCGGCAGAGCCGTCGGGGCCCCACCCCGGCTAAGAAGCC
>JBGQLS010000140.1:0-13333 GCA_041500205.1 Anaeromyxobacteraceae bacterium | reverse complement strand
TCTCCGGGTCAGGCGTTCCCGTGGGCACGCCGCCGCCAGGGTGGGACTCCGCGCGCTGGTCCTCGGTCCGCTCACCGTGGCGAGTGCCGTGCCGCGCGCCGCCGTCCCCTACGCGCGCGCACCCGAGCTCGCTCCGCGCGGCGCTTCGCGGCGCGGAGCTTCGGACAGCGGGCGCGCGCGACATCGGGTCCGATGCGCGGCACGGGGAACGGTGTGTCCATTGGCGGCCCTGCGGAGGCGCGCTCCGCCCACCTGGCTCTGGCGTGCCTGGACCGGCAGCGATGGGGCGGCGTGCCGTGGGGCCACAGCCGCCAAATCCGCGCGCCTCAGCAGAATTCTGCCGAAATCAAGTTGGCACGAGAGGAGCCTCACCGCGAAGGACGACCAGCTTCACGTCTCGGCGACAGACCTCCATGTCGACCTCGCCCACGCTGAACGTTGCGGAGCGCGGCGCCTTCCCGACGTTGCCCTTGATTGACGAGAGCACGCGCAGCGCCTTGTTGTTGGGGTCGCGCCCCAGGGAGAGCACGCACCGCGGCTTTGCTTGCCAGCCGATGGACCCGCCCGCGCGATAGCGAGCTGCGGCGCCGTTCATCTTGTTGAGGTGTCGGATCGCCACCAGGATGCAGTGCGCTTCGCTGGCAATGCGCTTGAGCGGGTCGCACACCATGATCGGCCGAACTGTAGGCGTTCGGGTCCAGGTCGCCGATGAAGGAGAAGAGCGGGTCGAGCACGACCATGCGCGCAGCTCTTTGATGATCGCAGCTCGTTGGACGCGCTCGCGTTACACCTGAAACGCCGAACGTGCCGCGGATCCATGCTGACGAGCGCTATCCTGGTTAGCATCCCGCCCGGCCCCTATATCGCCGGCGTCTGGATCGCCGTGAAGATCCTGCTCGTTGCGTTCGTCGCCCTGCTCGGGTGGCGCGCGGCGCGGAGGCGGGGCCACGCGGCGCCTCCGCTCATCGGCGGTGGCGGTTGAGTCGCGGGCGCAGCGGGCCTCACTTCGTTTTGGCCTTGCGGCATGCGGGGCAGGGTGCTGCGCTGACGCTTCTCAGGGGCGGCGTTGCCACGCGGACGAGAGCTTGCGGTACATGTCCCCCGCCAGCGCGAGGAAGTTCTCCTCGCTTTCCCCCGAGGCAAGTGCGGCCTCAGCGGCCAAGACGATGAGTGACGCACAGTCCGCCAGGGCTTTCTGCGCGTCCGGTGGATTTGCCTGAATCCAAGCCGCCACGTGGGCGCGCAGTTCCAGGGCTCGGCCCTGGTCCGGCTGGGACTCGATCGGTCCCGACCCCTTGTGCTCTGCCATGATGAACCTTCCTCAGCTCGCGTCCCGCACGTGCGGGCTCCGCAGCCACCAGTCGACGGCGTCACGCCCAACTTCGCTCAGGGCGGCGGCGTCGACGGCGCGACCCTTGAAGCGCGCATCGAGCCCGGAGAGGCCGTCGCTTTCGTGCGCGGCGCTCCAGGAGCTCATGGCCTCGGCGACCAGGGCGATGAGCGGCACGCCGCGCCGCTCCGAGATCTCCTCCAGCTGCGTCTGCTGGTCCGGCCGAAGCTCGATCGCGATCTCGCCTTCCGGTTTCATCATCTCGTGCGCACCACCTCCAGTACTCAATACGTCTTCAGGGAGCTCCGCGCTGGCCTTTTTCCGGTTCTGGCGCTAGGGAATCCACCCTATGCCCGACCTCGTCAGGATCACTCTCCCCGACGGTTCCGCCAAGGAGGCGAAGAAGGGAACCCGCGTCGCGGAGTTCGTGAAGGAGCAGATCGGCGCCGGTCTCGCCAGGGCTGCCTACGTCGCGAAGCTCGACGGCGAGGCGGTCGACCTGGCCCGCCCCCTCGAGCGGGACGCCAGGCTCGAGGTCGTGACCACGAAGAGCCCGGAGGCGCAGGAGATCGCCCGCCACGACGCGGCGCACGTCATGGCAAGCGTCGTGCAGCGCCTCTTCCCCGATGCGCAGGTCACGATCGGCCCCGCCATCGAGGACGGCTTCTACTACGACTTCGCGCGCGACACGCCCTTCACGCCCGAGGACCTCGAGAAGATCGAGAAGGGCATCGCCGAGGAGATCAAGGCGGACCGACCGTTCGTGCGGGAGGAGGTCTCGATGGAGGCCGCCCTCGAGCTGTTCGCCTCCAAGGGCGAGTCCTTCAAGGTCGAGATCGTGAAGGACATCGCGGCCAAGGGGGCTAAGACGCTCACCCTCTACCGCCACGGCGATTGGGTCGACTTCTGTCTCGGCCCGCACGGACCGTCCACGGGGCGCATCGGCGTCGTGAAGCTCATGAGCGTCGCCGGTGCGTACTGGCGCGGCGATCCCAGAAACCCGATGCTGCAGCGCATCTACGGCACCCAGTTCTTCGACAAGAAGTCCCTCGACGAGCACCTGGCGCGCCTCGAGGAGGCGAAGAAGCGCGACCACCGCAAGCTGGGGCCGCAGCTCGGGCTCTTCGCGTTCCACGAGTACGCGCCCGGCGCCGCCTTCTGGCTGCCGCACGGCACGACGCTCTTCAACGTGCTGCGCGACGCGATGAACCGGCTCGTCCTGAAGAACGGCTATCAGGAGGTGAAGACGCCGCTCCTCTTCAACAAGCGGCTCTGGGAGACCTCCGGCCACTGGGGCAAGTACAAGGAGAACATGTTCCTGGTCGTGGACAAGGAGAGCGACGCGTCCCTGCCGCTCGACGAGCGCTGCAACCAGTCCTTGAAGCCCATGAACTGTCCGTCACACCACCTCATCTACAAGATGGGGAAGCGCAGCTACCGCGAGCTCCCGCTGCGTTACTTCACGACGGACGTGCTCCACCGCAACGAGGCCTCAGGGACGCTGGGCGGCCTCACGCGCGTGCGCCAGTTCCAGCAGGACGACTCGCACATCTACCTCATGGAGTCGCAGGTCCAGGACGAGGTGGCCCGCATCGTCGGCCTCATGAGACAGGTCTACGGCGCCTTCGACCTGCCCTTCTCGGCGCGCTTCGGCACCCGGCCCGAGCAGCGCATCGGCGACGACGCGCTGTGGGACCGGGCGGAGGGGGCGCTGCGGCTCGCGCTCGAGAAGCTTGCCCTTCCGTACGTCTTGAACCCTGGCGACGGCGCCTTCTACGGCCCGAAGATCGACTTCGCGGTGACCGACTCGCTCCGGCGCGAGTGGCAGCTCTGTACCATCCAGGTCGACTACGCCGCGCCCGAGCGCTTCGACCTGACCTACGCCGGCGACGATAACAAGGAGCACCGGCCGGTCGTCATCCATCGCGCCATCTTCGGCTCCTTCGAGCGCTTCATCGCCATCCTCACCGAGCACTACGCGGGCGCGTTCCCGACATGGCTCGCGCCCGTCCAGGCGCGGGTGGTGACGGTGTCCGACCGCTTCAACGAGTGGGGGAGGTCGGTCGCGGAGCGCCTGGCAGGAGAGGGATTCCGGGTCGAGTTCGACGAGTCCTCCGACAAGCTCGGGGCCAAGATCCGCAACGCGCAGCTCGCCAAGATCCCGTTCGCGCTGGTCATCGGCGAGAGGGAGGTCGAGGCGAAGGGCGTCGCGCCGCGCCGCCACGGTGGCGAGGATCTCAAGTCGATGGGCCTCGAGGCCTTCCTCGAGATCCTGAGGAAGGACGCGGCGCCACCGTTTTGATGTGTCGGGTGGCCCCGTGTCCGTGCCCTGCTTCACGAACGGTGGACCTTGCGTCCTTGACATGCCGCAGCACGACGACTAACGTTCTGGCTCGATGTCCACACGTCGCAGCGAGCATCGACTTCTTAGCCAGGCGGGAGAGGTTCCCCGGCCAGGCTGACCGCTGCGCCGCGACCTCTTCCGCCCACCCGGCCGGAGAGGTTGCCCTCGATAGGCGAGACCGCTTCTTCGGCCCAACCAGGAACCCGAGGAGCAGTCCATGTCGAGCAACGAAGCCGCCGATCACCCGCCCGCCTGCCCCACCGGAGTGCCAGCGAATGCTGTGCCATTATCCGGCGAGTTTGGTAGTGTCAGCGGTTCACGTCTCGATGGACCGGGCCCCGGGCCCGAGAAGAGAGGGCCAGGAACCGTGAGCGAAGCCGCGCTCGACCGTGTCGTCATCTTCGACACCACCCTCCGCGACGGAGAGCAGTCCCCAGGGGCCTCCATGAACCTGGGGCAGAAGCTTCAAGTGGCGAAGGCCCTTCGCGATCTCGGCGTCGACGTCATCGAGGCCGGCTTCGCGGCCGCGTCGCCGGGCGACCTCGAATCCATCCGCGAGGTGGGCCGGCAGGTCGAAGGCCCCATCGTCTGCAGCCTGGCGAGGTGCTCCAAGGGCGACGTCGAGGCGGCCTGGACGGCGCTGAAGGACGCCGCGCGAAAGCGCATCCACGTCTTCCTCGCCACGAGCCCCATCCACCGCGACTTCAAGCTCAAGATGGCGAAGGAGGAGATCGTCCGCCGCGCCGTCGAGGGCGTGAAGATGGCGCGGGAGAAGTGCGAGGACGTCGAGTTCTCCACCGAGGACGCGGCCCGCACCGAGCTCGAGTTCCTGGCCGAGGTGGTGGAACGCGCCATCGAGGCGGGCGCGACCACGCTCAACATCCCCGACACGGTCGGCTACGCGCTGCCCCAGACCTATGGCGAGACGCTCAGCTACCTCAAGAAGCACGTGCGCGGGGTCGAGCGCGTGATCATCTCCGTGCACTGCCACAACGACCTCGGGCTCGCCGTCGCCAACAGCCTGGCCGGGGTCATGGTCGGCGCCCGTCAGGTGGAGTGCACCATCAACGGGATCGGCGAGCGGGCTGGCAACGCGTCGCTGGAAGAGATCGTGATGGCGATCCGGACCCGCCAGGACGTGCTGCGCGTGCGGACAGGGGTGCACACGGAGCGGCTCTATCCCACGAGCCGCCTCGTGGCGCACGTGACGGGCCTGCACGTGCAGCGCAACAAGGCCATCGTGGGCCAGAACGCGTTCGCGCACGAGGCGGGGATCCACCAGCACGGCATGCTGACCCACCGCGAGACTTACGAGATCATGCGGCCGGAGGAGGTCGGCTTCAGCCGCAGCTCCCTCGTCCTCGGCAAGCACTCGGGCCGCCACGCGCTCAAGGAGCGGCTGGTCGCGCTCGGGTACAAGCTCGAGGATACGCAGGTGGACAAGGTCTTCGCCGAGTTCAAGGTCCTCTGCGACAAGAAGAAGGAGATCTACGACGCCGACATCGAGGCGCTCGTGATCCACGGCCAGATCCTGGGCGCCGGCGCCCATACCTGGGAGCTCCTGGCGCTCTCCACGACGAGCGGCACCGGGACGCTGCCGGCCGCCTCCATAGCACTGCAGAAGAACGACGGCTCGCGCCACCAGGAAGCGGCCGCCGGCGACGGCCCCGTCGACGCCGTCTTCAAGGCGATCGAGCGCATCACCGGCATCACCGGGCGCCTGCGGGACTACCAGGTCCACAGCGTCACGGTAGGTGAAGACGCCCAGGGCGAGGTCGTGCTCGAGCTGGAGCACGCGACGGGCGTCTACCGCGGGCGGGCGCTCTCCACCGACATCATCGAGGGGTCGGCACGTGCCTACCTGGACGTCGTGAACCGAATCGCGCTGAAGCAGCCCACCAACGGTGCGAGCGCCACGGCTGCACGCGAGCTCGGCACTCCATAGTGGACACGTGTAGCTGACCAACGTGTAGCTTTACACGCGTTAGGTGGGCGAGGATCGGTAGCTGAACGAGGCCCGTGCCGCCGCCGTCTTCCGCTCATCGAGGCGGGAGGCGGCAAATCCAAGAGCGCAGCAGCGAGGACCAGGCAATCCCATGGAAGCCAACATCAAACCGCGCACCCTGTTCGAGAAGATCTGGGACACGCACGTCGTGAAGCCCGAGACGGCCGACACCCCCGCCGTCCTCTACATCGACCTCCACCTCGTGCACGAGGTGACCAGCCCGCAGGCCTTCTCGATCCTGCGCGAGCGTGGGCTCAAGCTACGCCGCCCGGAGCGCACCCTGTCCACGATGGACCACTCCACGCCCACGACGCCGCGCGGCGCGGATGGCCGCTACGTCTACGGTGACGCCCAGTGCGAGGCGCAGGTGGCGCAGCTCAGCCGCAACACCGCCGACTTCGGGATCGAGCTCCACCAGCTGGGCGGCGCCGCGCACGGCATCGTGCACGTGATGGGCCCCGAGCTCGGCGCCACCCAGCCCGGGATGACGGTGGTGTGCGGCGACAGCCACACCGCCACCCACGGCGCCTTCGGTGCGCTCGCCTTCGGGATCGGCACCTCGGAGGTGGGCTACGTCCTCGCGACGCAGTGCCTCCTCCAGCGCCGGCCGAGGACGCTCCTCGTGAAGGTGGACGGGCGTCTCGGCGCAGGCGTCTCGGCGAAGGACCTCATCCTCGCCATCATCGCCAAGCTCGGCGTGGGCGGGGGCACGGGCTACGTCGCCGAGTACGCGGGCCCGGCCATCCGTGCCCTTTCGATGGACGAGCGCATGACCGTCTCGAACATGTCGATCGAGATGGGGGCGCGCGCGGGGACGATCGCGCCCGACGACACGACCTACCAGTACCTGGCGGGGAGGCCAAAGGCGCCCTCCGGGAAGGCCTGGGACGCCGCCCTGGCGCGATGGCGGAGGCTCGCCACCGACGAGGGCGCGCGCTTCGACCGCGAGGTGAGCCTCGACGCTTCCACGCTCGAGCCCATGATCACCTGGGGCACGAACCCGGCCCAGGCGATCCCGGTGACCGGCGCCGTGCCCGATCCCGCGCAGGCCGCTGACCCCGGTGCTCGCGCAAGCATGGAGAGCGCGCTCCGGTACATGGCGCTCACGCCCGGCAAGCCCATCATGGGCCAGCCGGTGGACGTCGTCTTCATCGGAAGCTGCACCAACTCGCGCATCGGCGACCTGCGCGAGGCGGCGCGCATCATGCGGGGGCACAAGGTCAGGCTCCGCACGCTCGTCGTGCCGGGCTCGGCGGCCGTGAAGAAGGCAGCCGAGGCAGAGGGCCTCGACAAGGTGTTCCGCGAAGCCGGCGCCGAGTGGCGCGAGCCCGGCTGCTCCATGTGCATCGCCATGAACGGCGATCAGATCGGCCGCGGCCAGTACTGCGTCTCGACCTCCAACCGCAACTTCGAGGGCCGGCAGGGCGCTGGAGGTCGCACGCTGCTCGCCAGCCCCGCCACCGCGGCGGCCTCGGCTGTGGCCGGCAAGGTCGCCGATCCGCGACGGACAGGGGAGGCGTGATGGAACCGATACGCATCATCCGGAGCCGCACGGTCGTGGTGGCGAAGGACAACATCGACACCGATCAGATCATCCCGGCGCGCTTCCTCAAGGTGACGGACAAGAAGGGGCTCGGCAAGGTGCTCTTCAGCGACTGGCGCTACGCCGACGGTGGAGTCCCCAGGCCGGAGTTCGTGCTCAACCAGCCCGCCGCGCAGGGCTGCCACATCCTGGTCGCGGGCGACAACTTCGGCTGCGGCTCGTCCCGCGAGCACGCGCCGTGGGCGCTCGTGGACGCCGGCTTCCAGGCCGTGGTCTCCACCTCCATCGCGGACATCTTCAAGAACAACGCGCTCAAGAACGGCCTCGTGCCCGTGGTGGTGGACCGCGCGTCGCACGCCGCGTTCATCGCTTCGCCGGGGACCGAGGTCGAGGTGGACCTCGAGGCGCGCACCATCACCGTGCCGGGCGGCGGGAAGGCCAGCTTCCCCATCGACGGCTTCGCCCGGTACTGTCTCCTGAACGGCGTGGACGAGCTCGGGTACCTGATCTCGCAGGAGGAGTCGATCGCCCGCTACGAGAAGGACGCGCCGAGCAGATCATGAGCGTCGACACCCGCCAGAACAGCCGCCGCCTCTACGACGGCTACGACCGCGCGCCGGCGCGCGCGATGATGCGCGGCATCGGCTTCAGCCGGGAAGATCTGGCGAAGCCTTGCATCCTCGTCGCCAACACGTGGATCGAGACGATGCCTTGCAACTTCCACCTGCGCCAGCTGGCTGAGGCGGTGAAGGAGGGCATTCGCGCCGCCGGCGGCACGCCCATGGAGTGCAACACCATCGCCATCAGCGACGGCGTCACCATGGGGACCGAAGGCATGAAGGCCTCGCTCGTCTCCCGCGAGGTCATCGCCGACTCGATCGAGCTCGTGGGACGCGGACACGCCTTCGACGGTGTGGTGGCGCTGGTGGGCTGCGACAAGACCATCCCCGGCGCGGCGCTGGCGCTCATCCGACTCAACGTCCCGGGGCTCGTCCTGTACGGCGGCTCCATCGCCGCGGGCAAGCTCGACGGCAAGGACATCACCATTCAGCACGTCTTCGAGGCTGTCGGCGCCTTGGCGGCCGGCAAGATCGACGAGCGGCGGCTCGAGCAGGTCGAGAACGCGGCTTGCCCCGGGGCGGGCGCCTGCGGAGGCCAGTACACCGCCAACACGATGGCCCTCGGGCTCGAGTTTCTTGGCCTGTCCCCTGTCGGCTACAACACGATCCCGGCGCTGGACCCGCGCAAGACGGAGGCGACGCGGCAGGCCGGCGCGCTGGCGATGGAGCTCCTCGCCAAGGGCCAGCGGCCGCTCGACGTGTTGACCCGCGCCTCCTTCGAGAACGCCATCGCCGGCGTCGCTTCCACGGGCGGTTCGACGAACGCGGTGCTCCACCTGAGCGCGATGGCCCGCGAGGCCGGCATCCCGCTCGAGCTGGAGGACTTCGACCGCGTCTCGCGGCGCACCCCCATCTACGCGAGCCTCCTACCCGGCGGGGAGTTCACGGCGCCCGATCTCGACGCCGCGGGCGGCTGCCGGCTGGTGGCGCGGCGCCTCCTCGACGCCGGCCGCGTCGACGGGACGCAGAAGACAGCCGACGGTCGGCCGTGGGCCGAACATGCAGGGCAGGCCGCCGAGGCTACCGGCCAGCGCGTCGTCGCGCCGGCCGGCGCGCCCTTCAAGGCGAGCGGCGGCCTCGTCATCCTGCGCGGCAGGCTCGCGCCGGAGGGCGCGGTGGTGAAGATGGCGGGCCACGAGCGCTCGAAGCACGTTGGGCCGGCGCGCGTCTACGATCGCGAGGAGGACGCCTTCGAGGCGGTGAAGAAGAACGCCATCCAGCCCGGAGACGTGGTCGTCATCCGCTACGAAGGGCCGAAGGGCGGCCCGGGCATGCGCGAGATGCTGGGCGTCACGGCGGCGCTCGTGGGGCAGGGGCTGAGCGAGTCCGTGGCGCTCATCACCGACGGCCGTTTCAGCGGCGCGACCAAGGGCCTCATGATCGGCCACGTGGCGCCCGAGGCGGCAGTGGGCGGACCCATCGCGGCGCTGCGCGACGGCGACGAGATCGCGATCGACGTCGAGGCGCGAACGATCGACGTGAAGCTCTCGCCTGCCGAGTTCGCCAGGCGGATGAAGGCCTGGCGGGCGCCCGCGCCCCGCTACACCGCGGGGGTGTTCGCGAAGTACGCCGCGCTCGTGTCGTCGGCGGCGGAGGGAGCCGTGACGCGACCCTGGCGCGAGGAGAGCGCTCCCTCGCCGGGCAGGCGCGACGCAGCTCTGGAGAACGGCGGAAAGACGAAGCGCGGGGGCACTCGCCGGCGCGCGGCCATCCGGGGACAAGCCTCGAGGCCGAAGCGCGCGGGCAAGGTCAAGAGCGTCGCGAAGTCCGCCCCCCGCCGCGGGCCAGCCGTCCCGCCCGCGCGCAAGGGCAAGGTCACAGTACGCGGGCGGCGCGCCCGCTAGCGTGGTCGGCCCGCGGGCGTCGGCCGCCCTTCCAGACGAACGCGACTGACTCGCGAACATGTCCAAGCGTTGGAAACCACATGTATGCCTTGGTAAGCTGAGGGATCTATGCCGAAAGAGAAGATGACCGGTGCCCGCGCGGTGGTGCGGGCGCTCGAGCTGGAAGGCGTCGACTGGCTCTTCGGGATGCCGGGCGGGACCATCCTCCCGATCTACGACGCACTGTTCGAGTCGAAGAAGCTGAAGCACGTCCTCATCCGTCACGAGCAGGTGGGTGGGCACGCCGCCGAGGGTTACGCGCACGCGACGGGCAAGGTGGGCGTCTGCATGGGGACGTCGGGTCCCGGCTCGACGAACCTCGTCACCGCCATCGCCGACGCGTACATGGACTCGGTGCCGCTCGTGGCCATCACGGCGAACGTCGCGAGGCCGCTCATCGGGACCGACGCGTTCCAGGAGGCGGACGCCACCGGCATCACCATGCCGGTGACGAAGCATAACTACCTGGTGACGGAGGTGGAGGACATACCTCGGGTGATGAAGGAGGCCTTCTACCTCGCGCGCACCGGCCGGCCCGGGCCCGTGCACGTGGACATCCCGAAGGACGTCCTCAACATGTCGCTCGAGTTCGAGTACCCGGACAGCGTGCACATCCCCGGCTACATGCCGGCCATGAAGGAGGAGCCGCGGCTCGCCGACGCGGCGACGCTCGTTCGCTCCGCGACGAGGCCGGTCATCTACCTGGGCGGCGGCGTTCGCGCCTCGGACGCCTTCTCGGAGGTGTTCGAGTTCTGCGAGCTCCTCGGCGCGCCAGTGGTGACGACGGTCCACGGCAAGGGCGCCTTCCCGGAGACGCACCCGAGCTGCCTCGGCATGTTCGGCATGCACGGGTCGCGATACGCCAACTACACGATCCAGGACTCGGACCTCATCGTCGCGCTCGGCGCCCGCTTCGACGACCGCGTCACCGGCAAGCTGTCGACCTTCGCCCCCGAGGCGAAGGTCATCCACCTCGACGTCGACCCCGCCGAGATCTCGAAGCTCGTGACGGCCACCGTGCCCCTGGTCGGCGACCTCAAGAAGCTCCTGCCCCGGCTCAGCGCCGAGGTGCGGAAGACCTTCGAGGAACGTGGCCGACCCGATCTCTCCGCCTGGTGGAAGCGCGTCTCGGACTGGCGCGAGAAGCACCCGCTCCGCATCAAGCAGGACGGCGAGAAGTCCATCCTCCCGCAGACGGCGGTGTACCGGATCTGGCAGAAGTGCGAGGGCAAGGCCATCGTCACGACCGGTGTCGGCGAACACCAGATGTGGGCGGCCCAGTTCTGGAAGGTGTCCGCCCCGCGCCAGTTCATCACCTCGGGCGGCCTCGGCACCATGGGCTTCTGCCTGCCGTCGGCCATCGGCATCCAGCTCGGGCGACCCGGCGAGCTGGTGGTGGGCATCGACGGCGACGGCAGCTTCCAGATGACGCTGCAGGACCTGGCCACCGCCGTGGATCTCAAGCTGCCCATCAAGATCTTCATCCTGAACAACCTGTTCCTGGGCATGGTCCGCCAGTGGCAGGAGCTCTTCTACGACAACCGATTCAGCGAGACGCCGCTCACGGATATCCCGGATCTCGTGAAGCTCGCCGAGGCATACTCGTGCCTCGGCCTGCGCGCCCGCACGCTGGAAGAGCTCGACGGCGTCATCGATCGCGCGCTCGCCCACAAGGACGGTCCGTGCATCGTGGACATCCGCGTGAAGCAGCAGGAGAAGGTGTATCCGATGGTGCCGGCCGGCGCGCCGCTCAACGACATGATCGGGGGGGAGTGAGCCATGGTCGAGAAGACCGAGCAGCTGCCGAACGGCAACGTCCACACGCTGTCGCTCCTGGTCGAGAACAAGCCGGCCGTCCTCCAGCGGATCGCCGGGCTCTTCGCGCGGCGAGGGTACAACATCGAGAGCCTCGCGGTCGGCCCGACCGAGCGGCCGGAGTACAGCCGGATGACGGTGGTGGTCCGGCTCACGCAGAAGCCGGTGGAGCTGGTGGTGCGTCAGCTCGAGAAGCTCATCCCGGTCATCGAGGTGCGAGAGCTCGCGCCGAGCGACAAGCTCGAGCGCGAGCTGGTGCTCATCAAGATCAAGACGCCGGAGAAGAACCACTCCGAGCTCCGCGCCATCGCGGAGACGTACGAGGCGCAGATCGTGGACGTGTCGCCGGACGCGCTCATGATCGAGGCGACCGGGACTGCCGCCAAGCTCGACGCGCTCGAGGAGAGGCTGGCCGTGTTCGGCATCACCGAGCTGTGTCGATCGGGGGCCATCGCCCTGGAGCGCGGGTTCAAGACGCTCGCTCCGCCACATCTGAAATAAGAGAAAACGTGGTTTGCTATTCCCCCCTGACCTCGTCACCCGGCTCGACCTTCGAACTCGGGGATGAACCCGTAGGAGAATCTTCATGGCGACGATCGATTTCGGCGGAGTGAACGAAGAGGTGATCACGCGGGGCGAGTTCCCGATCTCCCGGGCGCGCGACGTCCTGAGGAGAGAGACCATCGCCGTGCTCGGCTATGGCGTTCAGGGGCCGGCGCAGGCGCTCAACATGCGCGACAACGGGTGCAACGTGATCATCGGCCAGGCCTCCAGGTTCCAGAAGGACTGGGACCGGGCGGTGCGCGACGGGTGGGAGCCGGGGAAGACCCTGTTCGAGATCGAAGAGGCGGCCGAGCGCGGGACCATCGTGCAGATGCTCGTCTCCGACGCGGCCCAGAAGGCGATCTGGCCGCAGGTGAAGAAGCACCTCAAGCCCGGAGACGCGCTCTACTTCTCCCACGGCTTCTCCATCGTCTACCGCGATCAGACCAACATCATCCCGCCGACCGACGTGGACGTGATCCTGGTCGCGCCCAAGGGCTCCGGGACCTCGGTCCGGCGCAACTTCCTCACGGGCGCCGGCATCAACTCGAGCTTCGCCGTGGAGCAGGATGCCACCGGCCGTGCCCGCGAGCGGTGCCTGGCGGTCGGCATCGCCGTCGGCTCGGGTTACCTGTTCCCCACCACCTTCCAGAAGGAGGTCTACAGCGACCTCACCGGCGAGCGCGGGGTGCTGATGGGCGCCGTCGCCGGCATCATGGAGGCGCAGTACGAGGTGCTCCGGGCCAACGGCCACAGCCCGAGCGAGGCGTTCAACGAGACGGTGGAGGAGCTGACCGAGAGCCTGATCCGCCTGGTGGGCGAGAACGGCATGGACTGGATGTACTCCAACTGCTCGGCCACCGCCCAGCGCGGGGCCCTCGACTGGAAGCCGAAGTTCAAGTCGGCGGTGCTGCCGGTCTTCCACTGGCTGTACGACCGCGTGGCCTCGGGCAAGGAGACGGCGCGCGTGCTCGAGTCCTGCGGGGCGCCCGACTACCAGGAGCAGCTGGGCAAGGAACTGGCGGAGCTGGGCAACTCAGAGCTGTGGCGGGCCGGCAAGGCCACGCGCGCACTCCGCCCCAAGGAGCCGGCCAAGGTCATCTCCGCCGACACCAAGGGAATGGGCGGCCGCGACTCCAACTGACGGCCGTGATTGCTTGCGTCGAGCCGCCCCGGGCGAGCGGCGGCCGACGCGCATCGACCCTGAGAGGGTTGTCCAAAACACCGTTCCCGTCGCCGCGGCGAACGAT
>JBGQLS010000139.1:0-13367 GCA_041500205.1 Anaeromyxobacteraceae bacterium | reverse complement strand
GGTCGCCTGAGTGCTGCTGACGCTCGAGGTCGCCACGGTCGCCGTAGACTTGCTCGCCGGCGTGACCAGGGCCTCGTTGAGAACGCGCCCGTCCGCTTGCGGCATCGAGAGTCCGAGCAAGTACGCCACCGTGGGCGCCACGTCCACGTTGCCGGTGGGGTTCGTGATGGTCCCTGCCGACTGGAACGACGGTCCGTTGGCGATAAGCGTGTTGTGCACGTCGGTCGTCCCGAAGCTGCCGTGCATGCCGCGCTGGCCCGCGCCGAAGCTCTCGAACTCGATGCCATTCACGCCTTGGATAGCCGCAGCGTCATCCCAGTTGAAGCTCACGACGACGTCGGGCTGACCGTTGTTCTGGCGCGTGGCGTTCTCCAGGTTTACCTGCGCCATCGTGAGCGTGCCGGGGATGGCGCCGTAGCGGCTGTCCACGAAGATGGCCCCATACTCCTCGCGCTGCTGCAGGAACTTGACGAGGTTCTGCACCGTCGTGGCGTCGTGGCTCGGAACGTAGAAGTAGTCGGAGCCGCCGTTCGCGGCGACGACGATGCCGTTCGCGGGCAGGCTGCCCGGCGCGGGGACGAGGAACTTCGCGACGGGAGTCGCCAGCGTCGCGCTGATGGCCTGATAGTTCGTGTTGGCCTTGCCGCAGATCCCGCCTGTCGTGTCTACCTTCACCGGGATCGTCGGGACCCCCGCGGCGGTGAGTCCGTACATCGAGTCGGTCGCGCAGCCCGAGCCGTCGTAGGCACTGAAGCCCCGGAATGTCAGCAGGTCGGCCGAGCGCACATCACCCGAGAACGAGAAGCCGCCGCTCGTCGCGACGCCGCTGAGCGTTGCGCCGGAAGTGCCGCTCGTCGATCCGTTGACGGGCGCGCCATTGGGAATGGTGGTCGAGGGCGTGATGGTCCGCAACGGGTAGAGGCTCAGCGGACCGGAGACACTCGTGTGACCATGGTCCGACACCACGACGATGTTCGTGGAGTCATCGAGACCCTGCGCACGAAGTGCCGAGATGAGCTCGCCGAGGCGGGCGTCCTGCGAACGCAGCCCGACGATGGCGTTGGCGGTACCCGGGCCGTATCCGTGCTCGACGTTGTCCGGCGTCCGGAACCAGACGAGCGAGAGCATCGGCTTCTTCTGCGGGAGGATGTACTGCGTGAAGACCTCCATCATGTACTTGTGCGCGGCGTCCTCGGGCGCGCCCTGCGTCGCATCCGTGGGATCGCGCGAAGGGATCGCGATCGTGCCGTTCGGATCGTAGGCAGTCGTGTTGAAGGTGATGTAGCCGGCGCGGGCCGTGGGATTCCCGTTGCTGCCTGCCAGGGTGACCGCGTCCGCGCCCGAGTAGCCCTTCACGATATTCACGGGAAGGGCGAAGCCGGCGTTCTGAAGCTCCGTGACGAGGCTGCGGGGCATCACCGAGTTCTCGTCGAGGAAGAAGCCACCCTTGCCGAGATCCTGGATGAAGGCAGCGCCCGACTTGCCGATGGTGGCCGTCACGAGCCCGGCGTCCTGCGCTGCCTTGAAAAGCGTCTTCACGAGGAGCAGCTGGCCACCGTAATACGTGTCGAGTGTGGCCAGCACCTGGTAGTCCTCCGTAAACACGGGATCGACGTAGTCTTGGCTCGTTCCCGCCGCGCTGTTGCCCACCGGGATGGTGTTCGAGCTGCCCTGCGGAGGCGTCCAGAAGGTGTTGCCGTAGAAACCGCTCGTCTTGGGGAACGATCCGGTCGCGAACGACGACCCGTTCATCATCGTGAACGTCGGATACGTCGAGTGGTTGTCGCTGAAGTTGACGCCGGCCTGACGAAGGGCGAACAGGTTGGGCGTGATCGTTGCGGTCACCGAGTCGGGACGGAGGCCGTCCCAGACCATGATGATCGTGCGCTTCGGGTCGTTCAAGGAAGCGGACTTGGAGCTTGAGCATCCCAGTCCACTCACGGTGGTGGCGAAAGTGATGAACACGAGCAGGGCGCGCATCAAGCTCATCGGGCTCTCCTGGGCAGGGAAGGCGCAGAACGATTGGGCCCCTCACGTACCTGATGGTCGTGACGGGTTGAGGGTGGATGCGTGCCAAGACGGTGACGCCGCGCTCCGAGCTCCGGAAGCGACGGCGCACGCGCGAAGGGCTGAAGACGCACCACCCCGCTGCCTCGAGGCACGGCGATCACGTTGACTGGGACGATCGTCGGAAAGCACGGCCCAACGATCGCCGCGACCGCGATTCGTGGGCGAACCGCTGCCATAGTTAGAGGATGCCTCGCGACCGTAGCACGTCGAGCTCGGCCTGGACCGCGGCCAGGCTGCCGCGCTTAGACGAACGCGATACGCTCGCCGGAAAGCTGCGAGGGGGCGACGTTGCGAAATGACCAATTGTAGCGGGCTCCCGATTTCATGGCTGCCAGGGCCTGACCGGGCCCGCTGCGAAACCTCACGGCAGCGGCGTTAGCGGCCTGCCGTCCGGCGCGCCAGGGTTGTGCGGGGCTCGGACTCAAGGATGTGTGCCAGTGAAGGGCGCTTGGCCGGGGGCGCCCCACGCCGCCGGCTCATCACCGCGCAGCCGACTGGCCCTGCTGCAGGCCGTTCAGCGCGAAGTCGAACACGTCATAATTGCGGAGCTGCCGGGAGACCGCGATCTTCGCGTACTTTTCGTTGAGCGGGCGGGAGAACATGAGGTAGGTGTTCCTGTCGGCGAGCCCGCCGTGCGAGCGGAGGCGGTGACCGGCGAGCTTGGTGAGGTCGTGGTCAGCCTTCCTGGTGCCGAGAACCGTGCCCCTGTCGGCGACCACCACGAGGTCGCCGATGCGGTCCGCCGGAAGGTCGTACGCCTTCGCCGCGGCCTGCCGCTCGAGGGCGAGTTCCACGCCTGGCAGCCGGTCGAGGACCTTCATGACGTCCGCCGGGCGTAGCTTGTCGCCGAAGAAGACCGTGGCGAACGAGCCAAGCGCGCCGTGGTGCTTCACGTAGGGATCGGTGATCGGCAGGATGACCTTCGTCATCCCCTTGCCGAAGGCGGCGTCGAGCGCGTCCTGGAGGAATACGACGTTGGGCGTGCCGTCCGCCTTAGACTTGTCGTTCATGCCGTGGTCCGCGGTGATGGCCACGGTGGCGCCCGTGGCCAGGAGGCGGCCCAGCACGCCATCGAGCGCCCCGTAGAACTCGTTCGCCTCCTTCGAACCCGGGGGGTAGGTGTGCTGGATGTAGTCTGACGTTGAGAGATACATGATGTCGGGGTGCTCGCGCCCCAGGAGCTTCACCCCCGCCTCGAGCATGAAGAGCGACAGGTCACCGGAGTACGGGTCGGGGAGCGGCCGCCCGACGAACTCGAGGCAGCCTTCGATGCCGTTCTCCTTGTTCGAGCACTTGTCGGCCTTCTCGGAGGAGAACGAGACCGCCCGATGGAGATCGAGGCCGCTCGCGAGCATCTTCGAGAGCTTGTCCTTCGACGTGAGCGCCACGACCTTAGCGCCGGCCTTCGAGAACGCTGCGAGGATTGTTTCGACCCGGACGTACGCCGGCTCGTTCATCATGACCTCCTTGCCGGTCGACGGATCGAGGAAGTAGTTGCCGGAGATGCCGTGCTGCGACGGCGGAACACCGGTGATGACCGAGAGGTTGTTCGGGTTCGTGAAGCTCGGCATGCCGCCCAGGGCCACCGCGCCGAAGCCCTCCTCGATGAAGTGCTTCATGTTGGGGAGGAGCCTGCGCTCGAGGCCGGCTTTCACGTACTCGGGGTCATTCCCGTCCACCATGACGACGACGAGAGGGCGCGTGGGCCAGCGGTAGCTCTTGCCGTTGACGGTGACCTGCGCTGGATGCTCGTCGGCGCGGGCGACGGCCAGGGCTGCGAAGATCACAGCGAGCGCTACGATCTGCGCGACCCATTTCCGCATGGGGACCTCCGTCTCGAGTGGCTGGCTGGAGCGTCGCTGAGCCTCTCACGCTCATGTGACTGCGCACGCGTCGGCTGAGTGACGGGAGGAAGGCGACGCGTACCCGCTGCACGAGCTTCGTGTGGGCAGTCGTGGCAGCCGCGCGAGTTGGACCACATGGTCATCCTCGGCGAGATCCATCTCCTCCGGATCTTGGCTGGCTACTTCGAGTACTACAACAGAGCGCGCTGCCACCTCTCACTGGCGGGCGAAGCTCCGGAGCCCCGTCGGCGCGAGGTCCGAACTCGGCAAAGTGGTTGAACTGCCCGAGGTCGGCGGGCTGCATCATCGGTACGAGCGGGCCGCGGCGTGATGCCGTGGTGCAGGAGGAAGGCAGGGCGACCACCGGTTGCTCGTGGACTTACACGCTGGGTGGCAAAATGCGAATGCGGGCCCCGGACTCCGCCAACTCGTCGACTACGACGTTCACCGCTCTACCCCCCGCGGCGAAGTGCGGACGGGGTTTCGGCAATCACAGCCCCTCGAAGAGGCGGCGCCAGCCGCGTCTACCATGTCTCGATCGTGCGTGCCCTGCCTCCCGGCACGCGCACCACGAGAAGCCCGTCGCTGGCGCGCATCACCGTTTGCTGCTGCGTCGTCGGCCGGACGTTCGGTGCAAGGACCGCGAAGGCGTCGTGCACCGTATTGCCCTGGTGCCGCGCGGCGGAGCGCTCGAGGCTGGCCTGCCGATCCAGGCTGCCGCCGTCGTCGTAGTCGACGCACTCACCAGCGAAGCGTCTCGTGAGGTAGTGGTTCGCGACGCATAGGTCGGCGCGGACCATAGACCGGAGCGCCGCACCGAGAGGTGCGCGCTCCACCACCACCCCTTCGCCTTGGCGTGTGCCGGCCAGCGTGACGAGCACCGGCGAGAGCAGCCGCACCCGGCGCACGCGCTCCACCGCCTCCTCGAAGGTGCGCGCGTGATCGAGCACGTCCCGCATCGCCCAGGGGAGGGGGAGCGCGCCGGAAGCAGCGCGCGCGAGGAGCCCGCCGAGCCGAGCGCCGAGCCGCCGCACGTAGTTCACCGCCAGCGCGAAGCGGCCGGGGGCGACGGCCGTCAGCGCCCCGACGAATCCGGGCCAGGTCACGACCGCATACGGCCCGGCCGGAGCGCCTATGACCCTCACCGCGCAGGAGGCCCGCCGCAGGATGTCCCCAGGGAACTCCCAGTCGAGGTTGCGGGCGAGAAGCGGGCCGCCCTTCCCGTCGCGAACGAACGTGGAGCAGCCGAGGGTCCCGAGATCATACGCGAGGTTGGCAAAGAGGAGGCTGCTCGTATCGACATCCACGGCGTCCGCGACGACCCCGATTTCTCTCGCGCGACGGCGAGCATGCAGGCTGAGCGCGCCGGCGAGGAATGAGCGCACGCCGAGCATGGCGAGCCGCCCCACCGGACCGAGCGCGTCCTGGGTGACGCCGTCGGCGGCGGCAAGGAGGTCTCGGACCTTGTGCCGGTGAGCGGCCAGCGCCGGCCGCCAGGTGTCGGGAACGCGGGCGTCGACCTCGAGAATCGGGAAGCGCATGTACAGAGCATGCCAGGCTGTGGGAGCGGCGGCTTTCCAAAGGGGCGGGCGATGGCGAAATGCCTCGCGCGTCGGCATTGGACACGGCCGTGACGCGCCCGGTAGGAGGCCGCCAGCGACTGCAACTGCCTCGCCTGGCACTTCCCCACGCCTCCTAGCACTGCGCCGCGTCGGGGACTGGCGTCTGTCACAAATTCATCAACGACGCGCCGCGCGACGCGGTGCTCCTGTCCGGTGGCGAGGCGGCACCTCGAGCAACCGCCTCTACTACCCGCTCAACCCCGAACGTCGCGGCGACAGGGACATGCTGTGGAGCCGCTGGTGGGTCGACGTACCGCAGCGCCCCAGGGCGAGCACGACGCAAGGCAGCGCCCCAGGTGAGCGCCGCAGCGCCCGACACTTCGCAGCACCCCTCTGATCTGCCGCCGGGTTTCGTATACCTGAGCCCATTGTAGTGCTGGGCGGAATCACCCGCTCGCATGCAGTTGGTTCACCCCTCCCCCCAGTGTCGTCTGAGGCTGCTTTACGGAGGCCCGGGCGGCGTACAGTCGTCCAGGGGCGGCGCCGCCTGCGTGAGCGCCGTCTCGAGCGACGGCGATCGCTCGAAGTCGAACAGATCCTCGAGCGTGTCCGCGTGCTCGTCGCGTCCTGTCAGGTGCCGGCCGCGGCCTTCTTCGTCCTCGCTTTCGCCCGAGCGGAGGAAGCGCTTCTCGATGAGCGCTAGGAGCGAAGTGTGATCGCCCACGGTATGCGACACGTAGTGCGGCTTCGAGAACGGAGAGACCGCGAGGAACGGGACGCGGACCCCGAGCTGGTCGAAGCTGGCGCACGTCCTCGGGTAAGGCCCGGTCGGATCGGCGGCCAGCGCCGGACAGAGGTCGATGGCGTTCTTCACGCTGTTATCGGCGGGGTTCAGAAGGTTCGTCGTGCATTCCGCGCCGCCACCCGGCAGAAGACTCGCCGGTGGGTTCGAGAGATCGGCGCATTGCCCCGGCGCGATACCGTCCGGCGTGCGCGCGCCGCCCTGCTTGGCCGCCGGCGGCTTCGCGTGGTCGAAGAACCCGCCGTGCTCGTCGTACGTGACGAACACGATCGAGTCCTTCCAGAACGGGCCATCGCGCACCGCGTTCAGGATCCGAGAGACGAAGGCCTGCCCCCGCTGGATGTCGGTGGGTGGGTGCTCGTCGTTCTCGGCCGCGGGATCGAGCACCCCGAAGTTCGGATCGATGAAGGAGACCTGGGGCAGTGGGGGGAGGCCGGGCGCGCCGGACGCCTGCGCCAGGAAGACATTCACTGGCAGGAAGTGCGGGTCGATCGCCGTCAGGCTGAACGGGCGGAAGCTGCCGCCCTGCGGAACGTCGGAGAAGTAGTCGGCCCAGGTGACGCCGCCGGAGTCGAGCAGGTCGAAGATGGTTCCGGTGATGGGTTTGTAGCCGGTCGAGCCGGGAGGCGGGAAGGAGTCGCTCGTCGTCAGGTGGCCGAAGGAGGTGGCGGCCATGAGGTACGAGCGGTTCGGGAAGGTGGGGCCCAGGACGGATGAGAAGTAACGATCATTCAACGCGAACTTCTGGGCGAGGTCGTAGTAGAACGGAATCTCGGCCTGCGTGTAGAAGCTCATCGTCTGGTCGTCGGTTGGTATCTCCACGCCGCGGTCCAGCTGCTCCGTCGCGTCGTTCACCAGCACGAAGCCGTCGTTCAGCGCTCCGCGAAGCGTCGAGTTGGGGTCGAGGAAGTTGACTTCGCGGTGCGTCCCCAGCCAGCTGTGATCGAGGTCGGGTTGCACGCACCGCCGCGGGTCGTGGAAAGCCCGCACCAAGGAGCCGTCGTCGTCGGGGTTCTGGTTCGAGCAGGTGAGGGTCCCGGAGCGGTCGATGGCACAGGACAGCCCGTCGACGCAGCCGTGGTCGTCCTCGGGGCAGCCGTCGCGATGGCGACTCGGTCCGTGATAGGGGCTTCCGGGAGCGTACGCGAGCGCTCCGATGTAGTTGTCGAACGAGTGGTTTTCCTGCATCACGACGACGATGTGCTTCACGTTTCGCAGATCGCCATCGGCCCGTGCGGCTCCTGCGGGCGCGACAGCGATGGACAGGAGAACGACTCGGATGGTGGCAAGCGGCATGCGCGGCAAGGCTCGACCTCCTTCGGGCAACAGTGCGAGGGTCCGTGTTGTCGGAGCAGGGGACAGGCGCGGCAAAGATCGCGTGACAAAATGCAGATGCGCCCCCAGCGAGGCTGCTGCGTGCTCCCGGCGGGGTTGTCGGATGCGTGGCACCAGACGGGGTGTACTCGTGGTTCAGCACCACGGGGGGACCCGAAGGACCTCCACACGCGCGATCCGGCTCCTGTTGAGGAGTGAACGATCGGAGCAGGCGACACGGATCGCCGACGGAAAGCGCGCGCTCCTCGCAGCCGTGGTGCGCGGGGTCGCCTGGAGGGGTTGCGCGAGGTGGCGATCGCGCGGTGAGGCTCGCCGCTGCGCGTGACGCGAACCACGTCTTGCAAACGCTCATCGCGGTGGGCACGGCTCCGATGTGCCGCGATGCGGTACGGCCGCGGACTTGGCACGGAGCTGTCACCCACTGTGAGTCACGGCATGGTATGTATTCTCCGTCCTGCGGAGGGTCGGACCTCGTTGACCAGCGCGGGAGCGCTGGCAATTGGGCTCGGCCTCTCCTACGGACGCTCGTTGATCCCGCAGCGCGACAGCTCCTGGTTGACGCTTCGTCACGCGCTGGAACAGGGAGCCCTCGCCGGCTCACTACTTTCGGCGCCAGGCGTAGCGGTGATGCAGGCCACCGACACGAGGCGAAGCAACCCGGTGTTCGAGGTGTTCGAGGATTGCTTGGCCCGCGCCCGCGCCGGTCGGCTCGCTTGCGGCGACTGCAGTGTCGCGTTCTGCAGCTCAACACGTGACGTGTATGATTGCGTTCGTGTCCTTGGGCCGCTCCTTCAGCAATGCGAGAGCCTTAGCCGTCGGTTGAATGAGCAACTCGACGTGGCGCCGCTTGGCCTCGCGCTTGATCTCGTCCATGACGGGCAAGTTCCCCTCTCCCGTGCCGATGACCAGCCGTCGGCATTCCCACGGAACGTCCTCGTCCACAGACACTGGCGTGTGGTCGAAGGCATCACGGTATTTCTTGGACGGCTTCTTCTTGCGCTTGCGGATCCGGCCCCGGTCGATCACCACGTCGTGTTCGTAGTCCACTCCATCGATTCGGATGTGCCCGAACGAGAACGCTTCGAACCTCATTGCAAGCTCCTACGTACAACGCTCGGCGCGTCGCGCTGACTGTCGTCGAGGCAACTCCGAAATGGTACGCCCCTGCGGCGCATGCGCCCGTACCCTGCGGGGAGCCTCTGATGTTCGCCTGCCCAGGCGGGACGTTCATCGAACTCATGACGACGGCCCCCTGCGTAGGTGGCGAGGTGTGGTTCTCCACTGGACGCGGCGAGCCGGGTGCTCGGGGCGCTAACCGTCATCACTCCGACACGCAATTGCTCCGTCCTGTTGGATCCCGGCCGCGGGCGACTGGCGTAGCGTCGAGCCATGCTCGCCGTGCCCTGGCTCAGCGCGATCATGCTCGCTGCGGCTCAACTGCCGGCTGCGCGCTGCCCGTCCGAGCTGTTCAGGATCTCCAACAACAGGAGCGCGAGCGTGGTCGTCTATGAGGCCAACCTTGGAACGGACGGCCGCCTCGATCCGAGCGAGCCTGTGCGTGCCACCTGGGTCCACACGGACGGCCACCGCGAGGAGCTCAACTTCCTTGAGCGGACGCTGGCCTACGGCTTTGAGGTCCGCTCCGACCGCTGGGCCGGCTGCTGGCTCGTAATGCGCGCGCGCCCGTCACGGCCCATCCGCGTGGTCGAGCAAGGCGGCTGCCCGCGGGCGGTGCTCGCGATCGCGCACCGGCCGGCCCTCCTGAGGTCCATTGCGATCGTGGCAGGGGAGGGCCTCATCCCGCACGTCGACCACGCCGATCTCTCAGGCGTTGAGCTCGGGACCGGTGCCGAGGTGGTCGAGCGCGTCGCCGGAGGCGCCACGCCGACTGGCAGGGCATCGCGCCCGGCCAATCCCTGACCCGCTGAGGTTTCCCCGGTCTCCTCCTGCGCGGACACGTCGGGCTCGGCCTCGGCCTGCGACCGCACGGCTGGACGCGCGCCGCCCGCTCACCGTCCAACGTGCGGAGGCAACGGCCCAGCTCGGCGCCGCAGCGAAAGGAAACTCGAACGTCACTTCCCTGTTGCTTGACGGTGCACCCTCCCGGGGATTGACTGGCGAACATCACAGCACGGTGGAGTGGGCAATCCACAGGAACGCGCACGGCCGCGCGCCTTGCCGTAGGTTTGTCCAGGACGGGCAAACTACGGGCAATCGTCGAGGGGGAAAGCCATGAGGCTGCTTCAAATCAGGGTGATCATTGCGGTCGCTGCGCTGGCGCTCGCGGCCGCCTGCGGTTCGAGCCAGAAGAGCCAGCAGGGCGGGACGGGGCGCGTGCTCGTCGCGGTGGGCTCGAGCGCGCTCAGCGCGCGAAGCGATGTGGCCGGCGTCTCCATGACGCTCACGAACGTGGACTCGAAGTGGACGGCGACCAGCTCCCTCCGCAACTCCCACGCCGACGGCACCGGGCAGTGGTCAGGGTCGTTCGAGCAGGTCCCGGCGGGCCGCTACGGCGTCAAGGCCCAGGCCGTGAATTCCGCTGGCGAGGTCCTGTTCGCCACACCGGAGCCCTATCCGGCGACCCCGGCGGTGGTGATGGCGGGCGGAACCACTACGCTGGACGTCCTGCTCCAGGAGGCTCATCCGGCGGCACCCTTCGCGAACAGCGCGCCTTACTTCACCGCGCTGGTGGCGAACCAGGTCAATGCCAGCACGCCGGTCCAGCTGACCGCGTGGGCGCAGGATCCCGACGCGGGCGACAGCATCCAGTTCGCCTGGTCCTGCAGCGCGGGCGGCAGCTTCAGCCAGCAGGCCGACACGGCGACGACCACCTCGACGACCTGGACCCCCGCTGGCAACGGCACGTTCACCATCCTCGTCACTGGGACGGACAGCAAGAACGCGCGCGCCGCCGTCTCGATCACCATCTCGGTCTCCGACGCCGGCGCGACCGGAGGCCTGGTCACGATCGTCGACCTGAACAGCTTCCCGACGGTGTCCACCGACGCCACCGACAACGCCCAGGTGAAGGCGGGCGACAGGATGAGCCTCACCGCTGTCGCCACCGACGCCGACGGCGACGCGCTCACCTTCGACTGGTCCGCCGACTGCGCCGGCACGTTCGACGCGGCGGTGCAGGGTCCCGCGGGCACCAGCAAGACCACCTTCACGCTCACGTCGACGCAGACCTGGGGCTTCTGCACGATCACCGCGACGGCCTCCGACGGCCGGGGCGGCACGAACACGGGGAAGCTCAGCTTCAGCCTGTCGCCGGTGGCCATCGGCGGCGGGCCACAGCTGAAGGTCCTGCTCCTCACGGCGACGGACCTCGAGCCTGGCTCGCAGGCCGAGGTGAAGGCCGTCCCAGCGGAAGGCGCCGCGAGCTGGAGCTGGAAGTACGCCTGGAGCGACAGCCTCCAGCCGCCGTCGCGGGGCTCCTTCGCACCGGCCGCCGGTACCTCGGACGGCTCGGATCAGTTGTACACTCCCGCCGCCTGCGCCACCCTGGGTACCGGAGCCCACCTGATCACGCTGTCGGTCTTGGCGACCGACTCGCAGACGGGCGCGTCGAGCGTGCACTCCGTCCCGCTCACCGTGCACTGCCCCGGCGTGATCACCGTGCTCGAGACGTCGGACCTCCACGCCAACCTGATGCCCTGGGACTACTTCTCGGCCTCGCCGTCGGCGTCGGTAGGACTCGCGAAGGTGGCGACGCTCGTCGCGCAGGAGAGGGCGGCCAATCCTTGCTCGCTGCTGGTCGATAACGGCGACACCATCCAGGGCACGCCGCTCGGAACCTACTACGCGCTCGTTGACCAGACCTCCAAGCACCCGATGGCGGTCGCGATGAACTACCTCAAGTACGACGCGATGGTGGCCGGGAACCACGAGTTCAACTACGGCATGGCCACCCTCGGTCGGTTCCAGAGAGACGCGGCCTTCCCGGTCCTCTCGGCCAACGTGCGCAACAAGGCAGACGGCTCGCAGGCCTTCGTGCCGTACGTCATCAAGAACGTATGCGGCGTCAAGGTCGGCATCCTCGGCCTCGTGACGCCCGGCATCACCACCTGGGACGCCGAGAACACGAAGGACCTCCTCGTCGATCCGCCGATCGACGCCGCCACGAGGTTCGTGCCCGAGATGCGGTCGAAGGGCGCCGAGGTCATCGTCGTCGCCTTCCATGCGGGGCCGGACCGGACCCCGACCGTCAGTGGCGCCGCCGGCTGGCTCACCGACGTCTCGAGCTGGGTCGACAACGGCAGCATGCCGCACGAGAACGACGTCATCGAGCTCGCCCAGCAGGTGCCCGGCATCGACGCCATCCTCACCGGCCACACGCACCTCAACATCCCGAAGATGCTCGTCGGCAGCACCATCATGCTGCAGCCGTACCGCTGGGGCAGCCACCTCGGTGTGGTGAGCCTCGGCGTGGACCACGCCTCCGGCCGCTGGACCGTGACCAGCCGGGACTCGAAGCTCGACGCCATCAACGCGAGCGTCGTCCAGGATCCCGCCCTCACGGCCCTGGTGCAGCCGTACCACGACACCACCGTCGCCTACGTGGAGACCCCGATCGGCAATGCCGTCGCGCCGTTCCCCGGCGGCGACCAGGCGCGCTTCACCGACAGCGCGCTCGCGGACCTCATCAACACGGTGCAGATGGACGCGGCGGCCGCCGCCGGCTTCCCGGTCGACGTCTCGCTGGCCGCCATCTTCAACAACACGGGCATGATTCCGGCCGGCCCGGTGAAGCTCCGCGACGCGTACAGCGCGTACATCTACGACAACACGCTCTACGTGATGGAGATCACGGGCAAGACGCTGCGCGACGCGCTCGAGCAGGACGCGAAGTACTACGTCCAGCTCGACCCCGCCGACCTGCCGGCCACCGCCGCTGGCACGAAGAACAACATCCCCGACTACAACTGGGACCTCTACAGCGGCATCGACTACACGATCGACCTCACCCGCCCCGCGCTGTCGCGCGTCACGAAGCTCAAGCTGAACGGTGTCGACGTCACCGACGCTCAGATGATCCGAATTGCGGTCAACAACTACCGCGCCGGTGGCGGCGGCTACCCGGCCCTCAAGGCGGGGACCATCCTCTGGAAGTCGGCCGACGGCGTGCGCGACTTCCTGGCGGCGTACGTGACGGCGCACCCCGACCTCGACCCCAACGCCGTCAACACCTGCAACTTCACCCTCGTCCCCGACCTCTTCGCGAAGTACTTCCCCGGAATGCCAGCGAGGTGCCAGGGCTCACCGCTCGTCGGCAGCTCCTCCACGCCGTCGGTGCTCAGCCCTGGGCAGAACGCCCAGCTGCGGGTAGTCCTCACCGGTGACGCGTCTGGCTGGACCTTCACCTGGAGCGACAGCCTCAGCGGGCCGCAACATGGGAACTTCTCGGTCACCTCGTCGAACGGGCAGTCCGACGCCACGTACACCCCTGCCTCCTGCGTGGACCTCGGCCTCGGCAACCACATCGTCAACGCCACGGCGACCGCAACCAACGCAGATGGCACGCAGACCTACACGGCTCCCTTCACCTTCATCATCGCGTGCGCGCCGGCCGCGACCGGCTCGGTGAGCGTGAAGGTGCTCGCCATCAACGACTTCCACGGGCAGATCAGCGCCGGAAAGAAAGTGGGCACCAGCGCCGTCGGCAGCGCCGGCGTTCTTGCGGCCTACCTCAAGAACGCCATGGCGGGGAAGGAAGCCAGCACGTTCCTCGTCGAGGCCGGCGACCTGGTCGGC
>JBGQLS010000138.1:0-13434 GCA_041500205.1 Anaeromyxobacteraceae bacterium | reverse complement strand
GGACGGTCGGTGAAGACGTCGCACACGACATAGCGGATTGCGCGCATGGAGGGAACATACACCGAGGAACGCGTCTCCTCCGGGTTCGCAGGAGCGCGGCTGGCGAGAAGGCGCACTGAGGGGCGCGGAAGCGGGCGCGAGCCGGAAGGTGATCGCGGTTCAGCTCACGCACCAGAAGTCGCGCAGCTCCAGGAAGCGCTGCTTCACGAGCTCGGCCCGGATGAGCGGGCGCGCGCCAGGAGCGCCGACCGCGACGAGGAGCGGGAGCCCCCGGACGCGCGGCGCGTCCTGGTAGGCGAGGACGGGCGCGCCTCGGATCGTCCGTCCCACCTTCTTCGGGTCCACCTCGAGGAAGAGCGCGACCCGCACGCCCTGCCCGAGGAGCGCGTCCGAGAAGGCCTTCCCGGTCTTCCCGGCCCCCCACAGCGCCACCTCGTCGCGGCCGGCGAGCACGGTACGCCTGAGGTGGGCGCACTTGAGCGCGACGTAGCGTGGCAGGGCATAGCGCGGATCCCGGCGGGTGGCCCGGCCAGGCCCCTCGCGCCAGAGGAGGAGCGGCTCGGGCACGTTGGAGAGCACGTTGCCCGCCTCGCGCGCGCGGAGCCACAGATCGTAGTCCTCCGGGAACGCACCGTCGCGCCATCCCCCCAGCCGTTCCAGGGCGCCGCGGCGGATCGCGGCCGCCGGGTGCACGAGCGGCGACTCGACGAGCAGATCGCGCTCCACCAGCTCGGGCGAGGTGAGGCCGTTGAGCCACTCGACGTAACGGCGCATGCCGATCCGCACATCGCGCCGTGGAAAGGCGCGCACCTGGGAGCCCGTGGCGAAGAGCCCTGGGCAGGCGGAGAGGGCCGCGAGCTGCCGCTCCAGGCGGCGTGGGTGCGCGAGGTCGTCCGCGTCCATGCGCGCCACCACCTCGGCGTCGCAACGCGCGAGGCCGCGGTTCAGGGCCGCGGCGATGCCGCCGCCAGGCGCGCGCACGAGCACGACCCGGGGATCGCGCTCCGCGGCGCGAGCCAGGAGCTCGGGCGTGGCGTCGTCCGAGCCGTCGTCCACCGCCACGACCGCGAGATCGCGCACCGTCTGGCGCAGGATCGACCGGAGTGCCGCCAGGACGGTCCGTCCGGCGTTGCGCGCGGGCATGAGCACGGCGACGCGGGGCATGTGAATGGATGCGCCTCTGTTCGCTCGGCCTCAAGACCTGTCGAAAAATCAGCTGCGGTCGAAGGGGGCCCGGGTGGGGCCCCGACGGCTCTGCCGGCGGGGCGGGGGCGGCCTTCGCCCCCGGCGACTCAGTCCTCAGGCGTCAGGCCCCGAAGCCTCGCCCCTACAACGGCTCGTAGTCGCCGCGGGGCATCTCCTCGACCGGGATCTGCTGGGAGGGCTCCGGGAGCAGATCGCCGGTTCCGAACCCACCCGAGGTGGCAGGCGCGGGCGCTCCGGTCGCGGCTCCGGCCGGGGCGGTCGTCTCGGCGTACCCGTCCGTCGGAACGGCATCGCCAGCGGCGGCCTGCGCGACAAGCTGCGAGCACAGGTGGATCGCGGCGTAGTAGTAGCCGGCGATCCCGAGCCCCACGATCTGCCCCTGGGCCGAGGGCCCGACGAAGCTCTCTCGCCGCCACTCCTCGTGCGCCTGGAGGTTGGAGATGTGCACCTCGATGGTCGGGCAAGGCAAGGACCGGAGGCAGTCGGGGAGCGCGCGGCTCGTGTGCGCGAGCGCACCCGGGTTCAGGATCACGCCCTGCGCCTGGTGGCGATGCTCCTGGAGGAAGTCGAGGAGGGCGCCCTCCCAGTTCGACTGGAACGCCTTCACCTCGAGTCCGTACGCCGCGCACGTCTCGGAGACCATCCGCTCCACGTCGGCCAGCGTCTCGTAGCCGTAGATCTCGGGTTCGCGCTCGCCGAGCAGGTTCAGGTTCGGGCCGTTCACGAGCAGGATCATGCTCTCTCCCCGATCTCCTTCACGGCCTGCTCCACGGCGCGCGCCTCGGCGGGGACGTCCCACTCCACGGACCACGCGCCTCCGGGCACTGCGCGGGGCAGGACCCACTGGAGCCCCTGGGCGGTGCGCTTCTTGTCGTATCCCATGAGCCGGGCGGCGCGGCGCGCGACGCCCGCCGGGACGCGGGTCGGAAGCCCGGCAGCCCGGAGCACGGCCTCGAGGGACTCCACCGCCGCGAGGTCGAGCCGGCCCAGCGCGCGCGCGAGCCGGAAGGCGAACGCGAGACCGACCGCCACCGATTCACCATGGGTATACTTGGCGAACCCTCCCGCCGCCTCCACGCCGTGCCCGAAGGTATGGCCAAGGTTGAGGAGCTTGCGCTCGCCTTGCTCGGTGGGATCGCGCTCGACGATCTCCATCTTGACGCGTGCGCAGGCGGCGACGAGCGCCGCGTCGGCCCGTCCCGCACGCGCGGCGGCGACGACGCGATCGAGGAGCGGCGGGCGCAAGGCGGCGTACTTCACCACCTCGCCGAGACCGCTCCGGAACTCCCGCTCGGAGAGCGTCCTGAGCGAGGCCGGGTCGGCCAGCACCGCCACTGGCGGATGAAAGGCGCCCACCGCGTTCTTCGCGAGCGGCAGGTTCACCGCCGTCTTCCCGCCCAGCGCCGCGTCCACCATGGCGAGCAGCGTGGTCGGCACGGCCGCCCAGGAGACGCCCCGCATGTAGGTGGCGGCGAGGAAGCCAGCCGCGTCGGTGACCGCCCCTCCGCCCAGCGCCATGACGAGGCTGCGCCGCGTGGCGCCCGCCCGCAGGAGACGGACCGCGGCGCGCTCCATCTGCGCGAGCGTCTTCCCCTTCTCGCCGTCAGGCAGCACGTGCACGAGCTGGCAGGTGCCGGCCCGGCCGAGCGCGGCGCGCACGCGCCGGCCGAAGGGCGTCGCGAGGACCCGGGCGCAGGAGACGAGCGCAACACAGTCGCGCTCGGACGCGAGCGCCGCCGCAGCCGCGGCGACGCCATCGCCGACCCGTACCTCGTAGACGTGCGCCCCCTGGCGCGCCTCCATCACCTCGAGTTTCAAGGCTCCTCCTCTTGCCGCTGATCACGCGGATGCAACCATCGCAGGCCGTAGCGCGGGGGCTTGTCCCCCGCTCGGGACGCATTGATGCGGGGCACCGGGCCCCGCGCTACCGAACGAACGATTCTGAACGCGTAACCGAACACAGCCAGCGGACCCCTCGCACCGTCACCGGATCCGGGCCGCATAGGCTTCGACGGCCTTCTCGATGTCGCCCACCTGGTCCCCGCCGAACTTCTCCAGGAAGGCGTCGGCCAGGGTCCAGGCCACCGCCGCCTCGCCCACCACTGCCGCCGCCGGGACGGCGCACACGTCGCTGCGCTCGTACTTGGCGGTGGTCTCCTGTCGCGTGGCGATGTCCACCGTCGGGAGGCCCTTGGTCATGGTGGGGATGGGCTTCATGTAGCCTCGCACGAGGAGCGGGGCGCCGTTGGTCACGCCCGCCTCGAGGCCGCCGGCCCGGTTGGTGTCGCGGTAGAACCCTCTCTTCGCCTCGTAGTGGATGGCGTCGTGGAAGGCATCGCCGCGCAGTTCGACGTGGGTGCCTTCGCCGATCTCGGCCGCTCGGATGGCCGGGATTCCGCACAGGGCGGCGGCGAGGCGCGCGTCGAGCCTGCGATCATGGTGGACGTAGCTGCCCAGGCCGGGCGGGACGCCGGTCGCGTAGACCTCGAAGGCGCCGCCGATGGAGCCGCCGCGCGCCTTCTCGGCGTCGATGAGCGCGCGCCATTCGGCCGCCAGGGCCTCGTCGTCCACGCCCAGGTCCGACGCCTGGATGGCGGAGAGCTGGGCGTCGTCGGGCGGCGATCCCACCCTGCGCTCGCGCTCGCCGATGGCGACGACGCGGCTCGTCACCCTCACCCCGAAGTGGCCGAGGAGCTGGCGCGCCAGCGATCCCAGCGCCACCTGCGCCGCGGTGCTCCGGGCGCTGGCCCGCTCGAGCGCGTCGCGCGCGTCGTCGAAGCCGTACTTCATCGCCCCTGCCAGGTCGGCATGGCCCGGGCGCACCTGCGTGAACTTGCGCCCTCCGCGGGCGTAGGGGGACACGAGCTCCTTCCAGTTCTCGTGGTCCTTGTTCCAGATGACGAAGGCGATGGGCGATCCGAGGGTGGTGCCGCCCCGGATGCCCGAGAGGAACTGCGCCTCGTCCTTCTCGATCTGCTGCCGCCCGCCGCGGCCGTAGCCCTTCTGGCGCCGCTGCAGCTCGTGGTTCACGGCGCCGAAGTCGATGGTGAGGCCGGCCGGGAAACCCTCGGCGATGCCGCAGAGCGCGGGCCCGTGCGACTCGCCGGCGGAGAGGTAACGCAGGCTCATGGTGTCGTGCGCGGGCGCAGCGCGGCGGCCATGAGGGCCTCCGGCGCGGCCTTCCCGGTCCAGAGGGTGAAGGCGAGCGCGCCCTGGCGAACCAGGACCTGCTCGCCCGTGATGAGGGACGCGCCGCCCGCCCGCGCCAGGCGCATGAAGGCGGTCTCGCCGTACACGAAGTCGAGGGTGACCTGCCCGGGGCGGAAGCGGAAGGGCGGGAGGGCGTCGCTCTTCCCGCCCAGGCCGATGGAGGTGGCGTTCACGACGACGTCGGCGCGCTCGGCGAGCTCCGGTGCGTCCTCCCATTCCACCGGCCGCGCCACCACCTCGCCGGCAAGCGCCGTGAGCATGCGGTGGCAGAGCTCCTCCGCGGCCTCCGCCCGCCGCGCGGCGACCAGCACCTCGGCGCCCGTGCCGAGGAGCGCCCAGGCGCCGGCCAGCGCGGCCCCGCCGGCGCCGAGGAGGATCGCGCTCGAGCCACGCCGCACGCCGGCCGCCTGGAGGAGCGCGAGGCAGGCGGGCGCATCCGTGTTGAATCCCTCCCAGCCTTCGCCCATCCGGCGCAGCGTGTTCACCGCACCGCAGATCCGCGCGACCTCGTCGAGGCGAAGGCACGCTTCAGCCGCGCGCTGCTTGTGCGGTACCGTGACGTTCAACCCCTGGAATCCGAGCGCGTGCGCCCCGCGCATCCCCTCCAGCAGCGCCTCCGGCGCCACCGGCAGCGGCACGTACACAGCGTCGAGCCCGAGTTCCCGGAACGCCGCGTTGTGCATGGCGGGGGAGAGGCTGTGCCCCACCGGGTGCCCGAGCACGCCATAGAGAGCGGTCTGCCCGGAGATCATGACGCGCTCGTCGCTCCCTCACCCTGCCCCGCGCCCCCGCCCGGGGAGAGAGAGCTCGAGGCAGCGACCCCGTCCAGGATGGCGAAGAACGAGGGGAAGCTGGTGCCGACGCAGGCGATGTCGTCGAGGTGGACCTCGGCGCCGCGCGTGAACAGCTGCGCGATGGCCATGCTCATGGCGATCCGGTGATCGAGGCGAGTGCGGACGGACACGCCCTGGAGCGGCGTGGGACCGTCTATGGCGCAGCCGTCCTCGAAGAGCTCGATCCTGGCACCCGCGGCGGCGAGGGCCTCGCCCATGGACGCGAGCCGGTCCGACTCCTTCACGCGCAGCTCTCGCGCGTCGCGGATGAGGGTGCGGCCTTGCGCCTGCGTGGCGATGACCATGAGCACGGGCAGCTCGTCGATGAGGCGCGGGACGAGCGCTCCCGAGATGGTGGTCCCGTGCAGGGGCGCAGCGCTGACGGTGACGTCGCCGCGGGGCTCGCCGTCGTCGAAGCGGTTCGCGACGCGCAGGCGCGCCCCCATGGCCTCGAGCACGTCCAGGACGCCTGTGCGCGAGGGGTTCAGACCCACGTTCCGGACAGTGAGCTCCGAGCCCTCCAGCGCCGCGCCGGCACAGAGGAAGAAGGCCGCCGACGAGATGTCGCCCGGGACCTCCACCGTGCCCCCCCGAGGACGCCCCGGGGCGACGGTGACGGCGAGCCCTTCGACGCGCAAGTCGATTCCCATGCCGCGCAGCATACGCTCGGTGTGATCGCGCGAGAGGTGCGGCTCCACCACCGTGGTCTCGCCGTCGGCGAAGAGCCCCGCGAGGAGGAGCGCGCTCTTCACCTGCGCGCTCGCCACCTCGAGCACGTGACGCGTCCCGCGCAGCGGGGAGCCGCGCAGGACGACGGGCGGCACTCGGTCGCCGTCTCGCGCGTGCAGCACCGCGCCCATGCGCCGCAGGGGCTCGAGCACGCGCCGCACCGGGCGGCGCCGCAGCGAGGCGTCGCCGGTGAGCACGGAGAGACCGGGCACCGCCGAGAGGACGCCGCAGAGCAGCCGCAGGCTGGTCCCCGAGTTCCCGCAGTCGACCACGTCGGGAGGCTCGGAGAAGCGCTCCGGCGGTTCCACCAGGACGAACGCTCCCTCGTCCCGGACCGTCGCGCCGATCGCCTCGACGGCCCGGCGCGTGGCGCCCACGTCCTCCGCCTGGAGGAGCCCGCGCACCTTCGAGGGCGAGCTGGCGAGCGCCGAGAAGATGAGCGCGCGGTGCGACACGGACTTGTCGCCGGGGACCTGGAAGGAGCCCGAGAGCGGCCCCTTGCGACGACACACGGCTGGTCCCTTCATGACTCGCCTTTCACACCTGCCTCGGGAAAGAGCGCCGCGCGCGCCGCGCGCGCCTCCTCGAGCGCGCCGCGCGCCTCCTCCGGGGAGACGGCGATCGCCTCGAGCACGCGCGCCAGGTGCGACGAGAGCTTCTCGGCGGCCTGTGGGAGGCGGGCATTGCGGCGGGACACCTCGCCCTGGATGTCGAAGGGAAACCGGGCCAGGCGCGTCATGTCCTTCAAGCCGGGGCCGGCGAGCTTCGCCGCGAGCGGGCCCGCTTCACGCGCCGCCACCGCCAGCGCGCTCGCGAGGAGGTACGGTAAGTGCGAGACCATCGCCACGGCGGCGTCGTGCTCGGCGGCGCGGCAGCGGACCACCTCGGCGCCGAGCGCGGCGTGGAAGCGCGCCACGCTCTCGACGGCGGCGGGCGACGCGTCGACGCACACGGCCACCGCGCCGCCGCGCCAGAGGTCGGCGCGGGCGCCCGCGTAGCCACCATGACCGCCGAACATGGGGTGAGCGCCGACGAAGGCGACCCCCGGCCGCACGTCGCCGGCCGCCCGCTGGACGACGCGCTCCTTCGCACCGCCCACGTCGCTGAGCACGGCGCCGTCCGGGAGGAGGCGGGACACCGGGCCGAGGAGCGCCTCCAGCGCCGCGATGGGCGTGCAGAGCACGGCCAGCTCGCAGGCGGCGAGCGCCGGCCCGAGCTCGGCCAGCGCCACGTCGACGACCCCATCCGCGAGCGCCAGCGCCCGTATGTCGTCGCGCGGCTCCACCGCGACGACGCGCACGCCTTGCCCGGCCGCCTTCACGGCGCGGGCGAGCGACGCCCCCATGAGCCCGAGGCCGACGATGCCGAGCTGGCGGGGGAAGGGAGACGTCACTTGTGCAGGTCGGGGCGGAGCGCCTTCGCTCCGCGCAGGTAGACGTGCCTGGCGTCGGCCGGGGTCCCCGAGTCGACGTGGATGAGCACTCGGACCGTGCGTGGAAGCGATCCGGGGACAGGGATCTCGCGCGAGCAGATCATGGGGACGCGCTCCCAGCCGCCGGCCACGCGGGCCGCGCGGGCCGGGAAGTCAGCGTCGAGGTCATGGGTCACGGTGAAGATGGCCCAGACGATCTCGTCCTGGGTGATCCCATTGGTTTCGGTGATGGCGTGGCAGAGCTCGGCCACGCCCTGGTCGATCGCCTCGACGGAGTTGGCCTCGATCTGGGTCGCACCTCGAATGCCGCGCATCAGGAATTGATCAGTATAGGAGGCCGTCGAAATGCAGTCTACCGGAGTTCCTGCTACCGGATTCCTTCCCGTCAACCCGGAGGCCAGCGGAAGCCGCGCCCGGCCAGCACGTGAAGGCGAACGTGGAACACGAGTCTAGAACAAGCGCGTCGAGTCGAGCATCACCGTGACCGGCCCCTCGTTCACCAGCTCCACGTCCATGTGGGCCCGGAAGACGCCCGTCGCAACCGGGAGGCCCTTCTCGCGCAGCAGCCCGCAGAAGCGCTCATACAGCGCGTTCGCCCGCTCGGGAGGCGCCGCGCCCGTGAAGCTCGGGCGGTTGCCCTTTCGCACATCGCCGAACAAGGTGAACTGCGAGATGACCAGGACGCCGCCCCCCACCTCCGCCAGCGCGAGGTTCATCTTGCCGGCGCCGTCCTCGAACACGCGCAGCGAGGCCACCTTGTCGGAGAGGTATCGTGCCGCCTCCTCTCCGTCGTCCTGGGCGACGCCCAGGAGGACGAGCAGGCCCCTCCCCACCGCCCCCACGACCTCGCCCTCGACGCGCACCTCGGCGCGCGCGACGCGCTGGATGACGGCTCGCATGCGGCTTCCATCGCACGCGCCCGAGGACCCGGCAACCACGAGTAGCCTTCCCCGTTTGGGGAGACGCCCGCGCTCTTGCCTCGATGACAGAGGTTTGAGGTCGTGTTACAGCGCCGGCTCATGCTCCTGCTCCGCGACGCGCAGAAGAGCGACCTCGCGGCGCTGAGCGCGCTCGCCGCGGAGCTCAACTCGGTGAACCTGCCCAACGACGAGCGGGCGCTCGCCGGGATCATCGAGAAGTCGTCGCGGAGCTTCACCGGAAAGGTGCGCGATCCGCTCGATCGCTCGTACGTCTTCGTGCTCGAGGAGCTGCGCTCGGGCAGGGTGCTCGGCACCTCGATGGTGATCGCCCAGCACGGGACGCGCGACTCGCCGTGCACGTTCTTCGACGTGTCCGAGCGCGAGCACTACTCCTCGACGCTCGACCGGCACTTCAGGCACAAGGTTCTCTCGATCGGATACCACTTCGACGGGCCGACCGAGATCGGCGGCTTGGTGGTGCACCCCGAGGACCGTGGAGGCGAGGCCAAGCCCGGCAAGCAGCTCGTCTACGTCCGCTTCCTCTACATCGCCATGCACCGCGACCGCTTCCGCGAAAAGCTACTCGCCGAGCTGATGCCGCCGCTGCTGCCCGACGGGCGGAGCCTGTTCTGGGAGTCGTGCGGGAAGCGCTTCACGGGTCTCGAGTACCAGGACGCCGACAAGAAGAGCCGGGAGAACAAGGAGTTCATCCAGCAACTGTTCCCGCCCGGCGACATGTACACCACGCTCTTTCCCTCGCGCGTGCAGAGGCTCCTCGGGGCCGTCGCGCCGGAGACCCAGGGCGTGAAGCACCTTCTCGAGCGGGTCGGCTTCCGGCACGTCGATCGCATCGACCCCTTCGACGGTGGTCCACACTACGAGGCGAAGGTTGAGGACGTGACGCTGATGCGCGCCCACCGCCGCCTGCGGGTGGCCGAGCGCGACCTGGCACCGCGCGAGCACGAGCCCATGAAGCTGGTGGGCGTGGAGCGCTCCGAGGGCAAGATCCGCTTCCGCGCCGTCCGCGCCCAGGTGCGCGTGGACGGCGACGACGCGCTCCTGCCGCGCGAGGCGAGGGAGCTCCTCCAGGCCGCGCCTGGGGACCGGGTGCACGTCATACCGTTCGATTGATCGGGCGTTCATGCGGGATCATGGCCGTCGACGACCTGGTGCTGGAGCGCGTACCGCCGCCTCTCCTTCGGCGCGGTGAATCGCTGTTCGGCCTCGCCCCTGCGAGGATCATCGATGCCGCGGAGGACACGCTGACGGTAGCGGTGCCGACTGCGGGCGCGGGCGAGCTCACGATCGTCGTGACCAACCGCGACGGCAACCATGCGGTCGCCGGCGGGGTATTCCGGTACTACAGCTAGCGGTTCACAAGGCCCCCAGGAAGGCCACCAGGTCGGCCTGCTCTTCGGCCGTTAGGCCGATCTCGAACCGAGCCTCGTAGAACCTGACCGCATCCGCCAGGGTGGCGGCCGATCCGTTGTGGAAGTATGGCCCCCGCCCCGCCAGCCCGCGCAGGATGGGCCCCTTGAAGCGCCCGACGTCCTTCCACTTGCCGGTGATGAGCGCCCGGCCCGGGTCGGTGGTGGTCTTGATCTCGCCGCTCGCCTTGTTGCGCAGCGTGTAGACCGGCATGCCCGTGGGATCGAGGCCGCCGACGGGCTGCGGCTCGTCGATGCCGATGCGCAGCGGCGCCGGGACGGAATGGTCGCCCGCGTTGGGTGCGTCGTGGCACGTGGTGCAGGTGCCCCGGATGATCTCGAGCCCCAGATCGTCGTTCAGGCCCGCGACATCCTTGATGTCGATGGGCCGGCGGTTGAAGAGCTCTTCGCCGCGGGCGATCGAGGCGCGAGCCGCCCTGTGCGAGCCGCTCCAGGCCGCGTAGTCGGTCATCACCACCGGGTCGAAGGTCGCGCCCGTAGGGTTCCCGCCGAGCGGGTCATTGATCCCGAAGAAGAAATCCTGGAGCGAGAGCGCGCGGGGCCCTCCCATGGCGCCATCGTCGTCGAGAGCGCCGGCCCGGTCGTCCTCCACCTGCGCGGTGAAGAGCTGCGTCTCGAAGGCCACGATCTCCTGCCGCTGGGCTTCGGTGAGCGGCTGCGCCCCCTGCGCGTGACCTAGCGTGGCCGCGTCGGACTGATCGGCGAGGTCCAAGGAAATGGGGGCGAAGCCCGTCGGCTGGGTCGGGTCCTTGAAGGTCTCGCGCCCGTCCCACATCACGGTGGAGAGGAACCTGAGGTTCGTGCTGGGGAGCGGGCGGCGGAAGAGCGACAGCTCCGTCGCGCTGGCGAATCCATACGGGTCCGCTACGGCGGCCAGCTCGAACTCGGCGCTGGGCGGAATGCCGATGCCGATGCGGATGAGCCCCTTGGTGAGCAGCATGCTGTACGCGGCGCGCCGCGCCCTGACCGTGGAGACGTCGGCGTAGGGCGAGTTGGAGCCGTCGACCGTCCGGAAGATGGGGTCCCTGCCTCCGGTCGCCCTGAAGCGTGCCCGGATGCCCGGGGGCGTCACCGTCATGTTCTCGCCCGCGACGTGGCAGGTAGAGCAGGAGCGGCCGTTCGACCCCAGGTCCTGAAAGAAGGGATTGCTTGGATCGGTCACCGGTCCCCCGCCGACGTTGATGGTCCGGGCCTTTCCCGACCCGTTGCGAGTAGTGAAGACCGCCGAGGACCTCCCGGAGGTGTCTTCGGCAGCGGACCGGGAGGTGGTCGCTTCGGTCGCCAGCGCGTCCGAGGGCGTGGTGGGTCCACCACAAGAGATCGCCAGTGCGCCTGCTGCCCCGAAGATCGTCGACCTGACTTTGGATCGCATGATTGATTCCTTCCGGCTTGACCGGCCCAGGGAGGCTCGGTCGACGGCGCCGCCTTCCTTGGAGAGCCGCGAGGTGCGGCGCGTGTGACCCAGATCAAGCGCCGGGTGCGGAGGCAATATGCGCGCTGGCGCCGCGGGATCGCGACGACCCTTCGAATTCAGGGCAGAATCCCACGCCATGACGACTCCGGAACCGCCGCTTCGTCGGTCCCAGGAAATAGACCATGAACACTGCGGTGAGCCGCCACAGCACCGCCGCGGCGAGGCCGCCGACGAACGCGCGCCGGAGCGAGATCCTGACCACCGGATGGACCGCATTCGGCTCCGAACCGTCAGAACTCCCTGTCACAGAGGCGAACGCGCGGAGAGTTGCTGAGCGGCCCGGCGCTCGTCCACCTGCGAGCTGGCCTGCCGGTCGTCAGCTACGCTCGCATCGAGTGCGCGTGGCGCGCCCGGTCCTGGAGCGATGAGCTCGAGTCATCGTCGCCTCGCCGCGACGTGATTCCTCACCTCGACCTAGCGCCCGGCCCTCACGCTGACCCTGGAATTGCTGAAGCGGCGGCGCTGGCTGACGAGCGTCAGCGCGACCCAGCCAGCAAGAGCGACGGCGGCCACTATCAGGACGAGGTTCATGTAGACGCGAACACGCGGCCGGCGACGCTCATGCCCGCCCCGGACCGTGGTCCGTGCATCGGAGCGTTCACGGCGAGGATCTCCTCATCGTCGCTCCCCATCGCAACGTGGACCCCGACGGACGGCATACGTTCTGGCGAACTTTGACGGGAGGCCGCGACTGAGTCGCCGGGGGCGCAGGCCGCCCCCGTCCCGCCGGGCAGAGCCCATCGGGGCCCCACCCCGGCCACGCCGCAGAGCGATCACATTTTTCGACAAGTCTTGAGCACGCCTCAGCCGAGATGTACGAGCCTGGCGCTCGTTTCCCACAGCCTCCTCGCGAGCGCCTCGTCCTGGGCAAGGCGGGAGGGAAGCGCGAGGCGGTCCTTCTCGTAGTAGCCGCCGGTCAGGCCCTCGAGGTCGGGGCTCGCCGCGAGGTGGACGATCGAGCGCCCACCCTGCTCCGGGCTGCGCATGAACGGCTTCGCCAGCGCGAGCAGCGGGCGCGCGAACCAAGGGGCCCGCGACCAGATGTTGGTGGCGACCGCGCCCGGATGGACGCAATTCACTGTGACGCCCTTTCCAGCGAGCCGTCGCGCCAGCTCGGCGGTGAAGAGAACGTTGGCTAGCTTCGAACGCGCGTAAGCCTTCATGATCGCGTAGCCGCCGCGCTCGTAGTTCAGGTTGTCGAAGTCGAGGTCACCGTGCCGGTGGGCGACGGAGGCCACGTTCACGATCCGGGAGGGCGTGCTTCGCTCGATCAGGTCCAGCAGCAGGTTCGTGAGCAGGAAATAGCCAAGGTGATTCACGGCGAAGGTCTCTTCGAGGCCATCGACCGTGAGCCGCCGCGCAGGACTGACCGAACCGGCGTTGTTCACCAGCACGTCGAGGCGCGGGTGCCTCGCGTGCCACGCGGAGGCCAGCGCACGGATGTCGGCCTGAGAGGCGAAGTCGCAGAGCATGAGGGAGATCGCCTGCGAGCCCGAGCGGGCCTTGGCATGCGAGAGGGCTAGCGCGCCCCTCTTCTCGTCGCGGGAGGTCATCACCACCTCGCCGCCCAGACGCGCGAGCTGGATCGCGACCTGTAGGCCGAGCCCCGAGCTCGCTCCCGTTACGAGGATGGTCTTTCCGACGAGCTGGGTCAAAGGAGCTTGACCCCAGCCGAGGCGGCGGGATCGCGCTTCAAGACCTGGGGCGTAGCTGATTCAGTTTTCCACAATGGGGTTCGGAGGACAGGCGTAGGTCGGAGGACGTAATTCGCGGCTATGAGATTCGTAATCAACTGATCTTCAACATGTTTTTTCGCATACGCCATTTGCTGCATGGCAGGGCCCGATTCCCATTCACAGCTGTTTGCACATAGAGGCAGAACTGAGTACCCGGGGCTCGCGCCGCCCCGCGCCACCGGCAGAGCCGTCGGGGCCCCACCCCGGCTAAGAAGCCAAAGGGTTTTTTCGACAGGTCTTGAGTCGTCGGGGGCGCAGGCCGCCCCCGCCCCGCCGGGCAAAGCCCATCGGGGCCCCACCCCGGCCACGCCGCGGAGCGATCACATTTTTCGACAGGTCTTGAGTCGCCGGGGGCGCAGGCCGCCCCCGCCCCGCCGGGCAAAGCCCATCGGGGCCCACCCCGGCCACGCACGCCGCAGAGCGATCACATTCTTCGACAGGTCTTG
>JBGQLS010000137.1:0-13482 GCA_041500205.1 Anaeromyxobacteraceae bacterium | reverse complement strand
TGCTTGCGTCTCGCTCGCCTGGCTCGGTCCCCGGTATTCTGAACAACCCTGTGACGCCGTGGAACGTGATCAGCCGGGGGACGCAGCGGGCGACTGTCCGAACAGCTCCAGCGCCACCTCCTCGTAGACGGCGAGGTCAGGCTCGGAGAAGCAGCAGAACACGAGGCGCACGAGCCCGCGGTGCCGTTCGAGCTCGCGGCTCGCCTCCGTGAGCGCGACGCGCGTCGCCCGCTCGATCGGGAAGCTATAAGCCCCGGTGGAGATGGCCGGGAAGGCGACGGTCTTCAGCTCGTACTCCGCTGCGAGCCGCAGGCACTCGCGATAGCAGCTCGCGAGCGTCGCGTCCTCGCCATGAGATCCTCCGCGCCAGACCGGCCCCACGGTGTGGATGACGTGGCGCGCGGGAAGGCGGTGGCCGCGTGTTATCTTCGCTTCGCCCGGCCGCGCCCCGCCGAGCCCGCGGCACTCCTCGAGCAGACCAGGACCGGCAGCGCGATGGATGGCGCCGTCCACGCCGCCGCCACCGAGCAGCGAGGAGTTGGCCGCGTTCACGATGGCATCGACCGAGAGGCGCGTGATGTCGCCCTGGAGGATCTCGATCCGGTCGTCGAGGTAGCGCGCCATGCTTGCTCACTTAGCCGGGAGCCGCCTCCGTGGCTACTGCCCGGTGTACACGTGCGCGCTCTGCTGGGCCGTGGGGAGCATCTCCATCCCGAGATAAGTGAACATGACCACGGCGAAGCCCCCGACGGCGAGCCAGGCGAGCTTCTCGCCCTTCCAGCCCTTTACCCGGCGCAGGTGCAGGTAGGCGCCGTAGACGAGCCAGGTGACCAGCGACCAGTTCTCCTTGGGGTCCCACACCCAGTAGTCGCCCCACGCGCTCTTCGCCCACACCGATCCGAAGAGGAGCCCGATGGTGAGGAGCGTGAAGCTGAACTTGATCGCGTCGTACGTGATCTTCTCGAGATCGAGCGGCTGGCCCGAGAGCACCGTGCCCGCCCTGAAGGACACGAGGTTCCGCACCCACTGCCAGCGGCCCGCGGCGAGTTGGACCACGGCCACCGCCGTGGCGAAGAACGCGGCGCCGTAGCCGACGAAGTAGACGACGACGTGGGGGACGAACCAGCCGGACTGCAGCGCCGGCGGCAGTTTCACGATCTCGGCGTCCCACTTCGTGACCGCGTAGGCGAGCGCGCCGAAGGAGCCGACCGCGGCCAGCACCCCGAAGACGCGGGTCCGGTAGAGCCGTTCCATGACGAGATAGACCGCGCCGGTGGTGAACGACAGGAAGACGAGCGACTCGAAGAGCGACTTGAACGGCGGGCGATCGGCCTGGATCCAGCGTCCGGCGATGAGCGCCAGATTCATGGCCAGCGCGGCGCACATCACCGCGGTGGCGAGACGGCCCACGACGGCCTTCGTGGACCTCCAGGCCGCCGCGTAGAGGGCGAGCGCCGCGGCGTAGGTGGCGCTGGCGGCCACGAACCAGGGATGCTCGGCGAGGATGTAGAGCATGAGGTGGCTCCTCTGCTAGGCCGCGGCCTTGACTCTTCGGCTGCGCCGGCCGGTCAGCCCTCGCAGCCTCGCGATCCCGCGCTCGACCGCTATCGCGGTCAAGCGTGCGCCTCGGCGCTCCGGCGCTTCCTGAGACGGGTCTCGACGTAGAACATGTAGAAGACGCCGGCGATGATGAGGGCGAAACCCCCGAACACGTAGTTCACGCCGGGATCGTGGACGGCCTCGAGGCCCGAGTACTTCGGGTTCTTCGGGTCGTAGTTCACCTGGTAGAAGGTCCACCCCTGGAACGTGAAGGGGTCGTTGACCGCCACCAGCGCCTTCTGCGAATCGCGCCCGGAGATGGCCGTGACGTGGCTCTGGTACGACTTCGCCTCCTCCTCGCGCCTCTCGAAGGTGAGGATGCCGCGCGGCTGGCGCGCGTCGGGCGGGACGGCCAGGTAGTTCTGATCGCCCTGCGCGATGAGGGGCTTCGAGGTGCTGACGTCGCCCTCGGCCATCACCTGCAGGACGGCCGCGGGATTCTTCATCTCCCTCCTGGCGGCGTCCTTGCCCGCGGCCAGGCCCGCCGACTCGTCGGCCTGCCGGTAGTCCGTCCACAGCTTCGCGAGCGTGAAGGCGTTGCCGCCCGGAAGCAGGTGCTTCACCCCGGGCTCAGGGTCGAAGCTCGCCATGAGACGCCAGTCGGCGCGCCCGTCGGCCTTCACCTTCGGCTCGTAGTAGGCGACGCGGTACTCGGTCGCGTACCGGACGAGATCGAACTGGTCGAGCCGGAGGTCGAAGCCGAGCGGAGCGGTGGCGGGGATGACGTTCCCCGCGGCGTCGTAGGCCTTCACCTGCACCTGGCCGTTCTTCGTCACGTACACCTGGTTCACCGTCGAACCGTCGGCGAACATCTCCACCCGGCCGCGCACGGCGAAGTAGCAGGAGAGACCGGCGCCGATGAGCGAGGTGAGGAGCCCGACGTGGCAGGTGAAGAAGCCGAGGGTCCGGACCTTCACCGGCCATCGCAGGAGCGCCGAGTTCACCACCGCCGCCAGGAAGAGCGCGACGAGGCAGCCGAACCACAAGCTGTGAAAGATGTCGTCGAGCCGCGCCGCGACGATGAGGTCGCCGGCGAGCCCGTATTTCATCGGGTACTCCTGCAGCGGGCGGCCTTGCAGGATCAGAGTCCCCAGGATCGCGCAGATGCCGAGCGCGAAGAGCAGCACCGAGGTGAACCGGAAGCCAGCCATGGTCTCGCGCCAGCGTCCGGGCAGCGCCCGCGACAGCAAGAGCGTGGTGACGCCTGCGATGGCGCCGGCCGCGACCAGGGCCTTCGGGCCCGGCTCGACGAAGAATTGAAGGACCCCGCCCGTGACCATTGCGCCGGCCACGAGCAGGACGATCTTCCACTGCTCGGTCATGGCAGCCGCGCTGCGCGCGGGAACACGAGGCGCGCCCACGGCCGAGGCGGATGAGTTCTCGCTCACGTCTTCCTCCGTCGCGCCCTCCCTCGCAAACGCCATGCCCCTCGCACGGCCGCCAGGAAAATCGTCCTGATCTGGAGCAAGCAGGAGGTCCGAGCAACTCGTAAGGACGCAGGAATCGCCGAGGCTGACGCCGCGAACGCAAATGTTTCGCGAGGTTGGGAGAGTTGACGCGCTGCAGCTCCCGGCGCCTGAAGTGCGCCGCCGTCCCCCCTTGCATGGCAAGACGCGTTTCACTTTACGTCCGCACTCTCGAGCCGCCGGTGCCGAGTTGCGGACGGCCCGCACCTCCTCTCCGTGGTGGTGGTGCTCGCCGTGATCGTCGGGCTCGCGGCGCTGGCTGTCTCGCGCATGCCCGGCCGCTCGACTCAGGTGAAAGGTGTTTGCGCCAACCAGGCACGCGCCCGGCGTTCAGCGGCTTCGTCGGCCGCCCTGCATGGCATGAGAGGAAGCATGAGCGCGCCAGCTCGCTCGGGCCCTGCTCTGGAATACCCTCTTGGGCTTGACGCATCGCTCTCCATTGATAGAAACTGAGCTTTCCATGTCTGAAGGCGAGCAGGGCGCTCGGCAGCGTCGCGCCGGGCGTGCACCCGCGGTGGACCGCGGGCGCGAGCGTGCCGAAGCCTCCTCCAACAGGTCGCTGAGAGCCGCGCGGACGATATGCACCGCGCGTGTTTTCGAGGCTGCGGTGCTCGCCGCTCTCTAGAGGTCTCACCCAGCTCGGGGATGTTCTCGATGACACGTCACGGCTTCCCCCCTCGCCAGGGGCTCTACGATCCACGGAACGAGCACGACTCGTGCGGCTTCGGTTTCGTCGTGGACATCAAGGGCCGCAAGACGCACGACATCGTCCAGAAGGCGCTCACGGTGCTCGTGAACCTCGAGCACCGCGGCGCCGCCGGCTCCGAGAAGAACTCGGGCGACGGGGCGGGCATGCTGGTGCAGACCCCGCACGGTTTCTTCGAGAAGGCGGCGGGCGATCGAGGCGTGAAGCTGCCCGCGCCCGGCCGGTACGCGGTCGGCACGGTCTTCCTGCCGGTCGCCGAGGCGAGCCGGAACGCCTGCCAGAGGATCGTCGAGAACGTCATCGCGCAGGAGGGGCAGAAGGTCCTCGGCTGGCGCGACGTCCCCACCGACAACGCCCGTCTCGGCGCCAGCGCCAGGGCGAGCCAGCCCGTGATCAGGCAGGTGTTCGTCGGACGCGGCGAGAGCTGTGGCGACGAGGCCGCCTTCGAGCGCAGGCTCTTCGTCATCCGGCGCATGGTGGAGAAGGCGGTGGCGCGCTCGGCCATCCAGAAGCGCGGACACTTCTACGTCCCGTCGCTCTCGCACAAGACCATCGTCTACAAGGGCATGCTGAACGCGAGCCAGCTGCTCTCCTTCTACCCGGACCTCCTCGATCCCGCCTTCGAGTCGGCCATCGCCATGGTCCACTCGCGCTTCTCGACCAACACCTTTCCCTCCTGGTCGCGGGCGCACCCCTACCGCTACATCTCCCACAACGGCGAGATCAACACGCTGCGCGGCAACATCAACTGGATGCACGCGCGCCAGTCGATGATGCAGTCGAAGCTGTTCGGCGACGACATCAAGAAGATCCTGACCGTCATCGATCTCGAGGGCTCGGACTCGGCGATGTTCGACAACGTCCTCGAGCTCCTGCACCTCTCTGGTCGCTCCCTGCCGCACGCGATGATGATGATGGTGCCGGAGCCGTACAGCCGGCACGAGTCCATGTCGCCCGAGAAGAAGGCGTTCTACGAGTACCACTCGTGCCTCATGGAGCCGTGGGACGGGCCGGCCTCCATCGCGTTCACCGACGGTGTCGTGGTCGGCGCGACCCTGGACCGCAACGGGCTGCGGCCCGCCCGCTACTACGTGACGAAGGACGACCTCGTCGTCATGGCGAGCGAGGTGGGCGTCCTCGACATCCCGCCGGAGCGCGTCCTCAGCAAGGGCCGCCTGCAGCCGGGCCGCATGTTCCTCGTCGACACGAACGAGAAGCGCATCGTCTCGGACGACGAGCTCAAGCACCGCATCACGAGCGAACAGCCCTACGCACTGTGGCTCAAGGAGTACCTGGTCGCCCTCGACGACCTCCCCAAGCCCGAGAGCGTCATCGAGCCCGACCACGAGACGGTCCTCCGGCGTCAGGAGGCGTTCGGGTACACCGCCGAGGACGTCCGCATCCTCATCAACCCCATGGCCGAGGACGGCACCGAGCCCATCGGCTCCATGGGCAACGACACGCCGCTGGCGGTCCTCTCCGAGAAGCCGCAGATACTTTACAGCTACTTCAAGCAGCTCTTCGCGCAGGTGACGAACCCGCCGGTCGACGCCATCCGCGAGGAGATCATCATGGCGGTCGAGACCGCCACCGGCCCCGAGGGCAACCTCCTCGAGCCGGAGCCCGTCTCCGCCCACCAGCTCTCCCTGCCCACCCCCGTCCTGCGCAACGAGGACCTCGAGAAGATCCGGCACCTCGACGGCAAGAACGGCTCCCACGGCTTCAAGAGCATCACCTTGCCCATGCTCTTCAAGGTGAACGAAGGCGGGGCCGGCCTGCGCAAGGCCATCGAAGACCTGCGCTGGACGACCTCGGAGGCCATCGCCGAGGGCCACAACATCATCATCCTGTCCGACCGCGGGCACGACGAGGAGTGCGCGCCCATCCCCGCCCTCCTGGCGGTGGCGGCGGTGCAGCACCACCTCCTGCGCGAGGGGTCGCGCACGAAGGTCGGTATCGCGCTCGAGACGGGCGAGCCGCGCGAGGTGCACCACTTCGCGCTCCTCATCGGCTACGGCGCGAGCGCGGTGAACCCGTACCTCGCGTTCGAGACCATCCACGACCAGATCCGGCTCGGCATGATCAAGGGGCCCGCGGACTCCGCCGAGAAGAAGTACGTGAAGGCGGTGAACAAGGGCATCGTGAAGGTGATCTCGAAGATGGGGATCTCCACCATCCAGAGCTACCACGGCGCCCAGGTGTTCGAGGCCATCGGGCTCAACCAGGACTTCATCGACGAGTACTTCACCTGGACCCCCACCCGCATCGGCGGCGTGGGCATCGACGTGGTGGCGCAGGAGGTGAAGATGCGGCACGGCCGCGCCTTCCCCCCCAAGCGGCCCATCATCCACAAGCAGCTCGGCACGGGCGGCCAGTACCAGTACCGGGAGGACGGCGAGCAGCACCTCTTCAACCCGCTCACCATCCACAAGCTGCAGTTCGCCTGCCGCACCGGAAACTACGGCCTCTTCAAGGAGTACACCCGGCTCGTGGACGAGCAGGCCCAGGGTCTGTGCACGCTGCGTGGCCTCATGGACCTGAAGCCGTCGCACAGGACGGTCCCCATCGAGGACGTCGAGCCCGTCGAGGCCATCGTGAAGCGCTTCAAGACGGGAGCCATGAGCTACGGCTCCATCTCGAAGGAGGCGCACGAGGCGCTCGCCGTCGCGATGAACCGGCTCGGCGGCAAGTCGAACACCGGCGAGGGCGGGGAGGATCCGGCCCGCTACCAGCTGCTCCCCAACGGCGACTCGAAGAACTCCGGCATCAAGCAGGTGGCGTCGGGGCGATTCGGGGTGACGAGCCAGTACCTCGTGAACGCCCGCGAGCTGCAGATCAAGATGGCGCAGGGCGCGAAGCCGGGCGAGGGCGGGCAGCTCCCGGGGACGAAGGTGTATCCCTGGATCGCGAAGGTCCGGCACGCGACGCCGGGCGTGGGCCTCATCTCGCCCCCGCCCCACCACGACATCTACTCCATCGAGGACCTGGCGCAGCTCATCCACGACCTCAAGAACGCCAACCACGGCGCCCGCATCTCGGTGAAGCTGGTGGCCGAGGTGGGCGTGGGCACCATCGCCGCCGGCGTCGCCAAGGCGCACGCCGACGTGGTCCTCATCTCGGGTCACGACGGCGGCACCGGGGCCTCGCCGCTCACCTCGATCAAGCACGCGGGCATCCCCTGGGAGCTGGGCCTCGCGGAGACGCACCAGGTGCTCGTCATCAACAACCTGCGCTCGCGCATCGCCGTGGAGTGCGACGGTCAGCTCAAGACCGGGCGCGACGTCGTCATCGCCGCCCTGCTCGGCGCCGAGGAGTTCGGGTTCGCCACCGCCCCGCTGGTCGTGCTCGGCTGCATCATGATGCGCGCCTGCCACCTCAACACCTGCCCGGTGGGCGTCGCCACGCAGGATCCCGAGCTGCGCAAGCGCTTCAGCGGCGACCCCGCGCACGTGGTCACCTTCATGAAGTTCGTCGCGCAAGAGGTGCGAGAGCTCATGGCGATGCTCGGCTACCGCACCGTCGACGAGATGGTGGGCCGCTCCGAGCGCATCGAGATGCGCCGCGCCGTGGATCACTGGAAGGCGAGGAACCTCGACTTCAGCCGCATCCTCTTCAAGCCGACGGTGCCCAAGCACTACGGCCGCACCTGCTACATCCCGCAGGACCACGGGATCGACGAGGCCCTCGACGCGACCACGCTCCTCGAGCTGTGCCGGCCGGCCCTGGAGTCCCGGAGGCCGGTCCAGGCGGTCCTGCCCATCCGCAACACGAACCGGGTGGTGGGGACCATGGTCGGCTCCGAGCTGACCCGCCGCCACGGCCCGGACGGCCTCCCCGAGGACACGATCAAGCTCCACTTCAAGGGCTCGGCCGGCCAGAGCTTCGGCGCCTTCGTCCCGAAGGGCATGACGCTCACGCTCGAGGGCGACTCCAACGACTACATCGGCAAGGGCCTCTCAGGTGGGAAGATCATCGTCTTCCCGCCCGCCGAGGCGACGTTCGTTCCCGAGGAGAACGTCCTCATCGGCAACGTCGCCTTCTACGGCGCGACCGGCGGCGAGGCCTACATCCGCGGCGTGGCCGGCGAGCGCTTCTGCGTGCGCAACTCGGGCGTGTCCGCGGTGGTGGAGGGCGTGGGCGACCATGGCTGCGAGTACATGACCGGCGGCAGGGTGGTGGTGCTCGGCCCGACCGGGCGCAACTTCGCGGCCGGCATGTCCGGCGGCCTCGCCTACGTGCTCGACACGGGCGGCTTCGCCAAGGTCTGCAACCGGGAGCTGGTGAGCCTCTCGCGCCTCGAGGCCGACGAGGAGATCGCGATGGTCCGGCGCATGATCGAGCGTCACGTCCAGTACACGCGCAGCGCGCTCGGCATGAAGGTGCTCGACGGCTGGAGGGAGATGCTACCCCGCTTCCTGCGGGTCGTTCCCAACGACTACCGGCGCGTGCTCGAGGCGCAGGCTCGCATGCTGCAGAAGGGCCTCACGCCCGAGGAGGCCGAGATGGCCGCCTTCGAGGAGAACGCGCACGACGCCATGCGGGTCGGCGGCAATTGATCAACCACACCCGAGAGTTGTCGAGCCGCTCGACGGCCTCGTCTGGGGGGCGCGGGGGAGCCGAGGGATGGCCGTCCGCGCGTTGCTTGCGGCAGTGGCCGCGCTGAGAGAGGAGCTGGGTCTTCCACATGGGTAAGACGACCGGATTCATGGAGTACGACCGCGAGCCGACGCACATGCGGCCGCCCCTCGAGCGCGTCAAGGACTGGAGCGAGGCGCACCCGCCCTACGCGGAGGAGACCCTCCGCAAGCAGGGCGCGCGCTGCATGGACTGCGGCGTGCCCTTCTGCCACACCGGCCAGCTCATCGCCGGTATGGCCTCCGGCTGCCCCATCAACAACCTCATCCCCGAGTGGAACGACCTCGTCTACCGCGGGCAATGGCAGGAGGCGATCATCCGCCTCCACAAGACCAACAACTTTCCCGAGTTCACCGGGCGCGTGTGTCCCGCGCCCTGCGAAGGATCCTGCACGCTCGGCATCAACGCGCCGCCCGTGACCATCAAGTCGATCGAGTGCGAGATCATCGACCGCGCCTGGGCGAACGGCTGGGTGCAGCCGCAGCCGCCGCTCGCCCGGACCGGCAAGCGCGTGGCGGTGGTGGGCTCGGGGCCGGCCGGCCTCGCCGCCGCCGCGCAGCTCAACCGGGCCGGCCACAACGTGACCGTGTTCGAGCGGGACGATCGCATCGGCGGGCTCCTCATGTACGGCATCCCGAACATGAAGCTCGACAAGGAGGTGGTCGAGCGCCGCGTGCGCCTCATGGCGGAAGAAGGAGTCCGCTTCATCACCCGCACGGCGGTGGGCAGGGACTTCCCCGCCTCGCGGCTCACCAGCGACTACGACGCCGCCGTCATCTGCTCCGGCGCGACCGCCGCCCGCGACCTCAAGATCGAGGGACGCGAGCTGCAGGGCATCCACCTGGCCATGGAGTTCCTCGCCGCGAACACGAAGTCACTCCTCGACTCCGGGCACGAGGATGGCAGGTACATCTCGGCCAAGGGAAAGCACGTGGTCGTGATCGGCGGCGGCGACACCGGGACCGACTGCGTCGGCACGGCCCTCCGTCACGGCGCGAAGAGCCTGGTGCAGCTCGAGATCCTGCCGCGGCCGCCCGACGAGCGGGCTCCCGACAATCCGTGGCCGCAATGGCCCAAGGTCTACAAGCTCGACTACGGCCAGGATGAGGCGAAGGCCCTGTGGGGCGCCGACCCGCGTCAGTATGCCGTGCAGACCAAGCGCATCGTCGGTGACGAGCAGGGCCGGGTGAAGGCGCTCGAGATCTCCGGGATCGAGTGGCTGCGCGCCGAGAACGGGAAGTCCCTCGGCCCGCGCGAGATCGAGGGCACGCACCGCGTGCTCCCCGCCGATCTCGTCCTGCTCGCGCTCGGTTTCGTCGGGCCGGAGAAGGACCTGCCCGCCGAGCTGAGCCTCAAGCTGGACGAGCGCGGCAACATCGCCACGGACGCCAGCAAGATGACGAGCGTGCCCGGCATCTTCGCGGCCGGCGACTGCTCGCGCGGGCAGTCCCTCGTCGTCTGGGCCATCCACGAGGGGCGCCGTGCGGCGCGCGGCGTGGACACGTACCTCATGTACGGGGAGTCAGTGCTGCCGTAGGCGGTCGTTTCGGTAACCACCCCCGCCGTACTCGATGCGCTCACGCCCTGCCTCTCATAAAGTGCATGACATGAACGTTCACCGCATCGGCCGCGTGCTCGCAGCAGCCCTCACGCTCGCGCTGGCTAGTCAGGCTTCCGCGGAGGGCCTTCGTCTTGGCGTGAGCGGCGGAGTCGGCCGAGCCTACGGTCAGACGTACTACCAGTTGGGTGGGCGTCTCGGCTATGACCTGGGTTTCGGCTTCACACCAGAGGTGGGCATTGCCTACTGGGGAGGCGCCACGCCCAGCTTCGTTCAGGTATCGCCCGGCCTCACATGGTACTTCCCTGTCCCCCTCTTCCGGCCCTACCTGGGCGGCTTCTATGCCCATGATTTCGCAAGCTCCGGATTTCCTGACCAGGACGGCATCGGTGTGCGGGGCGGAATCGGTCTCCTCGGAGCCGGCCCCTTCTCCATCAGCGTAGGCGTCGCGTACGAGCGCCGCCTGTCCTGCCCAACCGACTGCGACACCTGGTGGCCGGAGGCATCGGCTAGCATTGCCTTCTGACTCGGCGGAGCCAAGTCATCTCCATTGATTGACAGGGGCGACCGAAATCCGTCGTTCACCCATCTGCTGCGCGGGCGCAAGGATCCAGCCGGCAGACACGAGAGCGAGAAGGCGGCGGCCGGCCGCCGAGCCCAACGAGGTAGGCAAGTCGGCTTGCGTCCTTAGAGGTAGGACGCCAAGCTCTCTACATACGCATGACGCAGAAGCCGACCGGTGCCTCGACCGACCTCGCTGGTGTGATCTTCGAGGAGTACCCGGATCCAACATTCATCGTGGATCGTCAGGCCCGCGTGCTCGTGGCAAACAGGGCCGCGCGGGCTCTCCTTGGAGACGTGTCCGGCGCGCCGGCCCTGTTGGGCCACGCGGGAGACGTCTTCGACTGCGTCCACGCCCGCGAACCGGGCGGGTGCGGGTATCAAGAATCCTGCCAGGCCTGCGTCGTCAGGAGCTCCGTCGAGCAGGCTTTCACCGGCGGTGTCGTCCGCAGGGCGCTGGCCATCGTGCACGTTCACCGCGCCGGGAGCGACGCTCGAGTCTCCGTGCACGTCAGCGCCTTCGCCATCCACCACGGGGGCGACAGACGCGTCGTCGTGACGCTGGAAGACGTGAGCGACCTCGTTCGTCTCAAGGGCGAGGTGAGCCAGGCAGAGCAGGCCCTTCGCGAGAGCGAGGCCCTCTATCGCTCCCTGTTCACGCTCGCGCCGAGCGGGGTCGTGCTTCTCGGGGAGGAAGGGCGCATCCTCGCCTTCAACGACCAGGCGCACCAGCAGCTCGGCTACACGCGACAGGAGTTCGGGAGCCTCCGCCTCGCCGATCTCCATTCCGAGGAGCAACGACCGGTAGTCGAGGAGAAGATGGCCCAGATCCTCGGGACGGGAGACGAGAAGTTCGAATGCCGACACCGGACCAAATCGGGCGAGACCCGGGACGTCCTGTTCACGGCGCGGAGGGTCGAGATCGGCGGGAGACGGCGCCTCCTCTCCGTCTGGGAGGACATCACCGATCGCACGCGGGCTGAGCAGGAACTGCGGGCGAGCGAGGCGCGCTTCCGAGCCATCTTCGAGCAGGCCGCGGTGGGTGTGGTCCAGGTCGAGATGCCCACCGGGCGTTACGTCCGGGCGAATGACAAGTTCTGCGCGATCGTGGGCTACACGCGAGAGGAGGTCCTGGCCCGCCGCTGGCAGGACTTCACTCACCCCGATGACCTCGAGGAGGGCCTCGCCAGCGTGCACCTCATGGCGGCAACCCGCGAACCGTACTCGAAGCAGAAGCGCTATGTCCGCAAGGACGGCTCCGTCGTCTGGGTGGACCTCACGGTGTCGCCCATGTGGGCAGCCGGAGAGAAGCCGACGTTCCAGATCGCCGTCATCGAGGACGTCACCGCGCACAAGCTCGCGGAGCTGGCCCTCAACCGCAGTGAGGCGCGCTTCCGAGCGCTCATCGAGAAGGCCACGGACGTGATCGTCGTGCTCGACGGCGGCGGCCGGATCCGGTTCTGGAGCCCGGGCGCGACCAAGGCGCTGGGCTGGACGGCGAAGGAGGCGCTCGCTCGGGCAAGCGAGGAGTTCGTCCATCCCGAGGATCGGCAACGTGTCGCGGATGCCTTCGCGGCCGCAGCCGCCGGAGGAGGGTCGACCCCGCCCGTCACGATCCGCTGTGGGCACAAGGATGGATCCTGGCGTCTGCTCGAAGGTGTGGGCCGCAACCTCCTCGGCGATTCCGTGGTCCGCGGCGTGGTCGTGAACGCGCGCGACGTCACCGAGCAATGTCGACTCGAGGAGCAGTTCCAGCAGGCCCAGAAGCTGGAGAGCATCGGGCGGCTGGCGGGCGGCGTCGCCCACGACTTCAACAACCTCCTCACCGTCATCCTCTCGGGCGTCGAGGCGATGAAGCAAGACATGAGGCAGGGCCTCGTGCCCGACGCGGAGATCGTCCAGGAGGTCGGGGCCGCCGGAGAGCGCGCTCGCGACTTGACGCGGCAGTTGCTCGCCTTCGCGCGGCGGCAGGTCATCGCCCCGGTCCCGCTCGACCTCGGCGTGCTCGTGCGCAGCAGCGAGAAGCTCCTGCGACGCGTCATGGGAGAAGACGTCGAGCTGGTCGTGGCGCTCGAGCCGGGCGCGTGGCCCGTGCGCTGCGATCCGGGGCAGATCGAGCAGGTGGTCCTGAACCTCGCCGTGAATGCCCGGGACGCGATGCCCAGGGGCGGCGTGCTCACCCTCGAGACGCGGAACGTCGAGGTGAAGGAGGGCGCCACCCCCACCGATAGCGGGATCCGCCCCGGGTCCTATGCCCGGCTCTCGATCCGCGACTCTGGAGAGGGGATGTCGCCCGAGGTGAAGGCGCACGTCTTCGAGCCCTTCTTCACCACGAAGCCGGTGGGCCAGGGGACGGGGCTTGGGCTGGCGACGGTCTACGGGATCGTTCGGCAGAACAACGGATACGTCTTGGTGGACAGCTCGCCGGGCCGGGGCACGACGTTCGAGCTCTACTTCCCGCGTACGTCCGAGCCCGTGGTGGCGGCGTCGCCCGTGCCCGCCGTGACCGTGACGTGTGGCGCCGAGACGGTCCTCGTCGTCGAGGACGATCCGCAGGTGCGGGCTGTCACCGTGCGTTCCCTGCTCGGCGCCGGATACCGCGTCCTCATGGCGGGCGGCGGGGCCGAGGCGCTGGAGCTGGCGGCGCGCGAGCGGCGGCCCATCGACATCCTCGTCACCGACGTCATCATGCCGGGCCTGGACGGGCGCGCCGTGGCGGACGAGCTGCGGCGGCATCACCCGGAGCTGCGCGTGCTGTATGTCTCGGGGCACGCGGAGGAGGTCATCGCCAACCGCGGCGTGCTCGAGCCTGGCACGGAGTTCCTCCCCAAGCCGTTCACGAAGGTGTCGCTCCTGGCGCGCGTGCGGGCCGTCCTCGACGCGCGCTGAGTCGCCGGGGGCGCAGGCCGCCCCCGCCCCGCCGGGCAAAGCCCATCGGGGCCCCACCCCGGCCACGC
>JBGQLS010000136.1:0-13572 GCA_041500205.1 Anaeromyxobacteraceae bacterium | reverse complement strand
CGGCCGCGCCGGAAGACCCGGCGTGCGGCGCTCTGTTCGTCAGGCTAGGGGCGCGCGCCATCAGGCTGGCTCCCCGTCCTCGGGCTCCTCGTTGTACTTGCGGAGCTTGCGGTAGAGCGTGCGGCGATTGATGCCCAGGATGCGCGAGACCTGCGTTTGATTGCCGCCGCACTCCCGGAGGAGCTGGAGGATGTAGTCGCGTTCGGTTTCCTCGAGCGACTTGCCGGAGGGTTGGGCCGTACGAGCCGTGATCTCCTCGGGCAGGTCGCGCGGCTGGATGAGCCCGGCCTTGCGCAGGATGACCGCGCGCTCGATCACGTTCTCGATCTGGCGAACGTTGCCGGGCCAGGGGTACTCGAGCAGGAGCTCCAGGGCGTCCTTGCGGATGCCTTCGATCTTGTAGCCGCTGTTGAACTTGCGGACGAAGTGGTACGCGAGCGGCGCGACGTCCTCGCGCCGCTCCTTGAGGTCGGGGATCCGCAGCGGGATGACCGACAGGCGGTAGAACAGATCCTCGCGGAAGTCCCCCCGGTCCACGCCCTCGCGCAGGTCCTTGTTGCTGGCGGAGATGAGCCGCAGGTTCACCTGGCGTTCGTCCGTGTCGCCCACCCGCCGGAAGCGCCGTTCCTGGAGGAAGCGCAGGAGCTTCGCCTGGACCACCAGCGAGATGTTACCGATTTCGTCGAGGAAGAGCGTCCCTTCGCTGGCTTCCTCGACCAGTCCGCGCTTGTCCGACGTCGCGCCGGTGAACGACCCTCGTCGATGCCCGAAGAGTTCGCTCTCGAGCAGCGTCTCGGGAATGGCGTTGCAGTCGACCGCCACGAAGGGCCGGGAGGCGCGCGGACTCAGGCTGTGGATGGCCCGGGCGAGGAGCTCCTTGCCCGTCCCGGAGCTGCCGGTGATGAGCACGCTCGCCGAGCTGGCGGCGACTTCGTGGGCCATCTTCAGGAGCGCCGCCATCGAAGCGCTGCGGAAGACGATGGGGAAGAAGGAGGGGTCTCCGAGCGGGACCGCTGACTCGGCGCCGCGTTGCTGCCGCACGACGTCGGCGGCGCTGCCCACGATCTCGAGGAGGTCCTCGATGTGGACCGGCTTGGCCAGGTAGTAGTAGGCGCCCTCGCGCATCGCCTGCACGGCGGAGTCGATGGTGCCGAAGGCGGTCATGAGGATGACGGGCTGGCGAAGCTGCCGGGCCATGGCGCGGCGAAGGAGCTCCATCCCGTCGAGACCAGGCATGCGCAGGTCGGTCAGCACCAGGTCGAAGCTGGGCTGTTCCTCCAGCTTGGCGAGCGCCTGGGCGCCGTCCCGGACTGCGGTCACCTGGTAGCCCTCCTCGCCCAGGACGCGCTGGAGCAGCTCGACCATCTGCTGGTCGTCCTCGGCAACCAGGACGCGGATCGTATCGGTCTCCACGGGAGCTCCCCTCGAAGCGTCAAGCACGCCGGGCGGCGGGACGGAATCGGTGCGGCTCGCCCGGCGCCTCGAGCGGCTCGTCACCGGGCCGGGCGCGGACGGCCGGCCGCAGACGAAGCGTGAAGGTCGTGCCGAATCGCGGGCGGCTCGAGACGTCGATGGCGCCCTGGATCTGGCGGACGATGCGCTCGACGATGGCCAACCCCAGACCCGTGCCCTCGCCCTGGGCCTTGGTCGTGTAGAAGGGCTGGAAGACGCGGCCGAGGTTCTCGGCGGCGATCCCGCAGCCGGTATCCGACACGCGGCAGCATACCCAGAGCTCGGCACTGCCCGGCCCTGACTCGAGCGGCGCACCGACCCCGACCACCAGCGACAGGCGGCCTCCCTCCGGCATGGCCTGGCACGCGTTCACGATGAGGTTGAGCAGCGCGTGCTCGAGCAGCCGAGGGTCGCCCATCACGGGCGGGGTCTCCGGGTCGACGTCCACCTGGACCTCCACGCGCCGCAGCAGCGAGGAGACCATCTCGAGGGTCTGGGCGACGACGGCGCCGAGATCGAAGGGCACGCTGCGGGCCTCGGTGGGCCTGGCAAAGTCGAGGAGCTGCTGGACCATCTCGGTGATGCGCTCGGCCTGCCCGACGATCTGCTGCAGGGCGGAGCGCGCCGGATCGTCCGGCCTCAGCTTGCGCAAGAGGTACTGGGCGTTCCCCGACATGACGTTGAGCGGGGTCCCGATCTCGTGGGCGACGCCCGAAGCGAGCTGTCCCAGGAGCGAAGCCTTCTCGGCCTGGACCAGCTCGCGTTCCGTCGCGGCGAAGCGCAGCGAGAGGTCGTCGAACTCCTGGAGGAGCTGGGCGTATTCGAGCACCTCGCGCGTGGAGGGCGACACTTCCAGCCGCTCGCCTACCAGCCGGGACGGCGAGTGCAGCGCATCGCGGATCTCGAGGAGCGGCTGGAGCAGCCGCCGGCTCGTCCCGAGCAGGATGGCCATGACCGCAACGAGCGAGAAGGCGATGGTCCAGCCGAGGGTCCTGTATCGCTCGCGCAGGCCCACCAGCCGCGAGCCGATGTCGGTGCTGACGACGACGCTCCAGTCGACGTTCGCCAGACGCTGGACGAACCCGAGGCGCGGCTTGCGCGAGACGACGCTGCTGAAGCGAATGGGGCCGGTGCCTCCCTGGAGGTGGAGGCGGACGGGAGGGTTGCTCGTGAGGTCCTCGCCCCGCCTCGAGATCTCCACGTCGGAATAGAAGAGGAGGCGACCCGCTCCGTCGACGGCGTAGACGTGCCGGTCGAGAAGCTCCCCGGACCGCGCGGTCATGCCCGAATGCAGCGCGTCGGGGTCGACGATCCCGACGAGGAAGGAGGGCTTGCCTGCCGTCACCCCGCGCCGCGCGACGATGATGGTGGGCGCCATGCCGTCCATCCATCGCTCGACGCCGGAGAAGCGAGCCTCGTCCGTGTCCGCCAGGGTGGCGAGGAATCGGTCGTAGCCGGCGTGCGCGCCGACACGCCCCGGCGCGAGCTGCGATGCGCTGACGACGCCGTCAGGACGCACGCGTTCCCAGCGCACCGCGCCCGAGGCCACCGGCAGGACCGCCGGGCCCTCCGACGCCTCCTGCTTGATGCGCACGACGAGCTCGTCGAGGTAGTTGGCCGCGAGGCGCGCGATCTGCCGGTTCGTGTCCTCGATCTCGCGCTCCACGCGGGCCACGTCGCCGGCATAGGCCGCCCAGGTGAGGTAGGCGAGCGGCAGGAACGGGATGAAGGCGCCGAGCGCCAGCGACAGGGCGAGGATCCTGCGAATGGAGGTCGCTCGGTGCCGCTTCGCGTGTGCGCCGCTGTCTGTTTGCATCGACGGCGTCCGCCGCGGACGGCAGGCGTGCGGACGAGCACGCAATCCTAGCAGAGGCCCGAGGCGCCAAGCGACGCGCGCGTGGGCCTTATTGCCGCGGTCGTGCTGCCCCTTCGGCGGGTGCGCGGTCGCCGCGCTCCGCTCGAGACTCGCCCGTCGCCGAGGTCTCGAACGGCCTCAGGTCCCGGTCACCAGGCCGCCGTCGACGCACAGCACCGCGCCGGTGATGAAGCTGGCCTCGTCGGACGCGAGGAAGAAGTAGGCGTTCGCGATGTCACGCGGCTGGCCCACGCGACCGAGCGGGGTGCGAACCTTCATCGCCTCGAGCACCTTCTCCGGCATCTTCATGACCATCTCGGTGGCCGTGAAGCCGGGAGCGACGGCGTTCACGCGGACGTTGCTGCGGCCGAGCTCGCGCGCCCACACCTTCGTCATGCCGATCACCCCCGCCTTGGTGGCCACGTAGTTGGTCTGGCCGAAGTTGCCGTACATGCCCACCACCGACGACGCGTTGAGGATCACGCCTCCGCCCTGCTGGATCATGAAGGGCGCCACCGCCTGGCTGCAGTTGAACACGCCCTTGAGGTTGATCCCCACGACGAGGTCGAAGTCGGCCTCGGACATCTGCTTGGCGACCTTGCCGTCCTGCATCTTCACGAGCTGCGCGTCGCGCGTGATCCCCGCGTTGTTGACGAGCACGTCGATCCGCCCGAACTTCGCGATCACGTCCTCCACGAAGGCCTGGACGGCCCCCCGGTCGGCCACGTTCACCTTGTAGAAGCGGGCGTCGGGCCCGAGCGACCTCGCCACAGCCTCGCCCGCCTCCTCGCTCACGTCACAGAGCACGACCCTGGCGCCTGCCTCGGCAAAGCGCACCGCCGTCGCCTTGCCGATGCCGGCGGCGCCACCCGTGACGATGACGATCCTGTTCTTCATGCCTCTCCTCCTCTTGCCGTGAAATCGGACTTCAGCCCCATCGGCCCGTCCCGGAAGATGCGCGGATCCATGAGCCTGGGCGAGCCGCGCACGATGGGCGTGAACGCCTCCGTCACCGCGCCGGGCGATCGCCGATACGCTTGCGCGGCAGGAGGCCGGGCTTCCGGGGGGGAGGAACGTCGGGAGGCGCCGGGACCGCGGCCACGCGCGCCGGCGGCGGCGAGAGGATCGAAGCCTTGAGCCGGAGGGCCAGATCGTGGCGCGGGTTCGCGGCGAGGATCTGGTCGAGCGTGCCGAGCGATTCGTCCGCCCGCGAGCGATCGAGCTGGGCCCGCACCAGCATCATGTGGGCGCGCAACAGGCCCGGGTGCGACGCCGTGAACGCGGCGAGCCGCGAGACGGTTGCGTCGCGGCTTCCATTGGGGAGGTCCGCGGCGAGCTCGGCGAAGTCGATCCAGGGGTCGCTCCCCATGGCCCGCGCCTGTGTCACCAGCCTCGCCGTCTGGGCGGCGTTGCCGTCGAGGCCGTAGTAGACAGCCAGTGCGCGTACCACCGCTGCGTCCTGCCCGTGCTCCCGGAGCAGCGGACGTAGCTCGTCGAGGGCGCGCTCCCTCAGTTCGCGGCCGCTCCGCCGGAGCGCGTCTCCTTCGGCTGGCTCGAGCCGCGCGGCCTCGTCCCTGCGCGCCGCGGCCACGAGCAGGCCGACCAGGGCCCGATCCGCACGCGCCTGGTAAAACTGCGGGTCGGCGCGCAGAGCCGCCTGCATGAGCTCTTCGGCGCGCTCCAGGCTGGCGCTGTCGTCCCAGGGCAGGAGCGCAAGGCCCTCCCTGGCGAGGCTCGCCGCCCGGGCCCGCGCGGTCTCTTCCGCGCTCGCGACGCGCGTGAGCACGAGGACGGCGAGGAGCCCTGTGCGGGCGAGGCGGGTAAGGGTCACGTGCCGACGCTATCGCATGGGGCCAACGCGTTCCAGCTCAGGTTCTGCGCAGTTCCTAGACCATGTCGGTCCGGTAGTAGTAGGCCGCCTTGTCCTGCCAGTCGCGGATGTGGCGCAGGGAGTCCTTGAGGCGACTCCGCTCGATGGAGGAAAGCGAGCTGAGCGAGATGGTATTCACGGCTGGTACCCCCTGCGCGATCATCCGGATCTGCTCGCGCAGGCGGAGTCCGAGCATGAATCGGTACGCCTCGCGCAGGGTCGCGCGCACGTCCGGGCCCATGCGGCCCGCCGCGACCGCCTTGTCGAGGCGCTCCAGCGTGTTGCGCGCCGTCGTGCACACCTCGAGCGCGTAGGGCCGGGTGAGGAAGACGATGGGAGAGATGACCTGCCGCTTGAGGTCGATCTCGTCGCCGTGCAGGCGCAGGAAGAGGGACGGCGGCGGCCGGAACTCCAGCGCCGCCTTGGCCATGCAACGGAGGAAGAGGCGCTCCTTCGAGGCCCTGGTGAGCACGGCCTCGAGTGGCGCCAGGTCGAGGGTGCCGTGGACCTTGCGGAAGTCGAAGAAGATGGCGGCCCACAGGAGCGCCTGCGGCTTCGGATCGTCGAGCCAGCCGCTGAAGCGAGCCTCCCAGTCCACGAGGGGCCCGTGCCAGTTCCGCGCCATGTAGCCGCCCGGGCAGGGTGGATAGCCGGCCATGATGAGGTCCGCGTTGGCGCGCTCGGCCAGGGCGACGAAGTACGGCTCGTCCGCGGCGCTGCCGCCGTGGATGAGCGCGTTGTCCTGGTCGGTGAGGAGCGTCTGCTCCATGCGCCCTTCCGAACCGAAGGCGATCCACGCATAGGGAGCGGGCGGCGGCCCGAGCTCTGCTTCAGCCCAGCGCAGGATCCGGCCCAGCAGGGCGTCGTTGAGGCGGGCCACGAATCCAGCAATGACGGTGGCGTCGAGGCCGCCCGCCAGGAGCGACGAGGCCATCTCGGCCAGCCGCGTGCCGTAACCGGGGAGCGCGTCGCGGGAGGCGAGCCGCTCCACGGTGCGCAGCATGGCGGGCGGGCCCTGCGCGGTCGTCTTGAGGAGGTCGCTGGACGTGAGGACGCCCACGATCTCGTCATCGCGGGTGATGGGCAGGTGATGAACGCCCTGGTCGAGGAGCGTCTGCCAAGCTTCGTAGATGGCGGTCCTGCCCGGCACCGTCTTGACCGGCGAGGAGTAGATGGCGGTCAGCAGCGTGTCGGGCCCGAGACCCTCGGCGAGCACCTTGTTGCGGAAATCGAGATCCGTGACGATGCCGGGGGGGGAGGTGTCCACCAGCACCGACGAGACGTGGTGCTCGCGCATGGCGCGCGCCGCGTCGCCGACGGTCGCCCCGGCCGGCACGCGGACCGGCGGCGCGTGCACGAGCGTCTCGACCGCCACACCCAGGTCGGCCTGGAAGGTCGCCACCTGAGGGCGCGCCAGGCTGTGCTTGAGGCGCTCGGCGAGCCCCATCGCGAAGTGGCTCGCGAAGCGGGCGTCCGCCTCGAGGAGGACCTCGAACTCCGCTCTCGGGATGCGGTAGGCGAGGAGATCCTCCTCGACGATGGCGTCGAGGGTAGCCTTCTTGGAGAGGAGCGAGGTGTAGCCGAACACCTCCCCTTCCTCGAGGAGCTGCAACGTCTGGCCTCCGCTCTCCAGGCGTACCGCGCCCTTGCGGATGACGTACAGGTGCTGGAGTGGCGTGCCGCCGCTCTGGACGAGGCGCGTCCCCACCGGAAAGAAGCCGATGTCGAGCGAGCGGGCGGCGCGCTCGAAGAACCGGGCCGGCAGGTCGCCGAAGGGCGGGGTCGCGCGCAGAAAAGCCACCGGATCGAGGGCGGACATCTGCCGGCAGCATAGCATCTCCGCACCCCGGGACGAGCCGCGCCGCCTTACCTCGCCGGGCGAACCGCCACGGCCGAAGGAGTCGTTGAGGGCGTTTGACGGGGAACAATTGTGCAAGAATCGCGCGGAGCGATGCGCAGCAATTGCGTTCAGGGAGAGGCAGAATGCAGCCATCCATAACCAGGAAGGAGGGTGACGGATAAGAAAAACCTTGCTACCGTCCATCGCACACTCGAGGTGCAGGTTGCGACTGGACCGGCCGACCCGGGCTGCACGCGGCCGTGAACGGGGAGGATCGATGAGCCGACGAGGATGGGTGGTCACTCTCGCGGGAATGGGCCTCAACCTCGCGCTCGGCATCCTTTACGCGTGGAGCGTCTTCAGCAAGCAATTGGTCGAGCCTATCGAGAAGGGCGGCTTCGGCTGGACGAAGACCCAGGCAACCCTGCCGTACATCATCGCGATCGCTTGCTTCGCGATCATGATGGTGCCCGCCGGGCGTCTCCAGGATCGGCTCGGGCCCCGCATCGTCGCTTCAGCGGGCGGCGTGCTCACCGGAGTCGGTCTCATCGTGGCGAGCTTCGCCTCGCCCGGCTTCGCCCTTCCGGCGGTCGTCGGGTTCGGCGTGCTGGCCGGGACGGGGTTCGGCCTCGGGTATGCCGCCGCCACGCCGGCGGCGATCAAGTGGTTCCCGCCCGAGAAGAAGGGTCTCATCACGGGACTCGTGGTGGGCGGGTTCGGCGTCGCGCCGGTGTACATCGCGCCGCTCTCGAAGCACCTCCTCGCCACGTACGGTGTGAGCGCCTCCTTCCGCATTCTCGGCGTCGCGTTCCTCATCACCGCGACCGCGTTCGCGCAGCTCATCGGGAACCCGCCGCATCCGGCCGTGTCGGCCCCGAAGCCCGGCGCGAAGAAGGCCGCCACCGTCGACCGCAGCTGGCGGGAGATGCTGAAGACGTTCTCGTTCTACACGCTCTGGCTGCAGTTCGCCTGCGCGTCGACCGCCGGCCTCATGATCATCGGGCACATGGCCAAGATCGTCTCGGTGCAATCCGGGAACGCGATCAAGATCGGCTTCGTCTTCGTGGCGCTGCTCGCCACCTTCAACGCGAGCGGCCGGATCATCGCCGGCATCATCTCGGACAAGATCGGGCGGATCGTCACGATTGCCCTGGTGTGCATTCTCCAGGCGCTCGCCATGTTCTTCTTCTCGGGGCTCTCCACCATCGGCGGCTTCATCATCGGGTCCGCGGTGGTCGGCTTCTGCTACGGCGCCTGCCTCTGTCTGTTCCCGGCGACCGCCGCCGACTACTGGGGCACGAAGAACCTCGGCGTGAACTACGGGATCCTGTTCACCGCCTGGGGCGTGGGCGGCGTCTTCGGCCCGATCCTGGCCGGAAAGATCGCCGACGCGACCGGGTCGTACGCCAGCGCCTACAACATCGCGGGGTGCCTGGTGGTCCTCGCGTTCTTGCTCGCGGCGTTCAGCTACATCGAGGTCTCGGTGAGCGTCCCGGATCGGGCGGTCACGATCCAGCTCGGGAAGCGCGGCGCGCGCCGTGAGGCGTCAGACGCTCTGGCGCAAGACAAGGCGTAGGCAGCGTCGCACTGAGTACCCGGGGCTCGCGCCGCCCCGCCCCGCCGGCACAGCCGTCGGGGCCCCACCCGGCTAAGAAGCCAGAGGGTACCCGGGGCTCGCGCCGCCCCGCCCCGCCGGATATGTGCGGAGCAGCACTAGACCTTCGCCAGGCGGTCGCAGGCGCGGGCGAGCGTGTCCTCGCCCTTCGCGAAGCAGAAGCGCAGCACCCGGTCCGCCGGGGGCTCATCGTAGAAGGCCGAGACCGGGATGGAGGCGACCCCGATCTCGCGCGTGAGGCGCTCGGCCAGCTTCACATCGGACTCCTCGCTGATCGCCCGGTAGGACGCGAGCTGGAAGTAGGTCCCGGCGCATGGCAGGAGCTGGAATCGCGAGGACGCCAGCCCTGCGCGGAAGAAGTCGCGCTTGTGCTGGTAGAACGCGCCGAGCTCGAGGTACCGGCTCCGGTCCTGCAGGAACTCCGCGAGCGCGAGCTGCACGGGCGTATTGACGGTGAACACGACGAACTGATGGGCCTTGCGGAACTCGGCGGTGAGCTCCCGGGGGGCCAGAACGTAGCCCACCTTCCACCCGGTGACGTGATAGGTCTTCCCGAAAGAGCTGATGACGAAGGAACGCGCGGCGAGCTCGGGGAAGCGTGCGCAGCTCTCGTGCCGGCGACCGTCGAACACGATGTGCTCGTAGACCTCGTCGGCCGCGATGGCGATGTCGGTCCCGCGCACGATGTCAGCCAGGGCGCGCAAGTCCTCCTCGGCCCAGACGGTGCCGCTCGGGTTGTGCGGCGTGTTCACGAGGATGAGGCGCGTACGGGCAGTCACGAGCGCGCGCACCTCCGCCCAGTCCGGGCGATACCCTGGACAGCGCAGCCGCGCCCGCACGGGCGTGCCGCCGTTGAGCTCGACGGCGGGCACGTACGAATCGTACACCGGCTCGAAGACGATCACCTCGTCGCCCGGTCTCACCATGCAGGCGACGGCCGTGAAGATGCCCTGTGTCCCCCCGGCCGTGACCGTGATCTCGTGCTCGGGGTCGTAGCGCGCGCCGTAGAGCGCCTCGACCTTGGCGGCGATGGCTTCCCGCAAGGGCGCGACGCCGGCCATGGGAGCGTACTGGTTCGACCCGGCCCGCATGTGCTTCTCGACGAGGTCGTAGAGCAGCGGCGCCGCGGAGAAGTCGGGGAAACCCTGGGAGAGATTGATCGCCCCGCACTCGGCGGAGAGGCGCGACATCACCGTGAAGATGGTGGTGCCGACGCGCGGAAGACGGGACGAGACATGGCTCGTGAAGCTGGGCATACCGCGGGACCTGCTCAGCTCTACCTCGGGCGGCGCCCACACGCCAGATCTGGCTCGGGGCAGGCGAAACGCCCCCCCCCGAGCTCGGATGACTGAACTCCTCGATTCCCTGCGGGAGCTCTAGGAGTTCCTCTTCACTGACTCACGGTGCGCGTCGGCCGTCTGGTCGTGGATGAGCCTCTTCATCTGCTCTTCCAATTCGGGGGAGACGGTCATGTGATGCACCTGCTCTGCATGGCGCGCCGTCTGCTGGAGAACGTCCTCGGTGCTGTCGCCCCTGGCTACGAATTCGCAATTCATCCCTACATCTCTGCAATGAAAGTCCTTCATGGTTCGGTCTCTCCTTCCCGGCACGATCGAGTAGCGGTGACCGTATGCGCCGGCCAGGCGAATCGCGGCGCCCCGTCGGGTCCGGCGAATCGCCCCGTCAGGTTCGGCGAGGCCTTCCTTCGCAGCCTCGAGCAGGACGTGGGAGAGGAGGGGCATCGTGCTCTTCTAGCGCGAATTCCAGGCTTCTCCTGAAGCCCGAGGCCTGAGGCCCGAAGCCCAGGGCGCCAAGTGAGCAGCATTGAGGCCAGGGCGCGAGATGGGTGCGGACGAGGTCCAGGTCGGTGGCACGGCGGCCCGGCGGGTGAGCGCGGGAGATTGTACCCACAGGAGTGAACCCGTGAGGTGTCTCGACGAGCCCCCACCGCCGGGGATCAGGATACTGACTCACACCCAATCATCTCGTCGGTCACGCGGAGGACGCACATGGATCAGTTCTGGATCTCGAGTCCCGCCTTCCAGCCGAACGGCACCATCCAGGCCGAGCAGGTCTTCGACGGCTGGGGGTGCACGGGGAAGAACGTCTCGCCCGAGCTGCAGTGGGGCGGCGCGCCGGCCGACACGAAGAGCTTTGCGCTGACCGTGTATGATCCCGACGCGCCGACCGGGAGCGGCTTCTGGCACTGGCAGATCTTCAACATCCCGGCGACGGTGACGAAGCTGCCGGCGGGAGCCGGCGATCCCGAGCGCGGCCTCGCGCCAGCCGGCAGCGTGCACGGCCGCAACGACTACGGCGCCATAGGCTACGGCGGCCCTTGCCCGCCGGCGGGCGACAAGCCGCACCGTTACATCTTCACCGTCTTCGCGCTCAAGACGGCGAAGCTCGATCTCGACGCAAGCGCCTCCGCGGCGGTGATCGGGTTCAACCTCAACGCGAACGTGCTCGCCAAGGTGACGGTGACGGCCTATTACGGAAGGTGAGTGCGGCCGCGGGACTCAAGACCTGTCGAAAAACGCGATCGTTCTGTGGCGTGGCCGGGGTGGGGCCCCGATGGGCTTTGCCCGGCGGGGCGGGGGCGGCCTGCGCCCCCGGGTACTCAAGACCTGTCGAAAATGCCTTCGGCTTCTTAGCCAGGGTGGGGCCCCGACGGCTCTGCCGGCGGGGCGGGGCGGCGCGAGCCCCGGGTACTCAGCTCGCCTTGGCGGTCCGGTGCTGGTCCGCGTACTCCTGGACCTTGCGCCTGCACTCCGGGCACGAGCGCGCCCGCCGGTAGGTGTTGTCATTGGCCAGCACTGAATGGTCGCAGACGAGGACGTCGTACAGCTTTCGGCCCTGACGCTCGTTCTTCTTCACGATGCTCCGCCAGACCTCCGGGACGCTGAACTTCCGCGGGGTTCGGCTGGACTTCTTTGCCATGCTGGGCTTCCTCGCAGCTGGTCGAAGAGTGGGGCCAGGTGACGGCTCCTTTCCACGCTTCGCGCGGCAGGAGCTCGTGCGCAGACCGGCATATCGTATTTCGATAGGGAGCGCGAGGTAGGTCTGGGCCAAACAATCAACTCTCGAGGCGCCGTCCGTCGACGAGGCGCATCGGCTCGGTGGGAGGCGCTGGCAGCTCCAGAGGGTCGAACCTGTGGTCGCCGAACTGGCGCGCGATGGCCTGGTCCAGGTCGTCGCTGCCGGCGAGCGCGGGCTCGATGCCCATGCCCGCCGCGAAGGCGACCTCGTCGACCACGGGGAGGTCGTCCGGGGCAGGGAACGCGACGATCAGACGGTCAGCCCGGTGTACCGAGATGACGTCGAGTGGGAGGACGCGGCGCCGGCGGACGAGCTTCTCGGGCAAGCGCTGGAGCACGGCGGGAGCCACCATCCACCTGCCGATGTGCACGACCGGGACGCCGAGCTGCTTCCCCAAGGTGGCGAGGAGGTGCTCCTCTCGCACGACGCGCAAACCCAGGAATGCCTGTCCGATCCTTCCGCCCCACCTGCGCTGGTGCTCGAGCGCGCGGCGCAATTGAAAATCGTCGATGAGGCCCTGGGCCTTCAGCATTTGCCCGATGTGAACTCGGCTCATCGTTCTTCTCCCCTCCCCCGACGTCCGACCCCTGCCTACATTGGCATACTTCTCCATTCATCTCCGCTTCGCCATCCCGCCCTGAAACGACAGGAGAAGAAGACGAGGCGGACGGAGGAAAGCGCGGCACGGGCAGCTCGCGGAGGGGGAGAGCCGGCCAGGTGATCGCGGGAGGTGGGGTAGAACGCGATGGCCCCGCGCCACCAGCGGAACGGCCACAGCGCACTGAGCGGTTCAAGGAGTCCTGATCGACGATACCCCGCTGCCAGGTTGACTTCGTGCGCGAGGGAGGCGATTGAAAAGACCACCCTTGGACCGGAGGTTCGCATGGCGAAGGAGACGTTCGCAGATGTGCTGCGGAAGTTCCCACTGGCCGTCAGCGTCGTCACCGTGGGACGCGGCGGCGTCGAGAACGCCCTCACTGTCTCCTGGGCGTCCCCGGTGTCCTTCGACCCACCCCAGATGATGATCTCGGTGGACCGGCTCCACTACAGCGCCGACTTCGTGCGGAGCACGAAGAACTTCTGCATCAACGTCCTCCGCGACGGGCAGCAGCGCCTCGCCGGGCAGTTCGCCCGGCAGACCATGGCCCATGAGAAGAAGACGGAGGGCGTCCCGACCCGCGAGTCGGACACGGGAGCCGCCATCCTCACCGAGGCCCTGGCCTACTTCGATTGCGAGATCACCGCCGTCCACGAGGTCGGCGATCATCTCATGGTGGTGGGCAGGGTCGTCGACGCCGCCGTGCTCGGCGAAGGCGAACCGCTCCCCATCAACGCCTCGCTCCGGTATCAGAAGGCGCGGGCCGACCGCTAACGCGGATCGCCCATCCAGCGCGCAGGCCGAAGCTGGCGACGGTCCCGCGTGCGTGGGAGTCCCGGCGGCATGTTCGCGCCATTAAGCTTCCCAGGCCGACGGTTTCCCGTGCGTGGGAGTTCCTCTCATCATGCTGACATCCGGGTCCCTCTGGAGGGCTCCCCGCGACGTCATGCCCTGGGGGTCCACGGAGGGCGGTCCTGGCGACGTGCGGTCCCGACTGGGAGGCCTGTGACGAAGATGTCCGTCAGGGTAGAATTCGGGGGTTCTTGTCATCGGGTAGCTGCGTGGGACCGCGCTGCAAGGGTGCTGTCGAGCGCGATGTACCTCCGGAGCGCAGGAGCGGACATGGGACTGATGGCGGACGCTGGAAACGTGGTTCAACTCAGGGCGATCTCCGACACCGGTGGGGGCCCAGCGATGGCGCCCAAGCGTCCGTGGACACTCCCCTGGCCCACGGCGCTCTTCCTCATCATTGCCTTCTTCGTCGGCGCGGACATGGCGGCCGACGTCCTCGCCGGCATGAGCG
>JBGQLS010000135.1:0-13588 GCA_041500205.1 Anaeromyxobacteraceae bacterium | reverse complement strand
CAAGGACCTCGGCGCAGTCCTCCTCATCGGTGGCACGAGCTACGTTCCTCAAGTAAGGGCGGCGGTGGCGCAGGCCTTCCTGCGGCCCTGCATCATCGAGGACGACCCGCAGACCGCCGTCGCGCGTGGTGCAGCCCTCCTCGCCGCGCACCCCGAGCTGCTCGCCGCGTGACCGCTCAAGACCTGTCGAAAAATGTGATCGCTCTGCGGCGGGGCGGGGGCCGCCTTCGCCCCCGGGTACCCAAGACCTGTCGAAAAATCAGCTGCGGTCGCAGGGGCCCGGGTGGGGCCCCGACGGCTCTGCCGGCGGGGCGGCGCGGCGCGAGCCCCGGGTAGTCAAGACCTGTCGAAAGATCAGCTGCGGTCGCTTGGGCCCGGGTGGGGCCCCGACGGCTCTGCCGGCGGGGCGGGGGCGGCCTTCGCCCCCGGCTACTCAGTGCGAGGCGGGCAAGAGCGCTCGCACCACCTCGGAGATGCTGCCGAAGACACGGTCGGCGGCGGCGAACGAGCCACGCCGGCTGAGGCCGTGCGGGATCACCCAGCAGGCGAGCCCGGCGGCCTTGGCAGCCCTCAGACCGCGCTCCGAGTCCTCGATGACGAGGCACTCCTCCCGGGAGAGCCCCAGCCGCTCGACCGCGCAGAGGTAGGGCTCCGGGTCCGGCTTGCAATTCCGGTAGCACTCGCGGGTCAGCACGAACTCGAAGAGCGGCACGAAACCCGTGGATCGGTGTGCGGCGGCGAAGTGGTCGGCGTGGGAGCTGGTGACCACGGCCATGCGAAAGTGGGGCTGCAGGGCGCGGAGCGCTTCGCCCACACCGGGCAGGGGCCGGCCCTCTTCCTCCACGAGCTCCCCGTACCTCCGGTTGCGTCGCTCCTTCAAGGCCGCCAGCTTCGCGGAGGGGAGCCCCTTCGTCTCGACCAGGTGCCAGGCTCCGCGGGCCTCGACCAGGAAGAGCTGCACATACATTGGCTCGGTCAGCTCTACGCCCACCGAGGCCATGACCTCCTGGGTGGCCCGGAAATAGAGCCCCTCGGTGTCGACGAGGACTCCATCATTGTCCCAGAGAATGGCCCGGATCGGCATGGCTGGCGCGTGGCGCTGAATCGTGGAGCCGTGGTCAGGCCAGCGAGCTCTCGAAGATGAACTCCGTCACCCCCACGAATCGACCTCCTTCGTAAGAGGGGACATTGACGATGGTGAACTTACCACCCGGAGTGTCCATGGTGTAATAGTCGAGACTCCTCTTCTTCTCCGCATACTCCTGAAACAGCTTCTCCAGCTTTGTCATCGTCTCCGGCTTGTGGCAGGTGGCCATGTTGTTCCCTACGAAGTTATCCACCTGGAGCAACTCCTTGAATACCTGCTTGCACTTGGGATTGGCGTAGGTAACCTTGAAGTTTGTATCGCACGCTACGACCGCGGTATTCAGACTATCCATCATCTCTGCGATGCCCATTTCCGGCTCCTTGCGATCATGGTTCAGGGTTGAAGACGCTCGCGTGAACATTTGCCACGATTGCGCACCCACTGGCTCGAGGCTCAGACGTTCAGAAAAACGAACCGCGGCGCGGGTGGGCCACACTCTGTCTCCTGTATACTAGGAACCCGGCGGAATGGATCTTGGAAAGCCAGCATTCGGTCGCGCTCCTGCAGCCTGCGGCAGCCCATGGGACGCACGGTACGTGAAAAGCGTGAGGGCGGTCCCTCGCGGAGGGAGAGGGAGACGGGATCCCTTTGGCTTCCCCTCTCGTGGAGGCGTGCACAGCCGGCTGCCCGCGCTCTTGAAGCCCTCGAACCTACTCGTGACTAATGCCGAGCCCCCCCCCAGGGGCATCTCAGGGGTAGCAGCCAGCAGAACGCGACCGAAGCGTTGACCCCGCAGCGGGGTCCGATGCCCTGGGTTTGGACACCGGAGCCCGCAAGTGCGAGCGGCGCGCCCGTCCCATGGCATACTGCGCCAGTTCCATGTCACGCATGGTCACTTCATCCCGACGCTCACGCCTCTGTGGCCGGGTGTTCATCTTCGCCCTGGCGCTGTTGCCGCTGGGAGCGGCGCTCCCCCTCGCGCGCGGCGCGGAGGCTTCCCGTTCGGTCTCGGTGGCGGTGGCGGCCAACATGAAGCCCGCGTTCGAGGAGCTCGCCGCCGCGTGGAAGGCGCGGAACCCGGGCGTGGACGTGAGCGTGAGCTACGGTGGCTCGGGCAACTTCTTCTCCCAGATCGCGAACGGGGCACCCTACGACCTCTTCCTCTCCGCCGACGCGGAGTTCCCGGCCAAGGCTGTCGAGAAGGGGCTCGCGGAGGGCAAGGCATTCACCTACGCCTACGGCAAGCTCGTCGCCTGGGTGCCGAACGGCTCGCCGCTCGACTTCGCCCGCCGCGGCATCGCCGCCGTGACCGATCCCACCGTGAAGAAGATCGCGATCCCCAACCCGCAGCTCGCTCCCTATGGGCGCGCGGCGGTGGCAGCGCTCCAGGCCGCCGGCGTCCACGGCGCGGTGAAGGATCGCCTCGTCTTCGGCCAGAACGTCTCGCAGACCGCGCAGTTCGTCGAGAGCGGAAACGCGCAGGTCGGGTTCATCCCGCTCTCCCTCGCCTCGACGCCACCGCTCTCGAAGGAAGGGCGCCATTGGCTGGTGCCTCCGTCGACCTACCCGCGCATCGAGCAGGCCGGCGTCGTCCTGAAGGGTGGCAAGGCGGCCGCCCTCGCCCGCGACCTCGCCGGCTTCATCATGGGACCATCAGCGAAGACCCTCGAGAAGTTCGGCTACGACCTGCCCGCGGGATGAGTGCTAGCACGTGGACCTCGTCGCGCTGCGCCTCAGCTTCGTCCTCGCGGGACTCACGACGGCCGCCCTCCTCGTCATCGGCCTTCCTGTCGCGCAGTGGCTCACGAGCACCCGCTGGCGCGGCAAGGTCCTCGTGGAGGCCGTGGTGGCGCTCCCCCTCGTCCTGCCACCCACCGTGCTCGGGTTCTACCTGCTCGTCGCTTTCGGCTCGCGCTCCCCGCTGGGACGCGCCTTCACCGCGGTGACCGGCCATACGCTCGCGTTCAGCTTCGAGGGGCTCCTGGTCGCGTCCGTCCTCTACAGCCTGCCCTTCGCGGTCCAGCCGTTCGCCGCCGCCCTGGCGCGCGTCGACCGCCGGCTGGTGGAGGCCGCGCACGGTCTGGGCGCCTCGCCACTCCGGACGTTCTTCACGGTGAGCCTCCCGCTGGCCCTCCCCGGCGTCGTGGCCGGCGCCGTGCTCACCTTCGCCCATACGCTGGGCGAGTTCGGGGTCGTGCTCATGGTGGGTGGAAACGTCCCGGGGAGCACCCGAACGCTCTCGATCTCGGTGTTCGACGCCGTCGAGCAGCTCGACTACGCGACCGCCGGGAAGACTTCCCTCGTCCTGCTCGCCGTGTCGTTCGCAGTGCTCGTCGTGACCTACACGCTGCAGCACCGGTCGCCTCTCACATGAGTCCCGGCGCGCGACGAGCAGGCCCCTCGCTCGCCTTCGATCTCGAGCGCCGCTTCCGCGACGGCCCGGTCGTGCGCGCCGCCCTCGAGGTCTCCCTCGACGACGCGCCGGTGACGGTCCTCTTCGGCCCCTCGGGCTCCGGCAAGACCACGGTGCTGCGCTGCCTGGCCGGCCTCGACCGGCCCGAGCGCGGCTTCATCCGGTTTCGCGACGAGACCTGGTTCGACGCGGCCGCGCGCGGCTTCGTCCCTCCGCAGCGCCGCGGCGTGGGGCTGCTCTTCCAGGACTACGCCCTCTTCCCGCACCTCAGCGTGGCCCGGAACATCGGCTTCGGACTCTCTCGCGCCTCCCGTGCCGAGCGGGAGGCCCGCGTGCTGGAGGTCGCGCGGTTCCTGCGCATCGAGGAGCTGCTCGATCGCCGCCCCGCCCGCATTTCGGGCGGGCAGCGGCAGCGCGTCGCCCTCGCGCGAGCGCTCGCGCCGCGGCCGCGCCTGCTCCTCCTCGACGAGCCGCTCTCCGCGCTCGACATCCCGACGCGCGAGGAGCTGCGGCGCGAGCTTCGCGTGCTCCTCGAGGGCTCCGGGATCCCGTCGCTCGTGGTGACGCACGACCGGGTCGAGGCGCTCGCGCTCGGCGACCGGCTCGCCGTCCTGGCGGAGGGTTCCATCCGCCAGGTCGGCTCCGTGCACGAGGTGTTCAGCCATCCGGCCGACCTGGTCGTGGCGCGGGTCGTCGGCACCGAGAACGTGGCTCCGGCGAGCATCGTGGGCCGGGAGGCGGGGCTCGCCGTCGTGCAGGTCGGGTCGGCGCAGCTGCTCGCGGTGGACCGCGAGGGTCTGCACGGGGAAGCTTACGCGTGTGTGCGCGCCGAGGACGTCGTGCTGGAGGCCGTACCGGGGACTCCCACCAGCGCGCGCAACGAGCTCCTGGCGTGCGTTCGAGCGGTCGGCCAGGAAGGCGCGCTGGTGCGGGTGACGCTCGACTGCGGGTTCCACCTCGTCGCGCTCGTCACGCGGGAGAGCTCGGTTCGCCTCGCCCTGACCCCCGGGCGGCAGATCATGGCGCTCGTGAAGGCGACGGCGATCCGCCTGGTGCCGCGAGACTGAGTAGCCGGGGGCGAAGGCCGCCCCCGCCCCGCTGGCGGAGCCGTCGGGGCCCCACCCCGGCCCCTGCGACCGCAGCTGATTTTTCGACAGGTCTTGAGTACCGGGGGCGAAGGCGGCCCCCGCCCCGCCGGGCAAGCCCGTCGGGGCCCCACCCCCGCCAAGCGGCCGGCAGTCCATTCTTCGACAGGTCTTGAGGAGGTAGACGCGCAGGGCGACTACGGCGCTGCACGGGGGAGTGACGGGCCGTCAGGCCTCGTCGAGCGTCAGCCCAAGCGATATGGCCGCCTCGCGGATCTGTTCCCAGGTCGCGCGCTCCACCAGGATGCCGTCTGCCTTCCGCTGCGCCCGCGCCAGGTTCTCGGGTTCGCCGGCGACCAGGACGGGAAGCGACGGGTCGGCCGGCGGTGACGCCTTCACGTAGTCGATGGTGGCGGCGATCTCGTCCTCGAGCCGGTCCGCGCCGGGGAGCCGCCGCGGGTCGAAGAGGAAGCTCAGCATGTTGTTGCCGATGCGGTCCGCCTCGAACGGCACGGTGGAGAGCGTGCCGCCGCCGGTGACCGCTCCGGCCAGCAGCTCGCAGGCGAGGGCGAGGCCGTAGCCCTTGTGGAGGCCGAACGGCAAGAGGGCGCCGCGCGGCTCCTGGAACATGACGGCCGGGTCGGTGGTGGAGCGGCCCTCGGAATCGATGAGGACGCCTTCCGGCACGCGCTCGCCGCGGTTCATCGCCACGCGCACCTTCCCGAGCGCCGAGACGCTGGTCGCGAAGTCCAGCACGACCGCCGGCTTCTCCTTGGCAGCGGGGAGGGTCACGCAGACGGGGTTCGTCGAGAACCGCGCGTCGGCGCCGCGGAAGGGAGCGACGATGGCCGGGTGCCCGACGACGTTCACGAAGTGCACCGAGGCGAGACCGGCCGCGGCGGCTTGCTCGCCGTAGGCGCCGACGCGTCCCACGTGGAATGCGTTCCTCAGCGCCACCAGGGAGATGCCGGTCTCCCGAGCTCGCGCGATGCCTGCGGCGGTGGCCTCGCGCGCGACCACCTGTCCGAAGCCTCTCCGCCCGTCCACGGCCAGAAGGGCGCCGCCGCGGTCCTCGACGCTCGCGTGCGCCCTCGGATCGAGGACGCCACCGCGGATGGCACGCACGTAGTGCGGGAGCATGCCGATCCCGTGGCTGTCGTGTCCGGCGAGGTTCGCCTCGACGAGGTGGTTGGAGACGACGGTGGCGTCGCCCTGGGCGGCGCCGGCCGCGACGAGGATGCGCTCGCCGACGTCGCGGAGCCGCTCGTGACGGAACGGGATCATCGCTCCGGGGCGGGCTGTTTCGCCGCTCATGCCGCAGCCGCCTCCTGCAGCGCCCGCCAGATGCCCTCGACGTGTCGCCGCTCCGTGTCCTCGGCGCCGATCGAGACGCGGATCATCTGCTTCCCCTTGAGGACGCTCGGGGTGACGTAGCCGCGGCCTCCGCGGTTCACCCGTTCGGCGATCGCCAGGTTGTGCGCGGCGATCGCCGCCTCTTCCCTCGAGCCAGCCGGGACGTGGCGCACGCACACCGTCTGCAGCGGCACCGGGGCGACGCGCTCCCACCCCGCGGCGGCGTCGACCTGCGCCTTCAGCCACTGCGCGTTCTCGAGGTCGCGGCGCAGCCGGGTCCTGAGGCCTTCCACGCCCACGTCCGCCAGGTGGAACCAGAGCTTGAGGGCGCGGAAGCGGCGCCCGAGCGGGATGCCCCAGTCGCGAAGGTTGCGGACGACGCCGTCCTGCGCGGTGCGCAGGTAGCTCGGGTTCGTGCTCATGACGCGCACGAGGTGCTGCGGGTCCCTAGCGTAGTAGGCGCTGAAGTCGAAGCCGGCACCCATCCACTTGTGTGGATTGAGCACGAGCGAGTCGGCGCGCTCGATCCCTTCCCACATCCACCGGCACTCCGGCAGCACCATCGCCGTGCCAGCCAGGGCGGCGTCGACGTGCAGCCACAGGGCGTGCCGCTCCGCGATGGCGCCGATGCCGGCGACAGGGTCGAGCGCCGTGGTACCGGTGGTGCCCACGGTCGCGACGATCGCGCAGGGCCTCCGGCCGGCGTGGCGATCCTGCTCCAGTGCAGCCTCGAGCCGATCGAGGCGCATGGCGTGCGCGTCGTCGGTCTCGAGGAGCCTCAGGTGCGCCTGCCCGAACCCGGCGAGGAGCGCGGCCTTCTGGACCGAGCTGTGGGCCTGGTCGGAGCAGTACACGACGAGGGGCGGCTCACCCGACTGGAGCCCGGAGCCGTTCTGGCCGAACCCGGTGGCGCGCTCGCGGGCGCAGATCAGCGCGCACAGCGTGGCGGTGGAAGCCGTGTCCTGGATGACGCCGCTGAAGGCGGTGGAGAGGCCGAGCATCTGCCGCAGCCACTCCATCACGACCTCCTCGATCTCGGTCACCGCCGGGCTCGTCTGCCAGCTCATCCCCTGCGCGCCAAGGCCCGCGGCGAGGAGATCGGCGAGCACGGAGGCGAGCGAGGTGTTCGAGGGGAAGTAGGCGAAGAACGAGGGGTGGTTCCAGTGCGTGATGCCCGGGAGGACGGTGCGGTCGAGCGAGGCCAGCGCCTCCTCCAGCCGGCCGCCTTCGGCCGGCGGCTCACGCGGGAACAGGGCGCGGATGGCCCCGGGCTCGACCCTGCTCATGACGGGCAACGTCTCGAGCCGCTCGCGGTAGTCGGCGATCCAGTCGACGAGCTGGTACCCGAGACGGCGGAAGGTGGCGGAGTCCATCGGCGCAGTCTGCCGCGAAGGCGGTGAGCGCGCCAGGTCGCTCTGTCCGAGCTGGCGGTGGAAGACCTGTCGAAAAATGGCTCGCGGGGCGCCTTGGCCGGGGTGGGGCCCCGACGGTCTTTGCCCGGCGGGGCGGGGGCGGCCTGCGCCCCCGGGTACTCAGAACGCCAGTCCCAGCGTCAGCATGGGGCCGTGGGCGCGAGAGCTGTCTCCAGGGCGAACCGTGCTCGCCGGACGGTCCTCGTGGCTCAGGGCGACGAACCAGGCGAGCTCGGCGCGGACCTGGATATAGCCCTCGCGGCCGACGAGGAGGCCAACGGCCGCGAAGGGGATGATCCCGAAGGTCCCATCGCCGCCGAAGCGGGTCCAGCCCACCTTCAGCCCGCCGCCAAGGTAAGGCGTGATGTTGGCTGGCAGGAACGGGTAATACGCCCCGAGGCCGGCAGCGACGAGCCGGGCATCGTCGCCGAAGTAGAAGTCGGCCATGACGTCGGCGAGAAAGTCGCGCCCGTCGAAGAGGGCGTATGCCGATGCGCCGCCGGCCGTGGGCGTGTTGGTGGCCAAGGAGTTGACTGCAACGAGGCCCCCAAGGCGCAGGCCCAACCACGGCAGTGCCCGCCCCCCCTCCTGTCGCCCGCTCCGGTCCGCAGCAAGCGCGCGATCGGAGGGGGCGGCGCGAGCGCGGAGAGGGACGAGTGCGGTTGCGGTTGTGACGGCGGCGAGGGCGAGCGCGAGGGTGGAGCGCATGGCCCGATGATACGCGCGGCGTGCCTTCTTCCCAGTTCTCGGCCGTCGCTGGGCAAACCGCAGCGGGGGACAAGCCCCCGCGCTACGGACCGAGGACACCCGTCGATCATTGGCGCAGGCACCTCGGCCGGTGCCGGTACCTCCGCTCGAACGGCACGTACACCATGCAGGCGCGGTCGCCTTCCGTCCCCTCGCACACGACCTGGCAGGTCCGGTAGAAGGCGCGGTGATGCCGTTCGTGGGTCATGCCCGTGCTGGTGTCGACCACGCGATTGTACGCTCCGTGGGCGTTTTCCGCGGCGGAGTGGACGTTCGTCACGATTCCGCGGGGCACGCCCTTCGCCCACATCCCGGAGCCGCGGCGCTGCGCCTCCCGCTGGACGGCGAGGAGCACCGGATCGGCCGGGCGGCCCACGGCGTACACCATGGCGAGGCCGCGCCGCACGAGCTCGGCCGCCGCCTGCGGGCAGGCCACGAGCAGGCGCCGGTAACGGTCCTCGTCGCCGGCCGCGGTGCACGCCCAGCTCCTGGTGGCCGCGAAGCGTCCTGCCTCATGGGCGATCTCGAGGAGCTCCGCGCCCGACCAGCCGCCCCAGCGGTGCACCGGCCCGAACGTCTCGAGGGTGTTGTAGCCCTCGAGCCGCGCGCTCCTTCCCCGCCGCGTTCCGCTCAGGATCCGGAAGGTATCACCGTCCGTCCATCGCACATCCGTGACGGCCCCGTCGAGGACCACCGTGCCAGCGCCAGCCCGGCGGTGCGGCTTCCGGCGTGCCTCTGCCGGCAAGGCGACGACGAGCAGCGCCAGCGCAAGGGCGAGCCGGGACGTCATGTACGCATCCTCCCGGCAGCCAGCCCTGCCATGCCGGTCGGCGTGGAGGCAAGCCTGCCGTGCGCCGTCGAAAGGCGCGCTCTCGTGGCGGGCCCGATTAGGAAAAAGCCCAACGAGACCGTCAGGCAAGCACCGTCGCTCGAGGGAGCATCCCATGGAGACCCCAGCCGACGTCGACCCACTGGAGACACGCGAGTGGCTCGAGGCGCTGGAGGGCGTGCTCGCCCGGGAGGGCCCGGACCGCGCCCACTACCTCATCGAGCAGCTCATCGACAGGGCGCGCCGCTCCGGAGCCTACGTCCCGTTCTCGGCGAACACCGCCTACGTCAACACCATCCCGGTCGAGCGGCAGCCGGCCCTGCCCGGCGACTTCGCGCTCGAGCAGCGCATCCGCCATTACGTGCGCTGGAACGCCATGGCGATGGTGGTGCGCGCAAACAAGCACACCAACGTGGGCGGCCACATCGCGAGCTTCGCGTCGGCGGCCATGCTCTACGACATCGGCTACAACCACTTCTGGCGCGCGTGGAGCGACGAACGGGCGGGCGATCCCCTCTACGTCCAGGGTCACTCGGCGCCGGGGATCTACGCGCGCGCGTTCCTCCTCGGCCTCCTCACCGAGGAGCAGCTCGACAACTTCCGGCAGGAGGTCGACGGGAAGGGGATCTCCTCGTATCCGCACCCCTGGCTCATGCCGGACTTCTGGAACTTTCCGACGGTCTCGATGGGCCTCGGCCCGATCATGGCCATCTACCAGGCGCGGTTCATGAAGTACCTGCAGGACCGGGGCCTCGCCCGGACCGAGGGCCGCAAGGTGTGGGCGATGGTCGGAGACGGCGAGATGGACGAGCCCGAGTCGATGGGCGCCATCGGCCTGCCCGGTCGCGAGAAGCTCGACAACCTCGTCTTCGTGGTCAACTGCAACTTGCAGCGCCTCGACGGTCCGGTGCGCGGCAACGGGAAGATCATCCAGGAGCTGGAGAGCGAGTTCCGCGGAGCTGGCTGGAACGTCATCAAGGTCGTCTGGGGAAGGCACTGGGACCCGCTGCTCGCCCGCGACAAGACCGGCGCGCTCAGACGCAGGATGCTGGAGGCGGTCGACGGCGACTACCAGACGTACAAGGCCAAGAACGGCGCCTACGTCCGCGAGAAGTTCTTCAACTCGCCGGAGCTCCGGCAGCTCGTCGCCGACTACTCCGACGAAGACATCTGGAACCTGAACCGCGGCGGCCACGATCCGTTCAAGGTCTACGCAGCGTACCAGGCGGCCGTCCAGCACCAGGGCCAGCCGACGGTCATCCTCGCCAAGACCATCAAGGGCTACGGGATGGGCGGATCGGGCGAGGCACAGAACATCACGCACCAGCAGAAGAAGATGTCGGTCGAGTCGGTCCGCCGTTTCCGGGACCGTTTCCAGCTGCCGGTCCCTGACGAGAAGCTGGAGGAGGTTCCCTATCTGAAGTTCGAGGAGGGCTCGAAGGAGCTCGAGTACCTGCGGGCCCGCCGGGCCGCGCTGGGAGGCGATCGGCCCAAGCGTCGCCGCAAGGCGGAGGCCCTGGTCGTGCCTCGTCTGGAGGCGTTCGATCGCATCCTCAAGGGCAGCGGGGATCGCGAGATCTCGTCCACCATGGCCTTCGTGCAGGTCCTGCAGATCCTGGTGCGCGACCGGAACATCGGCGCCCGGGTGGTCCCCATCGTACCCGACGAGTCACGGACCTTCGGCATGGAAGGGATGTTCCGCCAGCTCGGGATCTACAGCCAGGTCGGCCAGCTCTACACGCCGGAGGACGCCGAGCAGCTCATGTTCTACAAGGAAGACAAGCAGGGGCAGATCCTGCAGGAGGGGATCAACGAGGCGGGCGCCATGTGCGACTGGATCGCCGCCGCCACGTCGTACTCGGTTCACGGCGTGCCGATGATCCCGTTCTTCGTCTTCTACTCCATGTTCGGCTTCCAGCGGGTGGGAGACCTGGCCTGGGCCGCGGGCGACATGCGGAGCCGCGGTTTCCTGCTCGGCGGCACGGCGGGCCGGACGACGCTCAACGGGGAGGGCCTGCAGCACGAGGACGGTCACTCCCACCTGCTCGCCTCCGCCGTCCCCAACTGCGTCTCGTACGACCCGACCTTCGGTTACGAGGTCGCGGTGATCGTCCAGGACGGGCTGCGCCGGATGTGCGCCGAGCAGGAGGACGTCTACTACTACATCACGCTCATGAACGAGAACTATCGGCAGCCGCCCATCCCCGAGGGCGCCGCGCCCGACATCCTGAAGGGCATGTACCTGTTCCAGGCCGGCGAGGCGCCGGAGGGGCAGGCGCCGCGCGTGCAGCTCCTCGGCTCGGGCACGATCTTCCGCGAGGTCGTCGCGGCGGCGGGGCTCTTGAAGGCGGACTGGGGCGTCGACGCCGACCTGTGGAGCTGCCCGAGCTTCACGGAGCTCGCGCGCGAGGGCATGTCGGTGGCGCGCGCGAACATGCTCGACCCGGGCGCGAAGCCAAGGCGCTCGCACGTGGAGACGCGCCTCGGAGCCACACGAGGGCCGGTGATCGCCGCGACGGACTACGTCCGCGCCTTCGCGGAGCAGATCCGGCCCTACGTCCCGCGCCGGTACTCCGTGCTCGGCACCGACGGCTTCGGCCGCTCCGACACGCGCGAGAAGCTGCGCCGGTTCTTCGAGGTGGACCGCCACTACGTGGCCGTGACGGCGCTCAAGGCGCTGGCCGACGACGGCGCGATCCCGGCTGCCCGGGTCTCGGAGGCGCTCGAGAAGTACCGGATCGATCGCGCGAAGCCGGAGCCCTGGACGGTGTAGTCGACGGCCCCCCTCACCCCGACCCTCTCCCCGCTTCGCGGGGCGAGGGAGACGAGACTCGCCGCAGCGGAGTGCACGCCAGCCATGAACACCATCGAGGTCAGGGTCCCCAATATCGGCGACTTCAAGGACGTCGGCGTCATCGAGGTCCTGGTGAAGGCGGGCGCCCCGGTGAAGGTCGACGAGTCGCTCATCACGCTCGAGTCCGACAAGGCGACCATGGACGTGCCGTCGCCCGCCGCCGGCACCGTGCAGGACGTCAAGGTGCACGTCGGCGATCGGGTGAGCGAGGGCACTCTCATCCTCACGCTGGATTCGGCGGAGGGTGGCGTGGCGGAGCCTGCTCCCCGCGAGACCCGGCCACCCAGCCCGAGTCCGAGTCCGAGCCCGAGCCCGAGCCCGAGCCCGAGCCCGAGCCCGAGCCCGAGCCCGAGCCCCAGCCCCAGCCCCAGCTCCAGCTCCAGCCGTCCGCCGCAGCCAGAGCCAGGCGCGAAGGCGGCGCCCGGGCCCACGGCTGGGAAGCCGGCCGAAACGCCTCCACAGGCTGTCGTGCCGCTGCCGCAGGGGCCGGTCGACACCGCCACCGCGGTCGCGGAAGCCGCGCCCTCCGATGGGGCTTCGGGACAGAAGCTGGCGCATGCGTCACCCTCCGTGCGCAAGGTCGCGCGCGAGCTGGGCGTCGACCTGGCGCGCATCGTGGGCACGGGCCCCAGGGGCCGCGTCCTCCAGGAGGACGTGCAACGGTTCGTGAAGCAGGTGATGAGCGGCGAGGCCGCGGGCGGCGCGCCGAGCCCAGGCGCGCTCGCCGCGGGCGGTGCGCTCGAGCTCCTGCCGTGGCCGAAGATCGACTTCGCCCGGTTCGGGCCCGTCGAGGCCCGCCCGCTGTCCCGGATCAGGAAGATCTCCGGCGCGAACCTCTCCCGGAACTGGGTGATGATCCCTCACGTCACGCAGTTCGAGGAGGCCGACATCACCGAGCTCGAGGCCTTCCGCGTCCGGCTCAACGAGGAGAACGCGACGTCGGGCGTGAAGGTGACCCTGCTCGCGTTCCTCGTGAAGGCCTGCGTCGCCGCCCTGAGGAGGTTCCCCGAGTTCAACGCCTCGCTCGACGGCGAGAGCCTGGTGTTGAAGCGCTACTTCAACATCGGCTTCGCCGCCGACACGCCGAATGGCCTCGTCGTCCCGGTGCTGAAGGCGGCCGATCAGAAGGGCGTGATCGAGATCGCGAAGGAGCTCGCCGAGCTGGCGGCGAAGGCGCGCGACGGGAAGCTCGGGGCCGCGGACATGCAGGGCGGCTGCTTCTCCATCTCCAGCCTGGGCGGCATCGGCGGCACCGCCTTCACGCCCATCATCAACGCGCCCGAGGTGGCGATCCTCGGCGTGTCCCGGAGCGCGACGAAGCCGGTCTGGGACGGCGCTCGCTTCGCGCCCAGGCTCGTGCTCCCCTTTTCCCTCTCCTACGACCACCGCGTGATCGACGGCGCCACCGCGGCGCGCTTCACGACCTTCCTCGCGCAGCTGCTCGCAGACCTGCGGCGGGCGATGTTGTGAACGCGGAATCCGCGCGCGTCGTCGGCGATCGCAACCCGGAGCACTGACGCACCGCGACACCCTAGACTAGAGCAGCGATCAGTAAGAAACGCCTTTGACTCCGTACCTATCCCCTCTCCCCCACCGGGCCCCACCGGGGGAGAGGGTAGGGTGAGGGGGCTCGATCCTCGAGCGCCAGCCCCTCACCCCGGCCCTCCGTCGACCCCGCCGGCAGAGCCGGCCGCGGTCTCGTCTCCCGTCTTCGATCGCGCCGGCCGAGCCGTCGCGATCTTACGCCCCTGCTCCTGGCCGCGACGGGACGCGGCCAGGAGTTCGCCGCGACAAGCGCGGCCAGGAGT
>JBGQLS010000134.1:0-13610 GCA_041500205.1 Anaeromyxobacteraceae bacterium | reverse complement strand
GAGGACGTATCTGCGTATTCGCGCGGTTCGGATCCTGAGGTTCTTGGCGGTCATCCGCCATGAGCGTGCGGCCCCCTCACCCCGGCCCTCTCCCCCGCTGGGGGCGAGGGGGTAATGCTCTGGCTCCTCACCACACCTGCAACTCCACCACACCGAACTCATCCTGGGCCAGACCGCCGCCCTCACGCTTCTCACGTACCGGACGTCCCATGCTTCCCCTGCAGTGCCAAGTTCTTGGACAGCGCTGAGACCAATGCCGAGGGCAAAGCCCATCGGGGCCCCACCCAGGCCACGCCGCTGAGCGATCGCATTTTTCGAGGGTCTTGAGGGCAGCCGCTCGCGGCCGAGAGGGCCGGAGGCGCAGCCGGGACCGGCCTTCTGGGCAACCCTCGCAGGGCGCTGCGGGAATGCGCGTCCGACGAAGCGAGCACCGCTCCGTCGCCGTTATAGGCCTGGCGCGGGTATGACTTGACGGCGGAATCGTTTTCTCCTCGCGCCCCGTGCGCCGTGGCGCCACGGACGCCACGATCGAGGACTGGAAGATGGACGACGGCTCGATGCTGCCCAGGCTGGCTTCGCACTGGTCGCGCCAGGGCCCGGTAGCCCGCGACCTCGCCGACGAGACCCGCGAGGCGCTCGGCGTGGTCCAGCCAGCCGACCTGCCCCACCTGGCCGGCCTGGTCAAGACGCTGCTGGGGCGGACCTACGATCCCGAGTCCAGGGAGCCGGCGCGTCGCGCGCTCTTCAAGCTCCTCGACACCGTCCGCCGCCGGTTCTTCACGGAAGGGTTGCAGGCCGAGCAAGTGGCCGACTGGGCGCGCCTCCTCCTACCGGTGATAGAGCGCGCCGACTACACGCTCGGCGAAGTGCTCAGGTCGCGCGAGGAGACCGACCCTCGCGCGCTCCTGCTCCGCGTTCTCGGCGCCGACGGTGGTGAGCTCACGGTGGCGGAGGTGGCGCGCCGTACCCGGTCCGTCGCGCGGGGCCTGTTCGCCCTCATGCGCGACGAGCCCGACGGCAAGGTCGCCATCCTGTCCGAGAATTCCCTCGAGGCGGCCCTCTGCGATCTCGCCTGCCTCACGAACGGGATCGTCAGCTTTCCCCTCCCCGCCAACGCGGTGCCGGAGCAGGTCGTCTACATGCTCCGCCACTCGGGTTCGCGGGTGCTGGTCGTGTCGGGCGAGGAACAGGTGTCGAAGGTGCTGCCCGCGCTCTCGGGCCTGCCCGCGCTGCACGACATCGTGGTCGTATCCCGCACCTGCGCCGAACGCCACGGCCTCCTCTCGTTCGAGCAGATGGTGGGGCAGGGTGGCGGGGCCTTCGACGACGTGCTCCGGGTGACGCGGGCGGCGGAGGTGAGTAGCCGCGACCTCGCCACGGTCATGTACACCTCGGGGACCACCGGCCGCCCGAAGGGCATCGCCTTCTCACAGCTCAACCTCGTCTCGAAGCGCCTCTGCCGCAGCTTCGCCCTCAGGAACGTGGGCGAGGGCGACGTGTTCCTCTGCTACCTGCCGCTCTTCCATACCTTCGGCCGCTGGCTGGAGATGACCGGTTGCCTGTGGTGGGGCGCCACCTACGTCTTCGCGCGCTCGACCTCGCACGCCTCGCTGCTCGAGGACTTCAGATCGGTCCACCCCACCGTCTTCATCAGCGTGCCGAAGAAGTGGATCGAGCTGCACGAGACAGCGGCGCAAGAGGGGTCCTCGGGGGACCCGGGCGACACCGCGGCGCACATCAAGGCGGTCACCGGCGGGCGTCTGCGCTACGGCCTCTCCGCGGCCGGCTACCTCGATCCGGTGGTCTTCAAGGCCTTCCACGAGGCGGGCATCGAGCTCTGCTCGGGCTACGGCATGACGGAGGCCACGGGCGGCATCACCATGACCCCGCCCGGCGAGTACGTGGAGCACTCCATCGGCATGCCTCTCCCCGGCATAGAATGCACTCGAGCCGACGACGGCGAGCTGCTCATCCGCGGGCCCTACGTGAGCCCTGGCTACTATGGCCCGGCCGGCGTGGAAAGCGCGTCCGACCCGGCAGGCTGGTTCGGCACGGGCGACCTCGTCTCGCTCGACCCCGAGGGCCACTTCCGGATCGTCGGCCGCAAGAAGGAGATTTACAAGAACCGCGCCGGGCAGACCATCGCGCCCCAGCGCGTCGAGAACCTCTTCCGCGACTTCGACTCGGTGGCGCAGTCGTTCCTGGTCGGCGATCACCACGAGTACAACACGCTGCTCATCTGGCCGAACTACGCGGGCCAGCCCGCGTTGCGCACGCTCTCCCCGGCGGAGCTGAACGAGCTCCTCTCCTCCCTGGTCGCCTCGGCGAACCGCTTCCTCGCCCCGTTCGAGCGCGTGGTGGCGTTCCAGGTCCTCCCGCGCGCCCTCGATCAGGAGCACGGAGAGCTCACGGACAAGAGCACCTTCAAGCGCGACGTCGTCGAGAAGAACTGGCGCGAGATCATCGAGAAGATGTACGTGCAGAAGCACCTCGCGCTCGTCGTCGACTCGATGTACCTGCGTATCCCGAACTGGGTGCTCCGGGAGATGGGGGTCCTGCGGCAGGAGGTGGACCTTCGCGACGGCCTCCTTCACGCAGGCAACCGCTCGATGCGCGTGGGCGCCGACCCCTCGGCGCCCGGATCGCTCCGCCTCGGCGACCTCGCGTACACGCTGCAGGGATCGGTCCTCGACCTGGGCGTGCTCCTCGCCCAACCAGCCCTCTGGCTCGGCAACGAGGGGCTGGTCACCTTCCTCGGAGAGGAGGCCTTCCAGTCGCTCGTCTCGAAGCGCCGCCGGGCGGGCTCGGACATCCACCTCGACCCACGCGTCTGGCCGCCGCCGACGCCCTGGCGCCTGGCGCGCCTGCTCGAGTCGTTGGATTCCGCGGAAGTGACCTTCCGCACCCTCCAGGCGGCCGGCGAGCTGCTCCGTGCCGAGCGCCCCGAGGCCCGGCAGGCACTGAGCCATCTCCGCAGCGGCCTCGCCAGCGGCCGGAGCGAGCACGCCGGGCTGTGCCGCGCGCTCCTGCGCAGGGCCGCCGACGCACCGGACGAGGAGATCCGCAGGAACGCGTTCCGGGCTCTCCTGCCGGACGAGGAGCCCGACCAGACCATCCCCACCTTGCGCCTCTTCCTCGATCGGCTGGGGCCGATGGCGCTGCGCGACGAGGACCTCGCCAGCATGGGCGAGCGCGGCCTCTCCGACCCCCAGGTGGACGTGCTGCTCGACTCGCTCTCCGCGGACGCAGCGCTCGACGGCACGCGCAACACCTCCGACAGGCGCCTGCTCGTCGGCACCATGCGCCTCCTCAGCGCGCACGCCATCGCGCATCCGCGCTGGTTCGCGCAGGTGCGCGTCCCGCTGGCGCGGCTCTCGCTGCACGACGACGAGGAGATGGCCGCCCGCGCCGGCGAGGAGCTCGACCGGCTCCGGCGCGGGTTCGCGAACTGGATCGGGCCCAACCTGCGCCTCGCCATCGACCCCGCCACCGGCACCGAGTACGGGTGGAAGGACGTGGTCGCGTTCGAGCACGGCATCAGCGAGCGCGCCCGCGAGCTGCTGCTGCGCGCCATCATCGACACGACGCTCATGCGGGCGTCGGTCTTCCTGTTCGGCCGTGGCGTCCTGCTCTCCCTGGCGGACGTCCCGCCCGGCGGCGCCACCGTGACCCAGCTCGGCACTGGCCATGGCAAGTCGGTCTACCGACTCTCGATCCACACCCGCGCGCGAGACATCTTCGACGTCGCCATCAACCTCGTCTCGGCCATGCACCCCGCCGAGCTGCGCGAGGAGATCTCGTGGCTGCTCGCGGCGGGGGCTCCTCCGCCCCTGGTGGAGGGGTTCGGCGGCTACTACCCGGAGTACGGTATCTTCACCGAGGAATACATCGCGGGTGACCACGTTGCGCGCCAGGTGGAGCGCCTGGAGCGGCGCGGCGAGACGAAGCGGCTTAGGGCGCTGTGGCCATTCCTCGCCTGGTCCGCGGCCTCCGCCCACGTCGCCTTCTGGGACCGCACCGGGCGCCGGCTGGCGCTGCGCGAGCCGTCACCGCAGGCCTTCATCGTGCCTTCGCACGACTACCACGCCGGCACCCGGATCGTGTCCATCTCCGATCGCTCGTCCTGCGTGAGCCTCGACGAGATCTTCGATCGCTTCCAGACCTTCTTCCTCAACCGGGTCGAGGCGTCGCGCCCCGAGCTGCACGGCGAGGTGACCGAGTCGATACTGTACTCGGCGGTGGTGGAGGCGCTCGGCCTGAACCGCGCCAGGGCGCTCCTCGAGCTGGCCGCCAAGGTCGATCGGCGAGGGCCCGCCGTCGTCACCTATCTGGAGACCATCCGCGACAGCGGCTACACGCCGCTTCGCGTGCACTTCGCGGCGCGCCGGTACGGGCGCTGGCTCGAGGTGAATCCGGCCGCCACGGTGGAAGCGAAGGGCAAGATGCTGGGCGAGCTGTGGGGCACGTACCGGCTGGCCGAGGTCGAGCAGATCTGGCCCGACACGCGGATCCGCTTCTTCAGGAGGACCGTCTTCGCCGGCGGCAGGCCCGAGCTCGGCGCCGCTCTCGACCGCATCATGCACCGCGCCCGCAACTTCGCCGTGGGCGAGCTCGATCTGGGAGAGCAGGTGGCGGTCAACCGCACAGCCCTCCGGCCGAGCGCCGAGGAGGACTACTTCCTGGCGCGCATGACCTATCGCTACCTGGCGCCGGGAGACGACGTGCAGCTCATCTCGCTCCCCTCCGGCGACAAGCAGGTGACCGAGGTGGTGATGGGATTGCGGGACGACCAGGGGAACCGCTACTGGGTACGCGGGCCGGCCTCCCCGCGCGAGGTGGCGCGCCTGCTCCAGCTCTTCCACGAGGCCAACATGACTGTCACCTTCACCGCCGACCACGAGTTCCTGCTCGCCTTCGACGCGAAGGAGACCGTCCTGGGCGGCGCCTATTACCGCTGGGTCGGCCCCGACCGCGCCCACATGGAGAAGGTGGTGGTGGCGCGCAAGCACCGCGGCCTGGGGGTCTCCGACGGCCTCATGCGCGAGTTCTTTCGCCGCCTGCGCGCGCATGGCGCGAAGAGCGTCGAGACCGGTTACTTCCAGCCCGAGTACTTGAGCCGCTACGGGTTCCGTACCGATCCGAGCTCGGGCGGCCTCATGGCGGACCTCGCCGAGGGGGAGGCGGGCGACCCGCGCGGCGGTCCTCGCAAGTGAGACACCACATGCCCAAGCTCAACTGGAGGATCATCGACTCGACGCTGCGCGAGGGCGAGCAGTTCGCCAAGGCCAGCTTCCGCACGCAGGACAAGCTCGAGATCGCGCGCGCTCTCGACAACTTCGGGGTCGAGTACATCGAGCTCACCTCGCCCGCCGCCTCACCCCAGTCCCAGCGCGACCTCGCGCTCGTGGTGAAGCTAGGCCTCGGGGCCCGCATCATCACCCACTGCCGGTGCGTGGTCGACGACGTGCGCGCCGCCATCGACTCGGGCGTCCGCGGCCTCGGCCTGCTCTTCGGGACGAGCCGCATCCTGCGCGAGTCGTCCCACGGCAAGAGCATCCAGCAGGTGATCGACGCGATGGCTCCGCCCATCGAGCTGGCGCTCGGTGCCGGGCTGGAGGTGCGGTTCAGCGCCGAGGACACCTTCCGGACCGACGAGACCGACCTCCTCACCGTCTACCGCGCGGCGGTGGATCTCGGCGTCCACCGCGTGGGGCTCGCCGACACGGTCGGGATCGCCACCCCGCGGCAGGTGTTCGCCGCCGTGCGGGAGGTCCGCCACACGGTGCCATGCGACATCGGCTTCCACGGGCACAATGACACGGGCTGCGCCATCGCCAACGCCCACGAGGCCATCTCGGCCGGCGCGACGCACGTGGACGTCTCGGTCCTCGGCATCGGCGAGCGCGTCGGCATCACGCCGCTCGGCGGCTTCATCGCCCGCATGTACTCCGTCGACCCCCAGGGCGTCGCGCAACGCTACGGCCTGGGCCAGCTCCGCGAGCTGGAGCGCCTGGTCGCGCGCGTGGTCGCGATCGAGGTCCCCTTCAACAACTACCTCACCGGAGAGACCGCCTACTCCCACAAGGCCGGGATGCACCTCAAGGCGATGACGGTGAACCCCGGTTCGTACGAGATCATCCCGCCCGAAGCCTTCGGCCTCTCGCGCAGGCTCATCGTGGGCAGCCGCCTCACCGGGAAGCACGCCATCGGGTACCGCGCCCGGGAGATCGGTCTCACCTTCGGAGAGGGCGAGCTCAGGTCGATCACGCAGCGGATCAAGGAGATGGCCGACCAGGGCAACCTGTCGGAGGAGCAGATCGACAAGGTGCTCCGGGAGTGGGTCACCGCCTGAAGGCGGCCTCAGGCGTCGGGCCTCGGGCCTCATGGCGCGGCCCGGTTGAGATGATCCCGTGGTCGCGCATTCTTTAGCGCGGGGCCTTGTGCCCCGCTTCTACACGCCAAGCGGGGGACAAGCCCCCGCGCTCCGGGAACGGGCTCCATGAAAGCGAGCACCACTGTCAGACCTCAGGGGCGCCGATGCGAGCCCGTGCTGGTATCGCGACAGCTGCAGCCGTTCGGGGCTTTGCTCGAAACTCATCCAACGGGCGGCGCGGGTCTTCCTTAGAGTAATGGCTCGGGCGCCTGAGGCCTGCCCGAGGCCAACAGCGAGACCTCGGAGGATCCCGCCATGCCCGCTTTCGTCCGACCGCTCCTGCTTCTCGTCGCGCTCTGCGCACCCTTCGCGCGGGCTGCCGCGGAGTCCAGCGCCTGGAGCGCGGTCCTCGAGAAGAGCCAGATCACGGTGCACGTGCTCAAGAAGGGGCTCTTCTCGGCCGCGGCCCACGATCACCACTTCGTCGCCACCAGGTGGCGGGCGACCGCGAGCTTCGACGAGGCGCGCGCGTCGGACGTGCGCCTCGAGCTGGTCGTCGCCGCCGACTCCCTGCGGGATCGGCAACCCGCGCTCTCGAGCGGTGACCGGGACAAGGTGAACCGGCAAGCCGCCGGACCCGACGTGCTGAATGCGCAGCGGAACCCGGAGATCCGCTTCACGGCCGGGAAGCTGGAGCCGAGAGCAACATCCGCGGGCAGGTTGGAGGGCATGCTCGAGGGGACGCTCTCGCTCCACGGCCACGAGCGCCCCCTCTCCGTGCTCGTGCTCGCCACCAAGGGACAGGGCGGATGGCGGGCCCACGGATCGGTCAAGTTCAAGCAGTCCGACTTCGGCATCGAGCCCTACAGTGGATTCCTGGGGACGGTCGCGGTGCAGGACGAGGTGAAGCTCGATTACGACGTCTTCCTGGTGCCCGCACCATGACCGGCGGCCCCTGGCGGCGCGTCTGCTTCGACACGGGATGATCCCCTAGCGCCGCCCGGGAAGGGTGGCGAGGAGTTTTCCATGCGTGGAGTCGCCTGTCTCTGCACCGTCCTCGTGGCACTCGCCTCGACCGCGCGCGCCACGCCGGCCGCGGCGAAGACGCCCGAGCCGCTGGGCATGGCCATGGAGGGCTACCCCTATCCGTTCCCGGTGAGCTATCTCCCGCTCGAGATCGAGGGACAGGACATGAGCATGGCGTACATGGACGTCGCCCCCACCGAAGGGGCGAACGGCCGGACCGTGCTCCTCCTTCACGGAAAGAACTTCTTCGGCGCGTACTGGGAAGGCACCATCCGCGCCCTCGCCGGCGCAGGCTATCGCGTGGTCGTGCCCGACCAGATCGGCTTCGGGAAGTCCTCCAAGCCCGACCTCCACTACACCTTCGAGCAGCTCGCGGCGAGCACCCGCAAGCTCCTCGAGAAGCTCGCGATCGAGAAGGTGGTGGTGGTGGGCCACTCGATGGGCGGGATGCTCGCCGTGCGCTTCGCGCTCATGTACCCCGCGCTCGCGGGCGCGCTCGTGCTCGAGAACCCCATCGGGCTCGAGGACTACCGGGAGAAGGTTCCCTACCAGAGCGTGGAGGTGCAGTACTTCAGCAACCTCCACCAGACGGAAGAGAGCCTGCGCAAGTTCATCGGCAGCTACTTCGTGGCCTGGAAGGCCGACTACGAGCCGTACGTGATGGTCCCCTACCGGTGGACGCTCTCCCCGGAGTACCCGCGCTACGCGCTCGCCTCGGCGCTCACCTACCAGATGATCTATTCACAGCCGGTGGTCCAGGACCTGCCACGGCTGCGGCTACCCACCCTGCTCGTCATCGGGCAGGCCGATCGCACCACGCTGGGGCGCGGAAGCTTGTCGAAGGACGTGCTCGCCACGCTGGGGCGCTATCCCGAGCTCGGGCGCAAGGCGGCCGCGGCCATCCCCGGCGCGCGCCTGGTGGAGATCCCGGACGTCGGCCACGTCCCGCACCTCGAGTCGCCGGCGCGCTTCCATGGCGCGCTGCTCGAGTTCCTTCGCTGACCGACGACCGCCTGCTCGTCCCTTGCGCGCGCGACTCACGTCGGACCCGGCCCATCGAAGGTCGCGCCCTGGTGGGGCGCGTTCGATCCAGGTGAACAGCTCGCGTGTATGGAAATGGAGGAGAGAAGAGCTGAGGGGCCGACATGGAAACCCACGGCGCAGCATGGCTCGCAGCTTGTTCCGCGCTCGGCGCGGCCTGGCTGCTGGCTGCCTCCTGGCGGGCCGAGACCGGGACCGTGCCGACCGCGCTGCGGGGCCTCTTCGGTGGCCTGGCGGCGCTGGGGACCGCGTACATCGCGTATGGCCTCATGCAGATCGGGGGGCTCGACGTCCGCTGGGAGTGGATCGAGCGAGGCGCCTGGCCAGCGCTCGGGTTCGCGGCGCTCGTCGGACTCGTCGAGGAGGCTGCGAAGGCGGCCGGGATCGCGCTCGCTGCGCCCGCAACGCGCCGGGAAGGGCGCGCGCGGTCCGTCTGGCGCACAACCGCCGCCGTCGCCGCCGTCTTCGCGATCGCCGAGGCCCTCCTCACCCTGCGCGGGGCGAGCTGGCCCGTCGCGCTTGGCCGCGCCGCGCTGGGCCCGGTCGCCCACGGCGTGCTCGTAGCGCCTGTTGCCGTCGCCCTGGCGGAGACGGCGGGCGTGTCCCGGACGCGCTTCGCGCTGCGCCTCCTCCTGGCCGTCACCCTCGCCGCGCTGCTCCACGGCCTCGGCGACTGGAGCGTCGCGCGCCCAGGCTGGGGCCGCGCTGGCTTCGCGGCTGCGTTGCTCGCCCCCACGCTCTGGCTCTACGCGCATGCGCGGCAGCGCCGGCCGGCCCTGTGCCCGGTCCCGGCCGTCAAATAGGCGGACGGCTCTTCTCGCCGTACCCGGTGAGCTCGACGTAGCCCTCTCCCACAGGTTTCCCGGCGGCGTCTCGCACCCGGACCGCACCTTCCCAGTAGAAGATCCCGCCCGCCATCGGCGCGCGGTCTTCCTGGTCCGCGAGCGACGGCTCGATCTCGAGAGCGAGGCCAGCCGCGGGGACCTCCACGAGCCAGCCGGCCGGATAGGTGGCGCCCGTCGCCGGGCTCCTCCAGGTCGCCTTCGCGCGCACCGTGAAGTCGCCCGCCGAGAGCCACCGCGCCGAGCCGTCGGCGGCGACCAGCGTTCCCCTCCCGAAATCGACCCTCCCGTCAGCCCGCCGCAGGACGTACAGCATGAGATCCCGCCCGTCCGAGAGCTGCAGCGCAAACCAATCCCATCCCACCTGCGAGGGCGCCAGCTGCGAGGACCCGATCTCGCGGTCCATCCAGCTCCGCCCGCGCACCTTCCAGACGCGGCCGCCGGCGGTCACCGTCCCCTCGGTCGCGAGCCGAGTGAAGCTGTAGTAGAGGCTCGCGAAGCCTTCCCGCTCCGACTTGCGCGAGAAGCCGCCCGGGCCCTCGAAGACGAGCGGCTTCTCCGGACGCGCCGTCAGGCGATACGCGAGTCCGCGCGCGCGGTCCTCGACCGCGAGCTGGAAGGCTTCGCCGGCGAGATCGAGCGTCCACCTCCCTTCGGTGCCCGCGGGAGCTCGAGCCCAGGCGAGGGGGTGCCGCGGATGCGGCTCGAACCCGCCCAGGTAGGGCATCTCGCGCCAGAGCACTTCCGAGAACGCGTGGGCCTTTCCGCCGAGGTCCGAGACGGCGGCGTGGGCCATGACCAGGTTGGCCGTCGCCCACGGCGAGTCGAGCGCGGGCTTCTCGGGCAGGAGCCCCACGCGGAAGAAGGTGAGCTGGTAACCGAAGTCGCGGCCGGGAGGATCGACGGACCTGAGCTGGCCGGTGAAATACCACCATTCGGTGCGATAGCCGGGGTGCGACCAGTGATCGCGCGGGAAGCTCCACGGGTAGTCCGGCGCCGCGGACCGGAAGCGCGGGTCGACGGCCGCTGCGAGGGCGCCGGCGAACAACACAGCGATCGCGACGACCTTGCGAGCTCGGTGTCCAGGGCCGTTCCATGGCGCGGAGGCCTGTCCCTGATTCCGTGGCGCGGGGGCTTGTCCCCCGCCTGGATGCAGATGGTCTTCAGATCGCATCGCGGGAGAGCTCCGCGGCGGGAGTGCTGCTCGCGCGCGCTGCCGGATAGAGGCTGGCTGCCAGGGCGGCGCCGAGGAGCAGGAGCGCCTGCGTCGCCAGCGTCCTCCACGGCCAGTGCAGGGCGATGGTCCAGCCGAACCAGGCTGGGTTCACGAGCTCGACCAGGACCAGCGCCAGCCCCGCGCCCGACAGGGCGCCCAGGACCAGCCCGGCCGCCGCGATCCCGAGGGCGCGGCCCGCGAACAGGAGGAACACCTGCTCCCGCGTGGCGCCGAGCGAGCGGTAGAGCGCGATCTCCGACGAACGCTCGCGGGCGATCACGAGGAGGGCGAGCGTGATCCCGGAGACGGCCACGACGAGGCTCATCCCCTGCAAGAGGCGCGTCACCGCGAACGTCCGCTCGAAGATGCCCAGCACGTCGTTCCGCAGGCGCCGGTTGGAACGGATGAGGAGTGCGTCGTCCGCGAACACCGCCTTGAGCCGGGCCACCATCGCCTCGGGGTCCTCGCCCGGAGCGAGGTAGAGGGCGGCGTTGGTGAGCGGCCCCGGCCCGAAGCGCGCCTCGAGGACCGCGAGGTCCATGAGCACGGCGCCGCTCTCGGCGCCGTAGTCGCGGTAGACGGCCGCCACGGGGAAGCGCGCCGGCCCGGCTGGGCCGGCGATCTCGAGCTCGCGCCCGGGCCCGAGCCCGGCCCGGCGCGCCAGTGGCTCGGAGACGAGGACCGCGCCCTCGTCGCGCAGGCGCCCGAGCGCCTTGGCCACACCCCCGGGCCCTCCCGACACGAGCTGAACGCGCCCAGCCGCGGTCGGGAACGCAGCGTCGATGCCGGACACCGGAATCCGCCTGCCGCCCACCTCGGCGGAGAGCTGCCGAAGCCGGTCGACGGCCCGCACGCCGGGCTGGCGGGCCATGCGAGCCACGACCTCCGGTGGCAGGGCTGCTTCGCCCCGGCCGCGCCGCCAGGACGGCGTCGTGACATAGACGTCGGCGCGCAGCGTGGCGGCGAGCCAATCTTCCACCGAGCCGCGGAAGCTCCCGATCATGGTGGTGATGCCGGTGAGCATGCTGACCGCGACGGCCAGGGCGCCGGCTGCCACGGCTGTGGAACGAAGGTGCCCCGCCAGATCGCGCGCGCCATAAGCCACTCCGAAGCGCCGCGGCGTCCGGAGCCTCGCCGAAAGGCCGAGGAGGGACGGCGCAGCGAGGGGAGCCGCGGCGAGGATGGAGAGCGCCAGCGCGAAGCCGCCGAAAGGAGAGCGCCTCGCCGGCCCGAGCGCGACCGCGGCCACCGCCAGGAAGAGCGCCGCAGCCGGCACGCGTGGGCTCCAGCGCGGCGGAGTCGTGGCGAGGGCGGGTGCGGTGAGGAGCGCGCGCGGATCCTCGCGCGTCACGTCGAGCGCAGGCACGACGGCGCCTGCCAGCGCTCCGGCGAGGCCCAGGGCGAACCCGAGCGCCGCCAGCCAGGGCGGGAGCGCCACCTGCTCGATCCCCTCCAGCATGTACAGGCTCTGCACGGTCGCGCTCACAGCGGCGAGGTTGGCCCGCGCGGCGACCCAGCCCAGAGGGATCCCGGCGGCGGTTCCGAGCACCCCGAGCAGCACGGCGTCGGCGAGGATGAGGCCCAGCACCTGCGCCCGGGTCGCGCCCAGGCAGCGCAGCACCCCCAGCTCTTCCCGGCGCCGCGCCAGCGCGGCTTGCGTGCTCGCGTAGACGAGGAATCCACCCACGAACAGGCTCACCAGCGAGAGCGCGGTCAGATTGAGGCGGAACGCGGAGAGCAGCGCCGAGGCTTCCGCCATGCGCTGTTCGGGCGTGGCCGCCCGCACGCCCGGGCCGAGCCGCGCCTCCAGCCTGCGCGACAGGCTCGCCACGTCTGCGCCCTCCTCCGCGACGACGTCGATCTCCGTGAGGCGCCCCGGTGCGCCCAGGAGCGCCTGCGCCTGCGCGATGTCCATGACGGCGAGCCGCCGGCTCGCCAGGGGAGCCCTCTTCTGGAAATCGACCAGCGCACCCACCTCCAGCGCCGCGCGCCGGGCGCCGCTCGACACCAGGACGCGGTCGCCGCGCCGCCAGCCCATCTCGGCGGCGAGTTGCGGCGTCACCGCCACCCAGCCCGGCCGGGCCAGCACGTCGCCGAGATCGCCGCGCGCGAGGTCCCAGGGCACCCGGACCGGCGCGAAGAGATCCGTCCCGATCACCTCCAGCGAGCCGCCCTTCCCTTCCAGCGCCACGTCGACGCGGTAGAGCGGGATGGCCGCGCGCACCTCAGGTTCCGACAGCACTTCCGGGAGGAGCGCGTCGGGCAAGGTCGAAGCGCGCCCGACGAGCATGAGCTGGGCGTCGCCCGAGACCGCTCGCACGCCGCCGGCGAAGGCGGCGAGCGCGCTCTGGTTCAGGATCTGGATGGAGAGGACCGCCCCGACGCCGAGCGCCACTCCCGCCACCGCCAGGAGGTAGAGGGTCCGTCCCCCGCGGAGCTGCGCCGCGAACGCTCGGGCGAAGTATCCCCTCACGCTGTCTCCAGGACGCCGCTGTGGAGCTGCCAGATCTCGTCGGCGAGGGCGGCCAGCTCGCGGCTGTGCGTCGCGTAGACGAGCGCGCCCCCCTCCTCGCGCGTCATGCGCAGGAGCAGGTCCATCACGATCTGGCCGGTCGCCTCGTCGAGGTTCCCGGTCGGCTCGTCGGCGAGGACGAGGCGCGGCCTGCGGAGGAGCGCCCGGCAGAGGGCGACCCGCTGCATCTCGCCCCCGGAGAGCGTCTGGACCGGCTGGCGGGCGCGATCGGCGAGGCCCACGCGGCCGAGGAGCTCGCGGGCGCGCGCTCGCATGGGAGCGAGATCCCGGCCCGCGATGAGCGCGGGCACGAGGACGTTGTCCACCACCGAGAGGTGCGGGATGAGGTGAAAGAACTGGAAGACGAGGCCGACTCCTTCGCGGCGCGCCAGCGTGCGCTCGCGATCCGAGAGCACCGCCAGGTCGTTCCCCAGGAGCCGCACCGCGCCGCGGGTGGGCGCGTCGATGCCGGCCGCGAGGTGGAGGAAGGTGGACTTCCCGGAGCCGCTGCGCCCGATGAGGGCGACCGCGCGCGCGCCGCGCAGATCGGCCGAGACGCCCCGCAGCGCGTCGTGCGTTGCACCTCCGACGAGTGCGTAG
>JBGQLS010000133.1:0-13643 GCA_041500205.1 Anaeromyxobacteraceae bacterium | reverse complement strand
GGAATCAAAGGCATTTCTTACTGATCGCTGCTCTGGCCGTCGCTCTCGTTCTGGGCTGGCGGCCGCGGTTCGTCCTGCTCCAGCGGTGGAGAGGTTGCGTCGCCGGTTCTCCCGAGGATGAGCGCCAGCTCCCGGAGCGTGAGGTTCTGCGGCGAGGAGCGGCTCTCCTCCTCTGCCGCCTGGAGGACCCTCAGCAGCCCCGGCCCGATCTGGCGCTCGACGTCGGACCGGATGAGCTCCGCCTGCGTCTCCTTGCGGAGCGCGTCCCGGAGGTCCTTCAAGCGGATGGTGTCGGGATCGCGACCCGGGAGGTAGCCGATCTCTTTCCCGCTGACGGTCCTGGCGAGGAGCCCGGCACGGACCAGGGCCTCGAGGATCTCCTCCATCGCGGGCGGCGGCACCTCGACGAGCTCGGCGAGGTCCTCGTGGCCGCGCCGCGGACCGCCCGTCAGGAAATCGCGCGTGACCTGCGCTGCCGCGACGACGGCGAGCGTCTCCTTCAGCGCCTGGTCCGCCCGCTGCGCCCGCAACCGCTGCCGCGTCGCCTGATCGTTCTGGTGGCTGGCGGCGACCTGCGCGCCCACCAGCACGATGAGCCAGGACAGGTAGGTCCAGACGAGGAAGATGGGGAGCGCGCTCAGCACGGAATAGAGCGCGTTGTAGCGGGCCACCCCCATCTGGAACTGAACGTGGAGCACCAGCGCGCCCTGCCAGAGCACCGCGCTGACGGCGGCGCCGAAGAGCGCCGAACGCAGGCGCGTCCTGACGTTGGGGAGGATCGTGTAGATGGCGAACAGCGCGATGCCGACGACCAGGACCGAGGTGAACCTGAGCAGGAAATCGATGAGGGGCCCCAGCCCCAGCGTCTGGCGCAGGAAGCGCACGGCGTCCGAGCTCTGGGCCGCAGTCGCGAACGTGGTGGCCACCAGGATGAGGAGCGGAGTGGTGACGAGCAGTGTCACGTAATCGGTGACCTGGCGGAGCAACGGGCGCGTCGTCTTGGCGCCCCAGATGTCGTTCAGGGCCTGCTCGACGCTCGAGATCAGGCTCACGCTCGTGTAGACGAGGAACAGCATCCCGACCGTGCCCAGCTTCGACACGTCGGTGTGCTCGACGAAATGGAGGATCTTGTTGCTCGACTCGAGCAGCGCCTGGTTGCCCGCGAACGTCTGGCGGAGGTAGGGGCGCACCGTCCCCTCGATGAAGCTCGAGTAGGCGCCGAACCCCTTGATGACAGCAAAGGCGAAGGCGAGGAAGGGGACGATGGAGAGCACGCTGAAGTACGTCAGCGCCGCGGCACGGACGGTGAGCCGGTTGTCGAAGAAGGCGCGGACGGTCGAGTAGGCGACGCGGCACAGGCGGTAGAACAGCGCCTCTCCACGGCGCAGGCCTGGGCCAGGGACCCCCCAGATCTGTTCCGTGAAGAAGGACTGCAGGCGCTCGAGGGGCTGGCGGCCTCGGCCACCCGGCGCCTTCCCCGCTGTTGCCGCGCGCACGCCCACCGGGTACTGATGTTCGGTCGCGCGAGCTTCTCGGCAAGCCTTTCACGGGAGTGGCGCTCCGTACTGCACGTGCGCCGCGGCCAGGCGTGACGACCCCGCCATGCGGCGCGATGCCGTTTCGGCCCGGGAGTTGGCGCGCCGCATTCGATCGCAGCGCTTGCGTCCGGCAACACGCCGGATCGAGAAGCAGCGCAGGATTCGCGCGCTACAGCCGCTCAGCCGGGCGCCAGCGTGCCGCACCGCATCAACCCGCGAGTCGAGGCCTCCGTATGCCGCGATCGGCCCGATGCAGGTGGCATTTCCTTCGTGCCACGACGAGGCGTAGCTCTCGTCGTTCGACGCGCTTGATCGAGCGCTAGCAGCTGACGTCCCCTCGGCGCACGGGTTGCAACACACGAAGGCGCAGCCGGCGAACGCGAAGGAGCCTCACATGGCAGCGCAAGCGCAGGGCGTCCTCGACGCCACCAAGCACGGTCACCAGGGCCAGCGGCTCGCCGGGCAGCTGGACCCGCTCCGTCCCGTCGAGAAGAAGCTCATCGGGTGGAGCCTCGGGCTGGGCGTGAGCCTGCTCGGGATCCTGCTCTTGATGAGCTAGACGTCACTACCCGGCCCGCCATTGGCGGTCGCAGGTCGCGAACGCGGATCGGCGCGCGCGATCCGCCAGCTACCGGCGCCTCCTCAGGAGCGTCGCGAGCGGTCGGATCAGCAGCGCGCGGGAGAGCCTCCGGAGGGGACGAGAGCGCCGTACCAGGGCTGCCGCCAGGGGGCCCACTTGCGCGTAGGCTCGCACGAGCGCCCTGCCGCAGGCGCTCCGGCCGAGCTCCTCGTCACGCCACCTGCGCAACGTGACCGCGTCGGGATGGTCTCGGCCGACCGTGGTGGTGACCACGAAGCAGGTCGACTTGGGGTCGAGCTCGCGCACGTGCACCTCGGGTGGCACCCAGCCCGGACGCAGCACCTGCAGCTGGGCGGCGCAATCAGCGATCTTCGCCTTCAGCTCCTTCTCGTACCCGCCGGTGATTCCGTGTCGCCGTTGCGTGACGATCTGGTAGTCGCCGATGTCGTCGTAGACGACGCCCTCCAGCTGCAGGACGCAGATGGCCACCGTGGTCTCCAGGCTCACCGGGTTCGCCGGGTCGAGGCGGTGCGCCTCCTCGAGGGCCCGCACGGCATCGGCGCAGCGCCCCAGGTGCTCGCGCCACTCACCCCTCGCCGAGACGTAGTCCTGGAGGTGCCGCCGGCTCCGCTCGTGGTGGGCGACGGCGAGGTCGCGCACGAGCGCCGCGCCCGCGCAGCGAAGCGCGTCCCGCTGGCCGAGGGGTGCGCGCTCCACCGCCTGCGCCACGGCCGCGGTGATCTCGTCGACGGGGAGCACTCTCCACCCGGTGCGTAGCCCCGCGGTCCGCGCCTTTCCGAGCCAGGCTTCATGCCGAGCCGCGTCGACCTCCAGCGCGTGCACATAGTGATGGTACGCGCCGTCAGGATCGCCCGCAGCCTCCGCCGCCCGGGCGAGGCGCATCCGATCGTCGAACGTCATCCGTCAACGACCTCGCTCGTCGCGGCGCCGGGAGCGGTGTTCTGGACAACCCTTTCAGGGGCCACTCGTGAAGACCGCGTCATGGGCGCACCCTTCGCTCGTACATTTTCGCCCCGTAGGGGATTTTCAGGTAGGCTTCGCAGTGTACAGTCGTCTGCTTCCGTTACCGGAGTGCGTTTGCGCTGCCCTGGCGTCGGGGGATGACGCGGGCGCCGATGATACGGACGCGTGGAAGGAGGTCCCACAAGGAACCACGAGGTGATCTTCGAGCCGGCCGGGCCGTCGCTGCGGTCGGCTGTCCCCAGAGCACGGAGATGAGCCATGGAACAGGAGTCGAAGCCCATCGGTAAAGCGTCGGGCCACGGCGACGCCGCTGCGCCTGCGCAAGCCATGGAACAGAGATCGAAGGGCATCGGTGAAGACTGGCTGGCCCTGTATCTGGGGCTCGGCGTATTCGTCCTCGGCCTCGGTGTCTTCGTCGGATGGGACATCCTCGGTTGGGGCATCAGGACGTCGGTCTGGACGGACGTCGGCAAGGCGCTGTCACCTGCGTCCGCCACGTACAAGGCGCTGTCCGGTCTCGGGTCGCTGTTCCTCACCTATCTGTTCCTCCTCGTGCTGATGGGCATCGGCGCGCTTGCGCTACGGGCCGACTTCAAGAAGTTCCTCATCGGCTTCACGATCGCGTTCTGGCTGAGCTACGCCTGCTGGCTCACCGGGCACTACGCGCACATCGCGGCGACTCCAGACACCCTCAAGAAGTTCGGGATCACCTGGTCGTTGAAGCTCACCGGCGAGGCTGGGTTCATCGTGGCGCTGGTCGCCGGCCTCGTCGTCGCGAACTTCTTCCCGAAGTTCGCCGCGTACCTGCACGAGGCGCTCCGCCCCGAGTTGTACGTCAAGACGGCCATCGTGATCCTCGGCGCGGGGCTCGGCGCAAAGGCCGCCGAGCAGATGGGCCTCGCCTCCGCCATCCTCTTCCGCGGCCTGTGCGCCAGCGTCGAGGTCTACCTCGTCGACTGGGCGGTCGTGTACCTCGTCGCCCGCACCGTCTTCAAGTTCAACCGTGAGTGGGCGGTGCCGCTCGCCTCCGGCATCTCCATCTGCGGCGTCTCGGCGGCGATCGCCACGGGCGCGGCGATCAGGGCCCGGCCGGTGGTGCCCATCATGGTGTCCTCGCTGGTCGTCATCTTCGCGGTCGTGGAGCTCATCGTCCTACCTTTCATGGCGCAGGCGATGCTCTGGAGGGAGCCGATGGTGGCGGGCGACTGGATGGGCCTCGCCGTGAAGACGGACGGCGCCGCGGTGGCGAGCGCCGCCATCGTCGACTCGCTGGTCCGCGCCAAGGCGATGGCCATGACCGGCGTGCAGTACAAGGAAGGCTGGATGGTCATGTCGGCGACCACCAGCAAGATCTTCATCGACGTGATGATCGGCGTCTGGTCCTTCGTGCTCGCGATCATCTGGGTCACGAAGATCGAGAAGAAGGAGACCGGTGGGCGAGTGAAGGCGATCGAGATCTGGCACCGCTTCCCGAAGTTCGTGCTCGGCTACTTCCTCACGTTCGCCATCATGCTGGCAGTGAGCCTCACCGGACCTGCGGCCCTCAAGGCCGCCAAGGCTTCCACCGGGACGACGGATGTGTTCCGCGTCATGTTCTTCGTCCTCACCTTCTTCAGCATCGGGGCGATCTCGAACTTCAAGAAGCTGTGGGAGGAGGGCTTCGGCAAGCTACTCGCCGTGTACCTGCTCTGTCTCTTCGGCTTCATCATTTGGGTGGGGCTGGGCATCTCCTGGGTATTCTTCCACGGTATCAAGCCACCTCTGGTGACCGGCTAGGCAAGGGAGGAACAGGTCATGAGCGCACCTGGATTGAAGAAGGAAGAGGAGCAGCGGCTCAAGGACGAGATGAAGCGGATGCAGTACGAGCCGCTGCTTCCCGTCGAGAAGAAGCTCATCGCGATGAGCATCGGCCTCGGCATCGTGCTGCTCTTCGTGTTCATCTGGATGAGTCGTACGTTCTTCCCAGCCGCCGGCGTCACCCACTGACGGCGCGCGCCGAGTAGCGGAGGCCGAGCCGGGCCCGCGCGGGCTCTGGCTCGGCCGTCGCTTTTCGGGCTGGCGAGGGCGCCCGCACGCCCCGCGAGGGCTGTAGGCTGCTGCTTGATCCCTGTCAAGTCGTGGTTAGTCTCGCTTCTGACCGCTCGATCGCCCTCTCCGGGTGACCCCCGCCCCGAGCATAAGGAGCCAGGACATGAAACAGACGCTGCTCACCCTTCTGTGCGCCGTCTTCGTCGCCACCGGTTACGCGAGCGCCTCCGAGCTGAACGGCACCTTGCTCGCCTGCGGCGACAAGGTGAAGACAGCGTCCGTCCAGTTCGCGAGCGCCGACGAGGAGACCACGCAGGCCGATCCGACGGCGCGCCCCGAACAAGCCTCGAAGGACCAGGCCTCGAAGGAACAGGCGCCGGAACATGCGTCGAAGGACCAGGCCGACTCGGCCGCCGAGGGCAGCGCGAGCGGGGAGCCGACGGCCCTCGACGAGGCTCGCGACGAGGCTCGCGGCGAGCGCGCGCAGGTGGACGACGAGGCTATCTGGTAGACCACCCGCCCGAACAGCGCTGTCAATGGAGAACCTGTCCCCTCTCCCCCACCGGGGGAGAGGGTTAGGGTGAGGGGGCCGATCCTTGGGCGCCAGCCCCTCTCCCCGCAAGCGGGGAGAGGGAGGCCCTGAGTAGCCGGGGGCGAAGGCCGCCCCCGCCCCGCCGGCAGAGCCGTCGGGGCCCCACCCGGGCCCCTGCCACCGCATGCTGAGTTATCGACAGCTCTTGAGTACCGCGTGGGCTACAGGGCTCAGGTCACCAGTCCATTGACGAAGTCGTGGACCGGCGTCGCCTCTAGCTTCTCCGCGTCCATGCACAGCACGTGGATGGTCTCTGCCTTCCGGGGAGGGAAGTGGCCGCCGACGGCGTCCTGGAACTTGCGCTCGAGCAGGGGCAAGGCCTCGTCGCGGCGCCGGCGGTGGCCGAGCGGATAGTCCCTGGAGAGCTTCTCGGTGGCGGTACCGTCGTCGAAGAAGACCTGCACCGAGTTGCCGATGGCGCGCTTCTCCGGGTCATAGTAGTCGGAGGTGAAGCGCGGCTCCTCCGTCACGATCATCCTGGCGCGCAGCGCGTCGATGCGTGAGTCCCCTGCGAACTCGTCCTGGTAGCACGCGGCCGAGAGGTCGCCGTGGAGGAGCGCCACCGCGACCATGTACTGCAGGCAATGGTCCCGGTCCGCCGGATTGTGCAGCGGCCCCGCCTTGCTGATGATGCGGATGGCGGGCTCCTGCGTGGTGAGCGCTATGCGCTCGATTTGGTGGAGGCGGCCGAGGACGACCTTGTGCAGCGCGACGGCGCACTCCACGGCCGTCTGCGCGTGGAACTCGGCCGGGAAGGAGACCTTGAAGAGCACGTTCTCCATCACGTAGGAGCCGTAAGGGCGCTCTTGCACGAGCGCGGCCCCTCGCAGGAGCGCGTCGCGGAGGCCCCACCTCGGCGCGCTGAGCGCGCTCGGGAGCCCCGGTTCACCCGACATCGTCATGAGCGCCAGGCGCACGGCGCGGCTCGTCGCGTCACCGCCTGCCCAGGACTTGCGCGAGCACGTGTTGGGAGCGTGGCGATACGTTCGCAGGCTCTGGCCGTCCACCCACGCGTGCGAGAGCGCGTCGACGATCTGGTCCCTGGTGGCGCCCAGGAGCTCGGATACCACCGCTGTCGAGGCCACCTTCACCAGCACGACGTGGTCGATCCCGATGCGGTTGAAGGAATTGCCGAGCGCCAGCACCCCCTGGATCTCGTAGGCCTTGATCATGGCCGTGAGGAGGTCGCGCACGGTGAGGGGAGCCTGGCCCACGGCCGCGCGGCGGCGGGAGACCCAGTCGGCCACGGCCAGGATGCCGCCCAGGTTGTCCGACGGATGGCCCCACTCGGCGGCGAGCCAGGTGTCGTTGAAATCCAGCCAGCGCACCATCGTCCCGATGTCGAACGCCGCCTTCACGGGATCGAGCACGAAGGAGGTGCCCGGCACCCTTGCTCCGCCCGGCACGACGGTTCCGGGGACGAGAGGGCCGAGGTGCCTCGTGCACTCGGGGAAGCGCAGTGCGAGCAGGGCGCATCCCAGCGCGTCGACGAAGGAGAGGCGGGCCGTCTGGTATGCCTCCCGGCTCTCGATGCGCCCGGTCGCGACGTAGTCCGCGATGGCCACGAGCTCGCGATCAGGGGCCGGGCGGAGATTCGGGTCGGCGCAGGAATGTGCCATCCGCACCCATCATCGCACGATGTTCCCAGGCGGGTGGGGCTCCCTCTCCCCTCCAGCTACCTGCCCAGGGCCTCGTCGAGCTGCTGCTCCAGGGCGTGGTAGCCGAGGTGACGATAGAGATCGTCACGCGTCTGCATGAGGTCGATGGCGGCCCGCTGCGTGCCCTCGCGGCGCACGGTCTCGTAGACCTCGAGCGCCGCCGCGCTCATGGCCCGGAAGGCCGAGAGCGGGTAGAGCGCCAGGCTCACGCCCGCGCCACGCAGCTGTTCCGTCGTGAAGAGCGGCGTCGCGCCGAACTCGGTGACGTTGGCGAGGACCGGCACGCTCACGGCCTCGGCCACGCGCCGGTAGTGATCGAGCTCGGTCAGGGCCTCGGGGAAGATCATGTCGGCGCCGGCCTCCACGCAGAGGCGCGCGCGCTCGATGGCCTCCTCGAGCCCGTGGACGCCCGCCGCGTCGGTGCGCGCCATGACGACGAAGTCGGGATCGGTCCGGGCGTCGACGGCCGCCTTCACGCGATCGGTCATCTGCTCTCGCGAGACGACCGCCTTCCCGGGGCGGATCCCGCAGCGCTTCGGCTGCACCTGGTCCTCGATGTGGACGGCGGCCGCCCCGGCCTTGATCATCGAGCGGATGGCGCGGGCGATGTTGAAGGCTCCGCCCCAGCCGGTGTCGATGTCGACCAGCACGGGGAGATCGCTCACGTCGGTGATGCGGCGGACGTCCACCAGGACGTCCTCCATGGCGGTGATGCCGAGATCGGGGAGACCGCACGAGCTGGCTGCCACGCCGCCTCCCGAGACGTAGAGGGCCTTGAAGCCGGCGGCCTGGGCGAGGAGCGCGGCGTAGGCGGTGACGGCCCCCACGATCTGGAGCGGCCTCTCCTCGGTGACCGCCATCCGGAACCTCGATCCGGGAGATGTGCGGGGAAGCACGTTCGTCTCTCCTTTCGAGGGGTCGTCCTTGCGGCGCTCCCGTGGCGGCGAAGCTGCAGCAAGGAGTGAGCTGCAGCAAGGTGTGAGCCACGGGCGAGGCCGCGCTTCACGCGCGCGCGAGCGGTCCGCCATCACGGCACTATTCGGCTGGCCCGGGGCAAGGCGGGACCGGGCGCCCTGTTCAACGCGGAACGGATCTGTTTCAATGTTGAAACATGGCGCGCGCGGCCGGTCGCAGGCCCATCATCTGGGCGTTCAGCTTGACGAGGTTGCGAGAGCTCCTGGAGAGCGTGATCCCGGAGTACGAGGCCGCCGCCGAGATCCGCGTGTTCCACAAAGGCTTCGAGGAAGCCCTGGCGGCCGCGCGGGAGCTGATGGCGACGGGCGCCGAGGTGGACGTCTTCGTCTCGGCCGGTTCCAACGGGGCGTACTTGCGCGAGCACGGCGGGGTCCCGGTCGTGCTCATCACCCCCACCGGCTTCGACATGCTCCAGGCGCTCTCGCGGGCGCGTGGGATCTCCGGCCGGGTCGCCATCGTGACCTTCGGCTCCGTGACGCCCGAGCTCGAGCAGTTCAAGGGTCTCTACGGGCTCGAGATCGAGCAACGCGCCTACCGGACGAAGCTCGATGCGGTCACTTGCGTGAGGGAGCTGGCGGAGCGGGGCATCGAGGTCGTCGTCGGCCCGGGGCTCGTGAGCGACCTCGCCGACAAGGCCGGGCTCAAGGGCGTCTTCCTCTACTCGCAGAACTCGGTCCGCGACGCCCTGGGGCGGGCCATCGAGATCGCGCGCATCGCCCGCAGCGAGGAGGCCAAGCGCGAGCGCATCAACACGATCCTCCGAAACCTCGGCGACGGCGTGGTGGCGGTCGACCTGGACGAGCGTATCCAGTCGATCAACCCCGCCATGGCGAAGCTGCTCGGCGTCACCCCCGAGAAGGCGCTCGGAATGCGGCTCTCGAGCATCGCCCCGACCCTCGCCCTCTCGCAGGTGCTCGAGAACGGCACGGAGGAGCTGGAGGAGATCCAGAGGCTGGGCAGGCGGACGCTGGTCGTGAATCGCATCCCGCTGCGCGAGCAGGGCGTGCAGACCGGCGCCGTGCTCACCTGCCAGGATTCGACCGCCATCGAGCGCGTCGATCGGAACCTGCGCTCCATGCACCGCCCCCGCCACTTCATCGCCAAGTACCAGCTCGGCGACATCGTGGGCGAGTCGCCGACGATGCAGCGGATCCGGGGGCTCGCCGAGCGGTACGCGCGGACGAACGCCACCGTGCTCATCACCGGGCCGAGCGGCACCGGTAAGGAACTGCTCGCGCAAGGCATCCACAACGCGAGCTCCCGGCGGCAGCACGCCTTCGTGGCCATCAACTGCGCGGCGTTTCCGGAGACGCTCCTCGAGTCGGAGCTCTTCGGGTACGACGAAGGCGCATTCACCGGCTCGCGACGCGGAGGGAAGCCGGGGCTCTTCGAGGCGGCGCACACCGGCACGATCTTCCTCGACGAGGTCGGTGACGTCCCCCTTCCGCTGCAGACGAGGCTCCTCCGGGTGCTGCAGGAGCGGGAGGTGCTGAGGCTCGGCAGCAACGAGCCGACTCCCATCGACGTCCGCGTCATCGCGGCGACGAACCGGGACCTGAAGGAGAGGCTGGAGAGGGGCGCCTTCCGCGACGACCTGTACTACCGGCTGAACATCCTCCACCTGCACGTCCCGCCGCTCGAGGCCCGGCGCGAGGACATCCCCGCCATCGCCGCGCACCTGCTCGAGGGCGCGCTCCGCCGCCATGGAGCGCCGGAGCGGCATCGCCAGGCCCTGCGCCTGCTCCTTCCGCGTCTCAAGACCTATGCCTGGCCCGGCAACGTGCGGGAGATGGAGAACGTCCTCGAGCGCGTCGCGGTGCTGTTCGGGGGCGGTGAAGCGGCTGCATCCATCGACCATCACCAGCTCGAGCTGGTCGTCCCCGAGCTCTACCAGGAGCGCCGGGACGCGGACGGAAAGCGGGGCTTCAGGGCCGCCCGACAGGAGAATGAGCAGGCCCAGGTACTCCGGATGGTGCGGGAGTGCGGCGGGAACCAGACCGAGGCCGCCCGGCGGCTCGGCATCGGGCGAACCACCCTCTGGCGCAAGCTGAATGGCCGAGGGCGGCCGCGGCAGTCCTGACGGCGAAGGCCCTGTTCCAAGGCTGAAACGCGATCGTTTCAGGATGAAACACTGCAGCCATTCGCCCGCCGTCACATTCCCCCATCACCGCTTCGAGGTGCCCCCCATTGGCCGCCAAGAGAAACGGGATGTTACGCGCCCCCTGCGCCGAATTGCCGCAGGTTTGGCGCACCTCTTGCTCCAAGGGATGGTTCTCACGACCTGGAATTGCCTCGTTCCACGGAAAGGAGATCCACGTGAACCCAGGCCCACCATCCGCCTCGAACGGCGGGGCCTCCCACGCCGCGTGTGATGCCACGCCGAGGACCATCAAGCGGTACGTGAACCGCAAGCTCTACGACCTGGTCGAATCTCGCTACGTCACGCTCGACGAGATCGCCCACATGATCAAGCTCGGCGACGAGGTGCAGGTCGTCGAGGAGCGGACCGAGAGAGATCTCACGGGCGTCACGCTCCTCCAGATCGTCCTCGAGGAGCAGCGGAGGAGCTCCAAGGTCTCGCCGCGGCTGCTCTGCGAGCTCATTCGCAGCGGCACCTGCGTCACGCTGCATCCGGTCGAACGTGCCCCAGCGCAGGCCCAGGAGGCGACGAAGGACATCCGGGATGGCGCCGAGGAGCGCCTGCAGGGGGTGCTCGAGCGCGGCCAGCACGCGAGCGATCGCGCCAAGGAGATGGTGGCGGCTTCGCAGCGAGCGGTCCTGCAGCTGCAGCAGAAGATGAATGAGCGGGTTGGTGCGGCCTTCGAGGTGGTGGCAGCCGTCGGCAAGCTGAAGCGTGAGCTCGCCCACATCACGGGACGCATCGAGTTTCTCGACGAGCGCCTGCGAGGAATCCGCGATGACGCTCGTCCGGAACTGGTCGCGCAGCCCCCGAACCCCGAGCTGCGACCGGCGGCCCTCGCCAGAACGTGAACTCGGCCGCGCTCTCATGGCGCTGCCCGGTTGACCTGATCCCGTGGTCGCGCATTCTGTAGCGCGGGGCCTCGTGCCCCGCCTCGACATGCCAAGCGGGGGACAAGCCCCCGCGCTACGGGAACGAGCTCAATGCAAGCGAGCACCGCTGTCACGCCATCCGCGCGACGGTGGCCTGCGGCGCCAGGGCCCGCGCCGGTGAGGGCGACTCGCTCCCCGCGCTGGTGAGGGCCCGATCCAGCCTCGGAACGACGACCTCCTGCGTGTAGCGGATGAGGTGCTCACCCAGGATCGCGAGCAGCACGGCCTGCGCCAGGCCAGACGCGCCGCGGCGCTGTCCGTGGGCGAGGAGCTTCCAGAAGTGCGCCCGCCGCGGCCCGCGTAGCCCGATGCGCCACACGGCGCGCAGGAGCGGCTTGAGCCAGCCCCGACGGAGCCCACTTGCCGGTAGCCGGACCTGTTCGAGGTAGAGCCGGCACCGACTGTAGTACCCCTCCGCCGAGTAGAGCGTCGCCAGCACGCGCCGGTAGCCTGCGAGGAGCGTGCGCTCGGGGAGGGCGGTCTCGAAGTTCGTGCGGCCGAACTGGTCGCCGCCGGTGGTCCGCCGCAGCCGCCCCTCGCGTTCGAGCCGGCGCCACAGCGCCGTCCCGGGGAGCGCGATGAGGAGGCCGACCATGGCGCGGGGCATGGGAAGCCGGGACACGAGCTCGATGTGCCGGTCGAAGATGTCTGCGCCGTCGGTGTCGAAGCCGAGGATGAAGCCGGCGAAGACCTCGAGGCCGGCCGCGGTCAACCGCGCCACCGCCTGCGCCGGGTCGAGGCGCAGGTTCTGTCGCTTGCCGGCGCTCTCCAGCGCCGCCGCCGAGGGAGTCTCGATCCCGAGGAAGACCGCCGAGAAGCCCGCTGCCACCATGCCTTCGGCGAGGGCCGGTTCGGACGCGAGATCGAGGCTCGCCTCGGTGTACAGGTCGAAAGGTCGCCCGTGGGCTTCTTGCCAGGCGGCGAGCCGCGGGAGGAGCTTCGCCACCTCGCGCCGGTTGCCGATGAAGTTGTCGTCGACGAAGAAGAGGGAGCCGCGCGCGCCGAGCCGCCACAGTTCCTCCAGCTCGCCCAGGAGCTGGTCCGCGCTCTTCAGGCGCGGCACGCGCCCGAACACCTCGATGATGTCGCAGAACTCGCACTGGAACGGACAGCCGCGCGACGCCTGCACGGAGAGCGAGGCGTAGCTGCGCAGGTCGAGCAGATCGAAGCGGGGGATGGGCGAGGTCCGCAGGTCGGGGCGGCGCGCGTCCGGTGGCGAGAGGACGCGCGGCGGGGCCGCGCCCGGCGCATCGAACGCCGACACCAGCACCTCGAGCCTGCCCTCGGCCTCGCCCATGAAGACGTGGTCCGCCTCGGGAAAGGCGTCCGGCGACGTGGTCGCCGCGGGGCCGCCCAGCACCGTGCGCTTGCCCATGCGCCGCGCTCGCCGGAGGACGTCCCGGATTGACTCCGACTGCGCGAGCATCCCGCTCACCAGGATGGCGTCCGCCCAGGCGAGGTGTTCGTCCTGGAGCGCCTCGAGGTGAAGGTCCAGGATGCGGATCTCCCAGCTCGCGGGCAGCAGCGCCGCCAGGGTGGCGAGGCCGAGCGGCGGCAAGGCCGCCGCATAGCTCGTGAACGGCAGGCTGTACTCGTAGCTCCAGTAGGTCGGAGGAGACTCGGCCTGCACGAGGAGGGCTCTCACGCCCTCAGCTCGTACTCCTTGAAGGTCACGGTTGGGTCACGACTAGCCCTGCCCGATCGGGTTCACTCCTCCGCAGTGGCGCCATCGGATGTATGGCGTGCCAGCTAGAGCAGCGAACGGTTTGAACGCGATCTGATTCCGTGGGCTTGCAGGGACCGGGTTCGGCACAAGGCCACACGAAGCGTGATTGTGTCTCCGGCTACTCCGGCCGCCCGTGCGCGACACCATTTTTATCGCCACCGGCACCGGCATCGCGCCGTTCCGTTCCATGCTGCATTGGCTGCTGGGAGATCCCACCCGGCATCAGGACAAGCAGTTCTGGCTGGTTTTCGGCAATCGCACAGAGAAAGACATTTACTACCACGAAGAGTTCCTCAATCTGGCGGCTCAGCACTCGAACTTTCACTATCTTCCGACCCTCAGCCGCGGCGCTCCCGAGTGGCAAGGTTTGCGCGGATATGCCCAGGAACACGTAACCGGGATTGTCCAGGGCCGCGCAGACATGCATGCCTACATCTGCGGCCTGGACAAGATGATCAAGGCCAACCGCGAGCTTCTGAAGAGCCTGGGG
>JBGQLS010000132.1:0-13703 GCA_041500205.1 Anaeromyxobacteraceae bacterium | reverse complement strand
TCCCGAGGAGGTTGTTCATGCTCTGGATGCGCTGGACGAGCGCGGTGCGTCCCGGCGCGGCCACCACGGCTCCGCCCACCACGTCGCTGTGCCCGTTCAGGTACTTGGTCGTCGAGTGCACGACGAGATCGGCGCCGTGCCGCAAGGGCTGCTGCAGGACTGGCGAGAGGAAAGTGTTGTCCACGACGGTGAGCGCGTCGCGCCGCTTCGCCAGGGTGGCCACCGCCGCGATGTCCGTGATCCGGAGGAGCGGGTTCGATGGAGTCTCGATCCACACCATGCGCGTGTTCGGGCGGAACGCGGCGGCGACCGCCTCCGCGTCGGCCAGGTCAAGGTAGGTGACCTCGAGGCCGTACGCCGCCTTCGCGTGCTCGAGCACCCGGAACGTGCCGCCGTAGCAGTCGACCGTGCAGAGGAGGTGGCTGTCTCGCGGCAGGAGGTTGAGCGCGACGACGACCGCGCTCATGCCGGTGCTGGTGCAGGTGGCGCCCGCGCCGCCCTCGAGGACCGAGATGGCCTCCTCCAGAACCGCGCGGGTCGGGTTCCCGCTGCGCGTGTAATCGTACCCGGCATTCGTGCCGACGTCGCGGAATGCGAACGTGGACGACTGGTAGATGGGCGGCATCACCGCGCCGAACATGGCATCGGGCTGAACACCGGCGTGGACGCACTGGGTCGCGCAGCGGGCGCCGGGCACGAGCGCGGAGCGCCCCGCCCAGCCCGCCTTCGCGGGAGACCCGGGCGGCACGATGGTGAAGTGGTAGGCCGGATTCCCGGGGATGTTGGGGTCGAGGTGGGCTTCGTCGGACATGAGGTGTCTCTAGGTGGGGCCGGGCCGGGCGCGCACGGCGTTCGGCCACCACCAAAGACGGTGCTGAGCTGAAGGCTACTCCTCCGCCGCCGGCTCCGGCACCCGGCCCGGCAAGAGCACGCCGAGCTTCTCCTTCCAGGACGGCCGCTCCGTGGCGGGGCGGCGGCGATTCCGGAAGCGCTGGTGCACCTCGAACGCGAACCCGTCCAGCACCTCGGGATCGATGGGGTCGCCGTTGAGCGAGAGGGTGAGCGAGAGGAGCCCCTCCCTCTCGGCGACGTGGTGGAACTGCGCCTCGGCGATCTTGTTCGGCATGCACTCGAGCGGGCCGACCGAAATGACGGCGTCGATCTCGCGCCGGCGCCAGGCGTGCACGGGCAGGCCGATGGTGAGCACCGACTCGACCTCCAGCTCCTCGCGCAGGTACGGCGCGGCCGCCGCCAGCACCGCCGGGACGGGCGCGTGCTCGCCCCAGCCGAGCGGGCCGGCCGCGGCGCCGTGGCAGAGGCGGACCACGCGCGAGCGGATCAGGCTCTCGAACCGGTCGAGCGCCCCGCGCTTGGAGCCGTCCTTGAACGCGATGTAGTCCGAGTACTGGATGAACTCGGAGACGGGCTCCAGCCGGGCGCGGATGCCGCGCCGCTCCAGCGCCTCCGAGACGAAGTCGTTCGCGAAAGCATCGGAGCGGACGTAGATCTCGCCCACCACCAGCACGTTCGGGACTTCCCGCTGGGCCTTCACCGCCGCGAGCTCCTCGGCTGCCCTGCGCAGGAGATCGGGGATCCCGTAGACCCGGCCGCTCGCGACCTCCAGGAGCACCTTGGTGGCGGAGAGGTCGCCCGCCGCGCCCTCCTCGATCCGCCTCCAGAGCTGGGCCGACCACTTGCGGTGGATCTCGTTCGCGGCGCCGTCTCGCGTCTCGACTGGCCGCGCGTCGTGGAGCGCCTGCTCGAGCACGCCCGCCCCGACCACGCCGGCGAAGATGACTGCCTTGAAGCCAGGCGGCATCCCCTGGAAGTAGTCGCCGAAGGGCGGGGACCACAGGCTCACCCGTCCGCCCTCACCGAGGCGGTCGAGCACGAGCTGGTGGATCTGCTTGTACGCGCCGAAGCGGCAGGGACCGTCCGAACCCGGCATGACGAGCGTGAAGCGCTCGCCCTTGTCCTCCGGGCGCTCGATGCGCTCGAGCAGGCTCCCCACCGTGAGCGTCAGCGGCAGGCACTCCTTGCCCGACGTGTGTCGCCTTCCGATGCGGAGCGTATCGCGCGTGGGGACGGGCAAGGTCTCCGCGCGCGCGCCCGCGCCGCGGAGCGCGGCCGCCACGGCCTCGGCCTCCGGGCCCATGCGCGGCACGAGCATCCGCTCCTTGCGCCGCGCCAGATCCAGCATCGACTGCGGCGCGACGGTGAGGCGCTCCCCGCTCCGCGCCGGGCGCCCCGCGGCCTCGCGCTGGTCCTCGCGCACGCAGTGGAGGAAGGCCTCCACCCGCGTCTTCGTCCCCGCGTCGCCGGCATGGCCGTCCGTCTCGATGATGGCGAAGGGCCTCCCCTCCATGAGCCAGACGTAGCCGTGCACGGTGAAGCTGTCCGGGCCGCAGGAGTAATTCGAGCAGAAGATGGAGTACACGCCGGGCTGGCGGCGCAGGTGCCAGGCCGCTCGCAGGATGCGCTGGCCATAGCCCCAGAAGACGTCCTCGAAGACCGGGACCTCGTCCGGCACGGGATAGCAGTCGAGGGGGATGGCGATGGCCCCCTGCTCGCGCACGATCGAGGGGACGTTCGAGTTGAGCACCTCGTTGTGGATGGTGTAGCTGCGCCCGACCACCACCACCGGCGTGATGCCCCGCTCCCGGCAGAAGGCGAGCGCCCTCTCTCCCAGCGCGAGGAGCGCGCCGTCGAAGGACTGCTGCTCGATGCGCGCGGCGCGCCAGGCCGCCATCCACAGGCTCTCGCGCTTCACGCCCAGCTCCGCGGCGAGCGCGCGGCAGGACTCGAGGAAGCGCTCCGACTCGAGGAAGCCTTCGCCCATGTCGATGACCGGCGAAAGGATTCGCGGCGCGGAGGCGCCGAGATCCCAGCGAAGCATGTCGGGCGCCCCCTGCACGATCGGGCACACCACCGACACGCGCTCCTTCCCGGAGACGCGCGGGATCTCCCGCAGCATGGGCAGGAAGAGGAAGTCGGGCTTCGCTTCGGCCATCTCCGCCACGAGCCCGTGGTATTGCTGCATGGGCGCGCAGAAGGGGACGTTCGCCTCCTCGATGCCGCGCTTCAGCGCCTTGCGGTCCGCGCCTGGCGAGACCTGCACGTCGACGCCCAGGGCGTGGACGAAGGTCGCGAAGAAGGGAAAGAGCCCCTTCAGCTGGAACTCGTCCGTCATCGCCACCACCGGGCGGCCGCCTCCGCGCTTTACCAGCCGCTCCGTGAGACGGGCGATGAGCTCTCCGCGCTCGCGGAAGGGATCGGGCGCGAGATCGGGCAGCTTCGTCTTGCGCGTCCCCTGGTCCCAGAGCGAGCAGCCTCCGCCCCACGTGAAGCGCTGCTTCTCCCCGGCCACGAGGGTGGTGAGGCGATCGATGCGGCACTTGTTACCGGCCCCGCCGCAGCCCTGCGTCGAGCCGCACACGAACTGGTCCTTGCGGTCCACCCGCGCGGCGAGGAAGAGGCGGCAGTCGACGGGCGCCAGGTCGTCGAGGGGCAGGTCGTCGAGGGCGAGGAGCGCGATGCCGATGGCGCCCATGAGGCCGGGGTTGGGCGGGACGATCACCTCGGCGCCGGTCTGGCGCGCCACCGCCGCGGCGAGGGCATCCGAGGCGAAGGGCATGCCCTGGCAGAAGACGACCTGACCCACCGAGCGGCTCCCCTTCACCCGGTTGAGGTAGTTCGCCACCACCGAGTCGTAGATCCCGGCGACGATCCGGTTGCGCTCCACGCCGGAGGCGAGCGCCTCGTCGATGATCTCCGCCATGAACACCGAGCAGTGCTGGCCGAGCGCCACGCCCTCCGCCGCCGCGAGCGCCTCACGGCCGAGCTGGGCCACGTCCTCGATGCCCTGGAAGCGCCTTCCCTGCTCCTCGATGAAGGAGCCCGTGCCGGCGCTGCACGCCTCGTTCATGGCGGCGTCTATGACGCGCCCCCCGGCCAGGCGGATGTACTTAGCGTCCTGCCCGCCGATCTCGAAGATGGTGTCCACGCGGGGATCGAGGTGCAGCGCGCCCGTCGCGTGCGCCGCGATCTCGTTCAGCACGTAGACCGCCTGGCGGCCGTAGACGGTGGCGAGGAGGGACCCCACGATCTCGCGGCCGGAGCCGGTCGCGCCGAAGCCGCGGACGCGGTGCAGCGCCGCCGGCGATTCGAGGAAACGCTGCACCAGCTCCTGCGCCGCGCCCACCGGTGAGCCGTTGGTGCGCAGGTACGCCTCCCAGAGCGGCTGCCTCGTCTCCCGATCGAGGAGCACCGCCTTGGAGCCCGTCGAGCCGATGTCGAGGCCGAGGACCGCGTCCCGCTGGCCCTCGAGGTTCTGGAAGGACGGGGCCTTCATCCGCTTCACCCGCGCCAGCGCCGCGGAGAGCGCGGGGAGCTTCTCCAGGGTCGTGTCGAGCGAAGGCAGGATCAGCTCGGAAACGGTCGGAACGCGGGTGCCGGCGTGCTCGGCGGCGGCGAGCGCGCAGCCCAGGGCCTCGAGGTAGAGGCCGTCGTCCGGGGAGGTGTCCACGAGCTCCATGCCGTGGCGGGAAAGGAAAGCATGGAAGTGCCGGCGCACGCGCGCCGCGCGGGCGACACCGCCGGAGAGGAACACCCGGGGCGGAGAGATGCGCGGCTTCACCAGCACCTCGACGTTCTCGCAGATGGCGTCGAGGAGGCCGGCCAGGATGCGGTCCTTGCCCTCGCCCTTGTTGGCGAGGTGGGTCATGTCCGTCTTGAGGATGACCGGGCAGCGGCCCGAGAGCGGTGCGGGCTGCTCCACGCCGGCGGCGAGCTCCGCCGCCTCTTCCACGCCGAGGTCGAAGCGCCCCACGAGCTGGCGCAGGAAGTTGCCGGTGCCCTGGGCGCAGCGCGAGTTCTCCCGGAACACCTCTTGTCCCTCGTCGCGGAGCTCGAGCACCGAGAACCCGTGGCTGCCGATGCAGACGAGCGTGGCAGGCGCCTCGCCGTGCAGGAACCGGTGCGCCGCTGCCTGCGCCTGCTTGAGGGGGATGCGCGTGAGCTGGACCTGACGGCCGAGGCGGCCGGTCACGGCGGCGCCGGTCACGCTCTCCCAGGACCAGCCGCCCAGGATCTCGAGGAGGCGCTTTGCCGGCTCCTTGTGGTGCTCGACGAGCACGCGACGGCCCAGCTTCAGGGCAGCGCCCTCGCGGACGAGCTCCACAACCTTGAGCGTCTCCGCGCCCATGTCGATGCCGACGAAACGCGCCATCATTCCCTCCCGTTCGGCTCGACGTCCTTCTGCCGAAGCCCGGAACCCCCTGTAGACCCCGCGTGTGGCGCGGGGTACTGACGCATCATGTCTCGCGCGACCTGGTCGGGCGGGCTGCTTCGCCGGGACCGCGACCTCATAGCAAGGCCCACGCCAGGCACGACGGGCGATCAAGCGGTTGGGGGCACTCCTACCATACGGCGAAGACATGCGGGCCAGCTGCAGCACCTCATCCTGCTGCCGGAGCACGCAAAGTTTGCGCGTCCCTCGGACGTCACGCACGGAGAGCGGCGTGCTGGCGACTCAAGACCTGTCGAAAAATGTGATCGCTCTGCAGCGTGGCCGGGGTGGGGCCCCGATGGGCTTTGCCCGGCGGGGCGGGGGCGGCATGCGCCCCCGGCGACTCCGTGCGACGTACGCCGCGATCAGCGGCAATACCGCTTCACGATCTCGAAGAGCTGCTCGATCCGTAGCGGTTTCTCGAGGTAGCCGGCGACCCCGAGCTCGCCGATACGGGTTTCCATCCCCGCCGCGGCCGACACCACGACGACCGGGATGTGCGCGAGACTGGGATCCTCGATCTGCGCGCGCCGAAACTCGAGGCCGTCCATGACGGGCATGAACAGGTCGAGCAGGATGAGCGCCGGGTGCTCGCGGCGGGCGAGCGCGAGAGCCTCGTGGCCGTTCTTGGCGATGTCGACGTCGTAACCCTCCTGCTCCAGCAGTTCCTGCAGCGTCTCCCGGATGTCGCGGTCGTCGTCCACGACGAGGACGTGCCGGCGCGCCGTCCCAAGCTGCGATCCGTGCGAGGTGGGAGCGAGATGGAACGTCATCGGCGGCGAAGGCTCCTCGAGCGGCAGCTCGAGCACGAGAGTGACCCCCCTTTGCCTGCAACGCACGCCGACGAAACCGCCGTGCGCTTCCGCGACCTGCTGCGGAGGGCGCGCATCCTACCCCGAAGCCCGGCGCGCTGTCGCCCCGAAATATCCAGGGCGACACCGCACAAAGGCTCATCTGGTCGGCAGCTGTACACGAGCCTCGCCCGGCGCCGCCCCTACCTGGCGCTCCGCGGATCCTCCCCCATGGCGAGCCCCAGGTCGGCGAGCGCCAGGTGCGCGTCGCGGGCTGCCGCCAGACGCTCCGTCCCGGCCCGGGTGGTCGCGAGCGCGGCCAGCAGGACGGCCTGCGTGTTGGCCACCCCCGCGTCGAAGGAGAGCTCCGCCTGAGCGAGCCAGCGCCGGGCGGCTGCCTCCTCCTCGCGCTTGCGGGCGGCGCGCTCCAGCGCGGCTCGCAGCGCCGCGTGTGCGCGCGCGACCTCGAGCCTGGCGCTCCGGCTCGCGAGCTCCAGCTCGGCGCGCGCCTTCGACACCTCCGCCTCGGCCTGCGCCGCCACATGGGACTGACCGAGGTCGAGCGTTCCTCGCAGCGCGAGCCCCAGGCCACCCCACAGCCGGTTGTAGGGATCGTAGGCGAAGGGGTTCGTCTGCGGCGTCGCCGAGCCGGTCCAGTTGAGGTCGAGGAAGCCGATGGCGACGAGGTCCGGGTACCAGGCGCGGCTGCGCGCCACCGCCACGGCCTCGCGGGAGCGCAGCGTCTCCGCGGCGGAGGCGATCTCGGACCGGCGCGAGAGCGCGATCTCCACGTAGCGAGAGAGCGGCGCGAGCGGGAGCGCCGGAGGGTCGAGCGGCGCAGCCGCGAATGCCATGGGCGCGTCGGAGGGGAGGCCCACCACCACGCGGCCCGACTCCAGCGCCAGGTCGCGGGCGGCGCTCGCCTCGGCGCGGCGCCCGGCCACCTCGGCCCGGGCGAGCTCCAGCTGGGCGAGATCCTGCTTCGACACCTGCTTCGAACCCTGCGCTACCAGGTTTTCCACGCGCTCGTGGGCTCCCGCGAGCTGGCGATCGGCCTCGTCGAGCGCCGCGAGGCAGCGCCGCGCCAGCTGGTACCCCCAGTAGATCTCGGCGGCATCGCGAACCGCCTGCGCCCGCGCCGCCTGCGCCGTTCCCGCCGACGCGGCCACCGAATGCGCCGCCGCGTCCTGGCGCGCTTCTGCCTTCCCGAACGTGAAAATGGGCCAGCTGGCGTTCGCGCCGAAGCGGCCGTGGACGCCGACGCTCCCGAGCTCGCCCGTGCGCAGCCGCGAGCCCGCCTTCACGTCGTCGAGGCGGTTGGGATCGTTGGCGAGCTCCGGGACCGGACCGGTCGCTTCCAGCGTCCACTCCAGCCCGGGGAACCGCGCCGCGCGCGCTTCCGCCTCGTGCCCCCGCATCCGTGCCAGCTCGGCGGCGGCGGAGAGCACGCGCGGATCGGCAGTCTGCGCGGCCGTCTGCAGCGCCTCGAGCGTCCACGGCTTCGCCTCGCCTTCGGCGCCGGCGGGGGGGTGGGCCGCGGCGACGCCGGAGATCAGGGCGAGGACGGCCCCGAGGGGGACCATCATGCGACCTCCAGGTCCGCGCTCAAGACCTGTCGAAGAATGGCTCGCCGGGGCGCCTTGGCGGGGGTGGGGCCCCGACGGGCTTTGCCCGGCGGGTGCGGGGGCCGCCTGCGCCCCCGAGTACTCAGGGCGACGGACTCACGTCGAATCGCCTCCGTGGTGGGCATCGCAAGGAGACACCTACCGCGATCGTCCGCGGAAGACGAGAAACCGGGCGCACGTCCTCGAAGGCGGCCGCTGCCGCGGCGTCCCTAGGGGCAAGCATGACTTTTGTCGCGCGCCGCTTACACTTTCGGGCGGTCGGCGGCAGGAGGAGGTTGTCTTGAAGAGGACTCAGCATAGCGACATCCTGGCGGCCATCGACGTGGGCGCCAACGCCGTGCGCATGGAGCTCGCCCGACCTCTCCCCGATGGTTCGCTCGAGACCCTGCACCAGGAGCGAGACCCGGTGCGGCCGGGGGAGGGCGTCTTCGCTACCGGCTCGATCTCGCGCGAGGTCGCCGACCGCCTCATGTCGACCTTGCGGCGCTACGGCGCGCTCTGCCGCCGCGACCGGGCGCGGCTGCGAGCGGTGGCGACGAGCGCGGTGCGCGAGGCCCGGAACGGCGCGGAGATCGTCCGGCGCGCGCGCGACGAGGCAGGCATCGAGCTCGAGGTCGTGTCCGGCCGCGAGGAGGCGCGCCTCATCTGCCTCGGCGTCCTCCACGGGAAGCACCCCCATGTCCGCTCACTCGTGGTCGACATCGGCGGCGGGTCGACCGAGGTGGCCACCGCGACGGGCGAGCGCCCTACCGACCTGTGGAGCGTGGCGGTCGGCGCGGTGCGGCTCACGGAGATGTTCGGGATCTCCGCCAAGGTGGCGCCGGCGCGGCTGGCGCTCGTGCGCAGCTACGCGGCCGAGGCCTTCCGCGAGGGCCTGCCCAAGCGGTTCCGGCACCCGTCGGTGGCGCTCGGCAGCTCCGGCACCATCAACGCGGTGGTCGGGTTCGCGGCCTCGAAGCGGCGCAGCGCCACGGGCAAGGAGATCGCGAAGGCAGTCGAGGAGCTCGCGGAGATGGGGATCGAGGAGCGGCGCCGGCACTTCGACCCGCGGCGCGCGGAGATCGTGGTCGCGGGGGCGGTCATCCTGGAGGCGGCGGTGAACCACCTGGGGCTCGGCGCCGTGACCAGCGTCGACACCGGCCTGCGCAACGGCCTCCTCCTCGACCTGCTCCAGCGCGGCACGGCGCAGCGCGACGATCGCTCGGGAGCGGAAGGCGCGCTCGCGCTGGGGCGGCGCTTCGAGTTCGACGAGCGGCACGCCGTCCAGGTGGGCGCGCTGGCGGTGACCCTCTTCGAGGACCTGGCCAGCCTGCACGGGCTGCCGCTCACGGCCCGGCGCGTGCTCGAGGCGGCGGCCGTCCTTCACGATGTCGGGAACGCCGTCTCGTTTCACAAGCACCACAAGCACACCTTCTATCTCGTCGCCAACGCCGACATGCCCGGGTTCGCCAACCGGGAACGCGAGCTCGTGGCCACCGTGGCGCGCTACCACCGTCGCTCGACGCCGGATCGCAAGCGCGCCGACCTTTCGCACCTGTCGGCGGCGGAGCTCACCACGCTCCGCAAGCTGGCCGCGCTCCTCCGCATCGCTAACGCGCTCGACGCCTCGCACCAGCAGCCGGTCCGCGAGCTTCGCGCCGAGCAGCGGAACGGGGTCGTGACGCTCAGGCTCAGGCTCCGCGGGCCGGCAGACCTGGAGCTATGGGACGCCGACCGCGAGGCGCAGTTCTTCCGCGAGGTGTTCAGGAAGAGGCTGGAGCTGGTCGTGCGACGCGACGGGCCGCGCGCTCGGCGAGGCTCTTCCGCATCGTAGCGGTCGATGGCGCCGCAGCATGGGCCTCTTCCCCGACTCTGTCGGCGTCGCAGCTCGGGCAGGCCCAAGCGGTTGATCTGAGGCAATTCTTGGCGGTGGTGCTCTCCCGAGGCAGAAAGGGACGCCGCCGGACACTCTGGGGAGCCTTTCCCCGGGGTGGGCTTTCTAGACGGAGAAAAGCGGCCTGATTCCGCGAAGCTCACCCGGGCACGACCCTTGCGATGTCCCTGGTACCGCGCGGGCGCTCGAGCCCGCTTCATTCGAAGGGAGTCCCACCATGAAGAAGATCCTCAGCGCGCTCGTCGCCGTCGCGTTCCTCTCGTCCCCTGCGTTCGCCCAGGCCCCTGCCGCTGCTCCTGCAGAGGCTCCGGCCGCCGCTCCGGCCGCTCCCGCTGCTCCGGCTGCCAAGGCCGAGAAGAAGGCGAAGGCCAAGAAGGCGAAGAAGGCCAAGAAGGCCGACAAGATGGAGAAGATGGAGAAGCCTGCCGAGACGAAGTAACTCTCGTCTAGGCGTGAGAGGCGGGGGCTCGACCCTCGCCTTTTTTATTGGTGCCGGTCGCCGCGAGGTGGCCGGCTCTTTTCTTGCGCGACGACCGAATTCCCGAGCCGACTTCGACCGCGCCGGCAAAGCCGTCGCGGTCTCGCGAGCCCGCCCCTGGCCGCGAAGTTGCGGCCAGGGGTCCAGCCCGAGCCCGGCCCGGCCGGGTCTCCGCTCATGCGCCCGTCGAGCACCTCGCCGAAGGCGGCGGGGAAAGCGTCGGTGGCTGCGGGTGAGGCTGGATCAGGCTCGCGCGGGGTGCGATCGGTGAGATAGTCACGCGGGGTTGAACCTCGTCCCCGGTGCAATCACATCTCCCTCTGCGCTCAGAGGGTTGTCCAAAGCACCGGTCCCGTCGCCGCGGCGAACGATACGCGGCGCATCGCTTCGTTGCGTCCTCCCTCACATAGCCGCCGGCTATGCTCGGTCGTCGCGCCTCGCCCTGCTTGCGTCTCGCTCGCCTGGCTCGGTCCCCGGTATTTTGAACAATCCTGTCAGTTTCTCAGCGCGCCGGCCAGGATCCAATCGCGGATCGCATCGCGCGTCTGCTGGCAGACCGAGCCGGGATTGTCGAGCGGCATGCCTTCCCCAAACTGGGGGCTCGGCGCCGTTCCGATGAGGACCTTCTGGTAGAGCAGGCTGTTGTCCGGGTCCCCCGGTTTCACGCGAAGGAGACCCGCCAGGCGCGAGCCCGGCTGAGCCTGGCTGTTCTGCGCGACGATACCCACCAGCTGGCCGAAGGCGTCACCCGACATGTCCAGGCCGCCGGAGGACGCGGCCAGGCTTCCGGAGTGGCACTGCGTACAGGTCACCTTCAGGAGGCTCTGATCGATGCTGGAGTAGATCGGCTGGATGACCGAAGGGCAGACCGCGCTCGACGACCCGGCAGCGACCGGCCGCGATTCTCCACAGGCGCACAGAGCGGCGGCCAAGACGAGGGCGAGCTTCGTTCTCATGTCGAATCTCTCCGGATGGGTGCGTCGCGGCGCGGAAACTTGGGACCACAAGGACCGCGGCGATCGGCCGCCGCCGAAGCGTAATCGCCGTGCCTCTCGGGTGCTCGTGTACGTCGCCAACACGTTCGGGCTCCCCGCGACGAATAGACCTATTTGACCCCGGCACGAACGCGAGCGGCCCGCCAGAGAGCGCGACTACAGTTTGCAAACCTCGCATTCACGCAGGCAGAGCCCGGCGGAGGAATCGACAATGAATAGGAAGATCCGTAGCAGCCTGTTGCTGGTTGCAATGCTTTCCTCGACCTGGCTCCTCGCCAACTGCGGCAGCTCCAAGTCCAGCTCCCAGCAGACGACGGACGGTGGATCCGCGGTGGTCGTCAAGCTCGCCAGCCTCGATGGCTTGCAGGAGACGCCAGCGACGGGGTCGCCCACCGTGGGAGGCGGCGTCCTGGCGGTCAACACGACGACCGGCAAGGTGAGCGGCTTCGTCGTGGCGAACGGGTTCGCGACGGCGACCACGCAGGCGCACGTCCACACCGCGGCCCGGGGCACGCCGGGAGGCATCACCATTCCGCTGAACGGGGTGGCCGGAGGAACCGGTCCGAGCGTGTGGGTCGTCCCCGACAACGCAGCGGCCCTCAACGCCACCCAGATCGCGGATTTCACCGCGGGCAACATGTATTTCAACGTCCACACGACGGCCAACACGGGCGGCGAGATCCGCGGCCAGATCGACAAGAGCGGGACGATGCAGCTCGGATCGCTTGAAGGTGCCCAGGAGACACCGGCGACCGGATCGTCCACCGTCGGAGGCGGGATCCTCGCCGTGAACACGGCCACCGGCCAGGTCAGTGGATTCGCGGTGACGAGCGGATTCGTGACGGCGACCACGCAGGCGCACGTCCACACCGCGGCCCGAGGCACGCCGGGCGGCATCACCATCCCCTTGAGTGGAAACGTTGGAACGACCAGCATCCCGACCGTCTGGGCGGTGCCCGACAATGCGGCGGCCCTCAACGCTGCCCAGATCGGTGACTTCACCGCGGGCAACATGTACTTCAACGTCCACACGACGGCCAACACCGGCGGCGAGATCCGCGGCCAGATCGACAAGAACGGCACGCCGAGGTTCGCCTCGCTGGACGGCGCGCAGGAGACGCCCGCGACGGGATCGGCCGCGGTCGGGGGCGGCATCTTCGTCGTGGACGACGGGAGCTCCGGCGAGGCCTCCGGGTTCGTGGCGACGATCGGGTTCGCGACAGCCACCACACAGGCGCACATCCACACCGCGGCCAGGGGCACGCCGGGTGGCATCACCATCCCGCTGGCCGGCGGAGTAGGCTCTCTCGTGTTCGTCGTCCCGGACAGCACGACGGTCACGGCTCAGCAGAAGACGGACTTCACGGCAGGCAACCTCTACTACAACGTGCACACTGGCGCATTCACTAGCGGCGAAATCAGGGGGCAGATCGATCAGCCCTGACGCCGTCGCCGGCAGCGGTCCACCGGATCGTACGGCGACGACGCGCGCAGGCTCCCGGGGGCACGACCAGCCACACCCACCTGGGCTGGCGTGCCCCGATGCGCGCCCCGACGTGAGGCCAATCCGTGTCCAACGCCGCGGATGGTCTCCGGGCGGGGCGGCCCCCGTCGTGAAATACGGTCGCTCCCCCGGCGTTACAACGGCCAGGGAGCTTCATGCCCACCGCCCAGACCTTCGTGGACGCCTCGCTCGCGCCCGACCGCGCCCTCGCCGGCGCGGCCGACCGCAAGACCTTTGTCCCCGCGATCCTGGCGGCGACGTTCGCGTCGCTCCTGGTCGCCTTCGTGCTCGTCCCACGCGTCGACTACGAGCGCGCCTTCGACGAGCAGCTCGAGAAGAGTCCGCAGGGCGCGAGGCAGCTGTCGCCGCACGACCGCGAGGTGGCGCTCGCGCAGGCGCAGAAGCTAGGAGGCGTGGTCACCTACGCGAACGCGCTCGTCTGGCCCACCCTGCGCGCACTCTCGGTCGCATTCTGTCTGTTCCTGGCCTTTCGCGTGGCGGGCGGCAGGCCCGCGTTTCGATCCCTCGTCGCCGTGGCGAGCTGGGGCTCGCTCCCGCTTGCCCTGAAGGACCTGCTATCGCTCCCAGCCTTGCTCCGGATGCACGGCATCGCGGCGCGGGACGCCGAGCGCGCGCTCCCCTCCTCGCTCGTGGCGCTCCTGCCGTCCGGCACAGACGGCCGGCTCGCGGGGCTGGCACAAGCCGTGGACTTCTTCTCCTTCCTCTCGCTCTGGCTTGTGGCGCTCGGCGCCGCCCACGTCTCGGGCGTGGGCCGCCCGCGCAGCTTCGCCGTGGTCTTCGTGCTGTGGGGCTCCTACGTCCTCCTGACGCAGGTCGCCCGGCCGGGCCTAATGGGCGGGGGGCCAGGATGAACCTGCACGCTCTCCTCTCCCTCGCGCTCGCAACGCAGGCCGGCCAGGCGCCCCTCACGCTCGACGACGCCCTCGCCGAGGCGACCCGCGCCAACGCGGACGTGAAGCTCGCCCGCGCGAGCGCCGAGCTCTCCGGCGTGGAAGTCTACGGCTCCTACGCCGGCGTCCTGCCCCGGCTGGATCTCAACGCCGCGTTCGGGCGCAACTTGGTGGGCGCGCGCAGCATCGTCACCGCCTTCCCCACGTCGATCGACCCGAACACCGGCCAGCCCGTCTTC
>JBGQLS010000131.1:0-13776 GCA_041500205.1 Anaeromyxobacteraceae bacterium | reverse complement strand
CGGGAGGTCTGTCATGGCGACCTCGGCATCTTCGCGCGTCCCCGAGCCTCCCTCACCCCGACCTTCTCCCTCGCGGAGGGAGAAGGTCGACGGGATCCCTTTGGCCTCCCCTCTCGTGGAGGCGTGCTTAGCCGACTGCCCGCGCGCTTGAGGCCCTCGAACCTTCCGGTGACTAATGCCCAGGGCTTTGCCGGCGGGGCCCCACCCTGGCTAAGAAGCCCAAGGGGTTTTTCGACAGGTCTTGAGCGGTGTCTGTGCTAGCACGGGGCGGACCGGCACCGCGCCGCGGTCGAGGACCATCGTCTGCCGCCGAGTTCACTCCCTGCCCCGCTGCTCTCGGTCGAGGGTCTCAGCGTCCGCTTCGGCTCGGCCGAGCGCGTCGTCGACGCGGTCCGCGGGCTCTCATTCCAGGTCGAGCGAGGCGAGACCGTCGCCGTCGTCGGAGAGTCCGGTTCGGGAAAGTCGGCCGCGTCGCTCTCGATCCTGCGCCTCGTCGAGCACGGTGGCGGCCGGATCGTAGGCGGGAACATCCGCTTCCGTCGCCGCGACGGCACCGTCCTCGATCTCGCCCACGCGAGCGCGACGGCCATGCGCGCCATCCGCGGCGCGGACATCGCGATGGTCTTCCAGGAACCGATGACGTCGCTGAACCCGGTGTTCACGGTCGGGAGGCAGATCGCCGAGTCGATCCGCCTGCACCAGGGACTCGACAGGTCCCGCGCGCTCGCCGAGACGCTGCGCATGATCGACCTCGTGCGCATCCCCGATTCGAGGCGCATGGCCGACCGCTACCCGCACCAGCTCTCCGGGGGCATGCGCCAGCGCGTCATGATCGCGATGGCGCTCTCCTGCAAGCCCGAGCTCCTCATCGCGGACGAACCGACCACCGCGCTCGACGTCACCGTCCAGGCGCAGATCCTCGCGCTCATCCGTGCGCTGCAGGACGAGCTGAAGATGGGCGTCTTGTTCGTCACCCACGACATGGCGGTCGTGGCGGAGATCGCCGACCGGGTCGTGGTGCTCCGGAGCGGCGAGAAGGTCGAGGAGGGCGCCTCGGAGGGGATCTTCGCCCGGCCGCAGCACGCGTACACGAAGGCGCTGCTCGCGGCCGTTCCTCGGCTCGGCGATATGCGGGGTACTGACCGACCCACCGCATCCTCGAGATCGGCCGCCAGGGGTCCCGCAGCACCGGGCGCGCCGGTCCTCGAGGTGCGCGATCTGACCGCCCGCTTCGACGCGACGACGGGCGTCTTCGGCCGCGTCACGCGCCGGGTGCACGCGGTGGAGAAGGTGACTTTCGATCTCCGGATCGGCGAGACGCTCGCGCTCGTGGGCGAGTCCGGCTGCGGCAAGTCCACGACGGGCCGGTCGCTCCTCCGCCTCATCGACGTCCAGGGCGGGAGCGTACGCCTCCGCGGCCGCGAGATCCTGGGCGCCGCGAGCCGCGAGGTCCAGCCGCTGCGGCGCGAGATCCAGATGGTGTTCCAGGATCCCTTCGCCTCGCTCGACCCCCGCCTCACCGTGGGCTTCTCCATCGCCGAGCCTCTGCTCGTTCACGGCGTGGCCTCGAAGCGCGCGGCGGAGGAGCGGGTCGCGTCGCTCCTGCGTCAGGTCGGCCTCGAGCCGGAGCACGCGAGGCGCTACCCTCACGAGCTCTCGGGCGGACAGCGCCAGCGCGTCTGCATCGCGCGCGCGCTGGCGCTCCGGCCGAAGGTCATCGTGGCCGACGAGCCGGTGTCCTCGCTCGACGCCACCGTCCGGGCGCAGATCCTGGACCTGCTCATCGGCCTGCAGGAGGAGCTCGGGACGTCCTTCCTCTTCATCTCGCACGACATGGCGGTCGTGGAGCGCGTGAGCCATCGCGTCGCCGTCATGTGCCTCGGGCAGATCGTCGAGATCGGATCACGCCGGGCCATCTTCGAGGATCCGCGCCACCCCTACACTCGGAAGCTCATGGCGGCGGTGCCCAGCGCCGATCCCGCACGCCGGCACCGCAGGCGCGAGCTGCTGGCCGAGGAGATCCCGAGCCCGGTCCGCGCCGTGGGCGACGAGCCGAACGTCTTGCCCCTGGAGCAGGTCGCGCCAGATCACTTCGTCGCCGCCCCGAGCCCCGGCGGGACGACGCCCTTCCCTGCTCGAGGAGATATCCGATGAAGTTCGCACCCCGACTCCGCCCCGCGATGCTCGCCCTCGTCCTCGCCTCGTCCGGCCTGCCGGCGCCCGGGTGGGCCGCCGGAAAGGAGGTGGTGATGGCGGTCGCCTCGACCTTCACGACGATGGACCCGTACGACGCGAACGACACGCTCTCGCTCTCCGTGCACAAGGCCTTCTACGAGGGCCTGTACGGCTTCGACAAGGACATGAAGGTGGTGCCGGTGCTGGCGGAGAGCCACGTGGTGAGTCCGGACGGGCTCACCTACACCTTCAAGCTGAGGAAGGGCGTGAAGTTCCACGACGGCACGGACTTCGGCGCCGACGCCGTGAAGGCGAACCTCGATCGCGTCACCAATCCCGACAACCGGCTGAAGCGGTTCAACCTCTTCTCGAACGTCGCGCGGACCGAGAGCGTCGATACGCACACCGTCCGCATCACGCTGAAGAAGCCGTTCTCGGCGTTCTTGAACGTCCTGGCCCATCCCTCGGCGGTGTTCATCAGCCCCGCCGCGCTGAAGCAGTACGGTAACAAGGAGATCGCCTTCCACCCGGTGGGCACGGGCCCGTTCACGTTCGTGGAGTGGAAGCAGACCGACCACGTGAAGGTGGCGAGGAACGAGAGGTACTGGAGGCCCGGCCTGCCGCACGTGGATACCATCGTGTTCAGACCCGTGGTGGACAACAACACGCGCAGCGCGGTGCTCAAGACCGGCGAGGCGCATTTCGCCTTCCCGGTGCCGTACGAGCAGGCGGCGGTGCTCCAGGCCACGCCCGGCCTCGACGTGCTCAGCGGGCCGAGCATCATCGCCCGCTACATGACGATGAACGTGCTCAAGAAGCCGTTCGACGACGTCCGCGTCCGGCACGCCGTCAACTACGCCATCAACAAGGAGGCGCTCGCCAAGGTCGCCTTCGCCGGCTTCGCCGTGCCGTCGGAGGGCGTCGTGCCTCCCGGCGTGGAGTACGCTGTGAAGCTCGGCCCGTGGCCGTATGATCCGAAGAAGGCGCGCGAGCTCCTCAAGGAGGCCGGGTACGAGAAGGGTTTCGAGAGCGAGCTGTGGTCCGCGTACACCCACACGACCGCGCAGAAGGTGATCCAGTTCCTCCAGCAGCAGCTCGCGCAGGTCGGCATCAAGGTGCGCGTCCAGGCGCTCGAGGCGGGGCAGCGCGTCGAGCGGGTGGAGAGCGTTCAGCGCCCGCAGGAAGCCGGCGTGCAGCTCTACTACGTGGGCTGGTCGTCCTCCACCGGTGAGGCGGACTGGGCGCTCCGGCCGCTGCTCGCGAGCGAGTCGTGGCCGCCCCGCCTCTTCAACACGGCGTACTACAAGAAGGAGCAGGTGGACGCGGCCATCCGGCGCGCCCTCGCCACCACCGATCGAAGCGAGAAGGCCGCCGCGTACCGCGACGCCCAGGAGCAGATCTGGAAGGACGCGCCCTGGGCGTTCCTCGTGACGGAGAAGATCCTCTACGCGCGGAGCAAGAGGCTCTCCGGCGTGGACGTGCTGCCCGACGGCGCCTTCGACTTCGTGGAGGCCGAGCTGAAGTGATGCTGAAGTACGTGGTCAAGCGGCTCCTGGGGCTCGTCCCGACGCTGCTCATCGTCGCCGTCCTCGTGTTCCTGTTCGTGCACCTGCTCCCGGGCGACCCGGCGCGGCTGGCGGCGGGCCCCGACGCGGACGCCCAGACCGTGGAGCTGGTGCGCCAGGACCTCGGGCTCGACCGGCCGATGACCGAGCAGTTCGTGAGCTACTTCTCACGCGCGCTGCACGGCGACTTCGGCCGGTCGATCCGGACCAAGCGGCCGGTGATGGACGAGATCGCCGAGCGGTTCATGCCGACCCTCTTGCTCACCGTCTGGAGCATGGCGTGGTCCGTCGTGTTCGGCCTCGCCATCGGCATCCTGTCGGCCGTGTTCCGCAACCGCTGGCCGGACCGGGTCGGCATGGCACTCGCCGTTTCGGGCATCTCCCTTCCCTCCTTCGCGCTCGGCATGTTCCTCATCGAGGTGTTCTCGGTGGAGCTCGGCTGGCTCCCCACCGTCGGCGCCGGCTCGTGGAAGCACTACGTCCTGCCGTCGTTCACGCTCGGCGCCGGGGTGGCGGCCGTCCTGGCGCGCTTCGCGCGGGCGTCGTTCGCGGACATCCTGCACGAGGACTACATCCGCACGGCGCGGGCGAAGGGGCTCGGCGAGGTGGCGGTCGTGCTGAAGCACGGCCTGCGCAACGCGCTCGTCCCCGTGATCACGATGATGGGCCTCCAGTTCGGGTTCCTGCTCGGCGGCTCCATCGTCGTCGAGAAGGTCTTCAACTGGCCCGGCATGGGCCGCCTCCTCGTGGACGCCATGGACATGCACGACTACCCGGTGATCCAGGCCGAGGTGCTCCTCTTCTCGCTCGAGTTCATCCTCATCAACCTCGCCGTGGACGTCCTCTACGGCGCGATCAATCCGGTCATCCGCTATGAGTGACGAGGGCGGGACGTCCGCGCTCCCGACTTCGCAGGCCGCGGTCGCGGTGCGCACCCCCTGGAGCGAGTTCTGGCGGAGGTTCCGCAGGCAGCGCGTGGCGCTCGTCGCGGGAGGGTTCGTCGTCGCCTTGCTCGCCGTCGCCCTGCTCTCGCCGGCGATCGTCCCGTACGACCCGGAGAACTATTTCGACTACGACCAGCTCAACGCTCGCCCCTCGGCAGCCCACTGGTTCGGCGTGGACGCGCTCGGGCGCGACATCTTCAGCCGCATCCTGGTGGGCGCGCGCCTGACGCTGTCGGCCGGGTTCTCGTCGGTCGGCGTGGGCGCCCTGGTGGGGTCGCTCCTGGGACTCGTCGCCGGGTACTTCGGCGGGCTCTGGGACCGGCTCATCATGCGGCTCTGCGACGTGCTCTTCGCGTTCCCCGGTATCCTGCTCGCCATCGGTATCGTCGCGATCCTGGGCCCGGGCATGACGAACGTGATCGTCGCCGTCGCGGTCTTCAGCGTCCCGACCTTTGCGCGGCTCGTACGCGGCAACACGCTCGTGCTCAAGCAGCTCACGTACGTCGAGGCGGCGAGGAGCATCGGCGCGGGCGATTGGACGATCATCCTCCGGCACGTCTTCCCCGGGACGGTTTCCGCCGCCCTCGTGTACTTCACGCTCCGCATCGGCACGTCGATCATCACGGCGGCGAGCCTGTCCTTCCTGGGGATGGGCGCGCAGCCGCCCGCACCGGAGTGGGGCGCGATGCTGAGCGACGCGCGGGCGGAGATGGCCGTCGCGCCACACGTCGCCATGTTCCCGAGCCTGGCGGTGTTTCTCACCGTGCTCGCCTTCAACCTCCTCGGCGACGGGCTGCGCGACGCGCTCGATCCGAAGCTCGAGTGATTCGCACCATCCCCTCCATGCACCGACCATTGAGCAGACTTCACCACATGCACATCCGCGCTTCCCGTTTCCAAGGCACAGCGACGCGCGTAGACTCCGTCACCCATGAAACGGCTCATCCTCTGTCTCGCGCTCGCGCTGTCTCTTCTGCCCGATTCCGCGCACGCACAGGTCGAGATGTCGATCTCGGTCGGCCTGCCGGTGGCGCCTCCACTGGTGGTGGTCCAGCCCGGCGTCCAGGTGGTTGAGAACTCCGACGAGGAGGTATTCTTCGTCGGCGGCTGGTACTGGTGCCGCCGCGACGATCACTGGTATCGCGCTCGCAGGCCGCACGCATCGTTTGTGTACGTGGAGCGGGGATACGTGCCGACCAGGCTCGCATACCTGCCCCCCCCCGGCCATTACCGGCACTGGCGCCGTGAGCAGGCGAGGGAAGACCACCACTGGTGGAAGGAGCACGACCGGGATCGGCGCAGGGCGTGGAAGGATCACGACCAGGAGCGGCACAGGGCGTTCAAGGAGCACGAGAGGGCCGAGCGCCACGGGTGGAAGGCGGAGGGCGGTCACGGCCCTGGTCCCAGCCACGGTAGCCCGAGCCACGGGCCCTCCGTCATACGCGGTGGCCACGGTGACCCGGGCCGCGGACCCTCCGTCATACGCGGTGGCCACGGTGACCCGGGCCACGGTCCCTCCGTCCTACGCGGCGGCAACAACGACTCGGGCCGCGGGCCCTCCGTCCTGCGCGGCGGCAACAGCGACCCGGGCCGCCGGCCCTCCGTCGTACGCGGTAGCCCCGCGCCCGCCCCTGCTCCTGCTCGCGGCGGCTCTGCGCCCGCAGCTGGGCATGGCGGCCACCGCGACCACGGCGACGACGGCCACGGTCACGGTGATGACAGCCACGGCGGCCACGGCCACTGAGTACCCGGGGGCGCAGGCCGCCCCCGCCCCGGCCCCTGCGACCGCAACTGATTCTTCGACAGGTCTTGAGCACGGCGCCCGGCAAACTTGGCTCGTCCGCGAGCCTGGGAAGTCCTCAGCGGAGAGGCCGACGATCAGGCTGCTGCCGTCGGTGGCAAGAGGGGAGATCGAGAGATCCCGTCCCCCTCTCCCTCCGCGAGGGAGAGGGTCGGGGTGAGGGAGGCTCGGGGCACCACAGGCAACTCCAGGCTCCCGCTCGACGTCACCGAGGCGACCGAGGCGAGAGACAGCCAAGGGTCAACCCTTCTTCTCGGCCGCCGCGGACGGAGGCTTGCTCGTGGCGGAGCCGTGCGGCAGCTCGCCCTGCTGCGCCGGCCCCTTCGCCGTGTCGCTGCTGGAGTCGTCCTCCGCGAACCCCTTGTCGGAGGCCTTCTTGAATGCCCGGATGCCCTTGCCGAGCGCGTCTCCCAGGTCGGGGATCTTCTTCGCTCCGAACAGGAGCACGAGCACGACGAGAATAATGAGCAGTTCGGGCAGCCTGAGTCCCAGCATGGAGCGTATCTTACCAACCAGGTAGCCCCGCTGCCATGAGGGCATGAGACCAGGGCGGGGGTGAGCGGGTAACGCAAGCCGGTGCGCGACCACAGAGGACATGGCTGCGCCCCCCATCACCCTGCGCACCATGGCGGCGATGAACGCGCGGGGACTCGAGGCCCGGTGGTCCGAAGGTGCGTAGCCTCAGCTCAGATTCGCATCGGCATGACGACCGCCGTGAAACGCGCGTTGCGCGGGCGGCACTCGACGCCAGCTCCTCGGCTTTTCGAGGCATTATCCTGCCGGGTCCGGAGGTGACGCCGTGTACCTCGCCAGCATGATCCACCGCGACCGGCTCTTCCGGCTCACCTCGCGCTGGTTCGCCGACGCCCTGGAGCCCGACGACGGACGCCTGCTCACCGAGATCTTCGTCTACGAGTTCCTCATCTCCTCGGACACGGTGCAGCAGTTCGCGAGCGACATCCTCCGGCGCGGCGGGCGCGCCCCCGCGCGCTGGCGGAGGTGCTTCTCCAAGGACGAGCTACGCCGGGCCATCGCCGAGGCGTGCCAGTCGGAGAACGACCGTACCCGGGAGCTCCTCGCGCTGTTCGCGGCGCGCCCGGAGGAGTTCTTCCCGCGCACGCCGACCGACCTGCTCGTGGCCTCGCACGCCGACGCTGGCCTGGCGGCGATGCTGCGCTTCAAGAGCATCCGACGGCTGGCGGAGAAGGCGTCGCGGCGAATCGCCGACCGGCTCTCGAAGGAGATCGACGGAACGGCCCGCGCGCTCGCCGCGGCGCGCGCTCACGCCGCCGGGCTCTCGCTACCCCAGCTGGTGTCGTCGCCGGAGGTGATGGCGGAGGAGTTCGCCTCGGCCGAGCGGATCGTCTCGCAGGAGTTCCAGGATCGGTGCATGGTCCTCGAGCCGCACCACATGAGGATCGACGACGCCCTCGGGCTGAAGTTCGTGGGGAGCGAGGATGAGCTGGAGCAGATCGAGAGCGCCGTGCGGCAGCATCCGGACGTGCGCGTGGTCGAGCGCTCCGTCCACGCCGGGAGATACCGCGACATCCAGCTCCTGGTGGACCTGCAGCTGCCGCCCCCCGCTTCCATCCTCGCGCGCCACCGCGGGCGCGACTGGTCGCCCGCCCGCAGCCGCGGCCTCTGCCCGGAGATGCTGGAGCGCGACTTCCCGGTCTACGTGGAGACTGGCGAGCGCACCATCCGCTGCGAGCTCATCCTCACCACCTTCGACGACCTGGTGGAGTCGGAGTTCGGCCGGTGCATGCACGAGGAGCGGATCCTGCAGCAGCGCGGGGCCGCGCCCTACAGCGGCCGCATCGCCCGCAACGCCTCGTTCATCATCGAGTACCTGCTCATGGTCGCCATATCGCCGACCGTCGAGGTCCCTTCCTTGCCGGTCAAGATGTGGGGCCGATACCTCGAAGACGCCTTCTCCTCGTCGGTGTGGGCGCTCTTCGGAGTTGACCACCGCTTCGGGCTGGCCGCGCCCTTCGAGGTCGAGCCCAGCGACGCCATACGCGGGTGAGATGGTTCATCCCTCCTCGGCTTTCGGTCAAAGCAAGGCACGGGCCAGCCTGGATGTGAAGCGCGGCGCATGGTTTTATCGCGCAACGAGCGCCGTACCGCCTCGATAGAAGTCGGGCAGCTGCCCGCGAAGCGCGCAGAGCCACCGGCATGCTGGCCCCGTGCACACGTGACCACGAGGCCGAGTTGCCGTCGCTCGTCCTCGAGACACGCTGGGAATGCGCCGCAGCGCGGCAGCGGCGTGCCCGCCACGCGCGCAACGCCACGGTCACGCCTCCGGCCAGCTAGCGCGTGGACTTCAAGACGAAGGCGCAGAGGGGGCGCATGACGCTTCAGCCCTTGCGCATCGACATCGCGATCGTAGTTTCTGTCGCGATGCCGTCAGTACTCGTTGTAAGCCAGGACTCTCGGTTCCTGGATCACCTGGGCGCGTCCCTCCGGAACGCGGGGATGCTGACCGTCTGCGTCAAACAGGCAGACGCGGTCATGGAGATCGTGGAAGAAGGCTTCCGGCCGAACGCTGTCGTCGTGGAGCCAGGGGCGGTTCTGGAGCCAGGTGGTAGCGAGCTGGTCCAGTACCTGACGCGTTCACCCGCTCTCGCGAGTATTCCCATCTTCTCGATTTCAGGCGTCGTGAAGCGCCTCGAAATGGAGACGTTGATCGCCGGGCTCCGCCGACTGGGAGAGGCTGCGATCTAGTTTGCGGGCGACTGAATGCGCTGCGCGGCTCGGGTGGCAGCGCCAGGGAATGGAGTCCGGGCAGCGCGGCTCGCCCGGCGAGCCCGTCGCTGGGTGGAGCCCGCGAGTCCCCCGAGTCGCGAATGAAAGCTACCGCGCCTGAACTTCCGCCGGCGCGCTCTCTTGTGGCGGAGCCATTTCGGCGGCTGGCTGGATGCTCTCGCCCTTCGCGAGCATCTCGAGCGAGAGCTTGAGCAGCAGCGATATCAGCTCGCTCGAGCCCGACAGGTTGAGCTTGCGATAGATTCGCTTCCGGCGAGCACGGATCGTTTCGGGCGAGATGTCGCCAGCGGCAGCCGAGTCCTTGCAGGCGAACCCTTGAGCCATGCGCAGCACTTCGGTGCGCTCAGCGGGCGTCAGTCTCTTGCCGTCCATGAACCTGGCTGCGAACGGCACGAGGATCTCGATCTCGATGTGAGGCATGGCGTCCCCTCTCAGAAACCTAGTATGCACCCACCCGGAGGGTAACAACAGCTCGCCCGGTTGGCAGCCCCCCCGCGCACGATTTCGCGTCGCCACGTGCGCTGGCCCCTGAAGCTTCGACTCAAGATCTGTCGAAAAATGCCTTTGGCTTCTTAGCCAGGGTGGGGCCCCGACGGCTCTGCCGGCGGGGCGGGGCGGCGCGAGCCCCGGGTACTCGGACTCCGGCAACTGCTTCGTCCCCCAAGGGAATTCACAGGGGACAGCTGGGGCAGGGCAGTCCGGTCTGAGGGTCCGCGACAGCGGCGAGGTAGCGCACGCCAGTCCACTCCGCGTGGCGCATCCGCTGAAACAGGTCTCGGCCGCGAATCCTCCGGCGGGGCGCTGAACTCACAGCAGGTATCCAGCCCCGCAGACTCCGCGGCGGCCTTCCCACACAACGCCCACCGAGAAGCGAGCGCGCCCGCGCTCGCGAGAGGAGAGGATCATGCCGAACCCTTCCAGCCGCACCGCTGCCGTGCTCGTCGCCATCGCGCTGCTGGCGGCCTGCGGGGGAAACGATACGCGGCACGTCCAGGCGAACGTGGCCGCAGGCGCCGGCGGCGTGTTCTCGGACGATCCCGCGCATCCGTCGCTCACGGTGCGCATCCCGGCCGGCGCACTGTCCGCAGACGCCGTCCTCGACCTCGAGGAAGTGAAGGGCGTGCCCTCGGCAGGGACAAACCAGGTCGCGGCGGGCGCTGCATGGCGCATCGCGCTGAGCGCGCGCGCCGGGGGTGCCGCGCCGACCCTTTCCCAGCCGATGCAGATCGAGCTCGCGACAGACCGGGCGCCGGTGCACCCACAGCTCGGCGAGATCGCTCGACTCTCCGGAGACGTGTGGCAACGGGCTTCCGCGAACTTCTACCGCCCGGCAACGCAGGTCGTCGTCGCCCTCACGACAGACATCAGCGGGACGTACCGCGCGACCCTCCGCTCGCTCCAGCGCGCCAGCGGGCCCGCGGTCGATCGCGGGTTCCAGGTCTTCATGGACGAGACCTTCGGGAACGAGCTCTTCTTCGGGGACGTGGTCGGCCTGCACACTGTCCTGAACGGCGTCGCGCCGGCGGCGGCGGTCCAGCTCGGCGCGCAGGTGGACCTGGCGAAGGTCCCCGCCGACGTCGCCGCGGTGATGACGGGGGCGGATCTCGCAGCGAAGGACGCGGCGCTGCTCGCTCCCGCGGTCACCCGCAAGCTCATCAAGGCGGGCGCGGTCGTGGGCGTGAAGGGCTTCTATGCCACGAGCGACGTCGCCGACGACCAGATGATCCGCGTCGGCATCACCTGCGCGCTGTGCCACCAGCTGGTGAAGCCGACCAGCTTCGACCTCTCGTCCGGCCCGGCTGCCCTTCCCATCGGTCCCCTCGAGATGAACGGCGTGCCCAACGGGAAGATGGACGCAGGGAAGATCCTCTCGTTGACGCAATTCGCCGTGAACGCCGGCCAGCCGACGGTCGATCTCCTCGCCGGCTGGGGCGCGAACCGTTTCGACGTCCGCGCGCTGCCGGACAACGCGTTCGAGGACAGCGTGAACAACCCGACCGACACGCCGCCCCTCTGGAACTTCATGGACCTCGAGGCGGCGGGCTACCCCTTCGGCTGGGACGGCCTCTTCGCCGGCCAGGACGCGCTCGCGAGCCAGGCCGAGGCCGTGTACGACGTGGTGCTGCACGCGAACGGCGCGTTCGGCACCGCGAGCGGCACGCTTCCGCCCGCTTTGCGGATCTCCCCGCCCCAGCGGATCCTCGACGGCCTCGCCCAGGCCGAGACCTTGGCGTTCGGCAACGACGTCGATCGCCAGAAGCTCCTCGACCTGCAGGAGTGGATGAGGTCGATGACCAGCCCCGCGCCGGGCGCATTCGACGAGACGAAGGCCGAGCAGGGCTTCGGCATCTTCCACGGCAAGGGCGCCTGCAACACCTGCCACACGACGCCGGAGCTCTCGGGGACGAAGAGCGGCCCGTTCCTCGCGAACATCACCGCCGTCCCCGCCGCAGGCGATCTCGCCGGGGGCATCAAGGTGCCCGGTCTTCGCGGCGTGTCGCAGACGGCGCCGTACTTCCACGACGACAGCGCCACGACCCTGGCGGAAGCCGTGGAGCGCGTGGCCACGGTCGTGTCGGGCGTCACCGGAGCCAGCTTCTCGGCGGACGAGAAGGCAGCGCTCGTCGAGTACCTGAAATCGCTATAGCTGTTTCTGGTAGGTCCCCACGAGCTCGACCTTCCCCAGCACATGCCCCTCCATCGCCTTCTCGACCTTGGCTTTGGAGGGGGTGCCGAGGTCAGGCAGGACCGTGTCGAGCGCGTACAGCTTGAAGAAGTAGCGGTGCCGTCCGATGGGCGGGCAGGGGCCACCGTACCCCGTGCGCTTCCAGTCGTTCAGCCCCTCGCGCGTTCCGGCGGGCAGGTCCTTCGAGGCCACCGCGAGGGGCAAGCCGGTCGCCGTGGGTGGCAGGTCGTAGAGCACCCAGTGAACCCACGTCATCTTGGGCGCCTTCGGATCCGGCGCATCCGGATCGTCGACTATCAGGGCGAGGCTCTTCGTGCCGGCAGGCATCCCGGACCACGCGAGCGGCGGCGAAGAATCCTTCCCCTCGCAGGTGTGGAGGGACGGGATCTCGCCTCGGGGTTGGAACGCAGTCGACGTCAGGGAGAGGGCCATTGTTTCTCCTGCTTCAGCCGTAGCGCCGGCCTGGGCGTGCTGCAATAGTAGGCTCGCAGGCCAAGCGGCGACGCCGGGATGGCGGGCTGCCCTCGTCCCCTCGTCTCCGCGCCAGGCGCTCCATGACCGACCCCTCAATCCGCGAGACCGTTCCCCAGAAGCTCGAGGACCTTCGCTCCCGCATCGACGACATCGACGAGCGCCTGCTCAGCCTGCTCAACGAGCGCGCCCGTATCGCGGCCGAGGTGGGCGCGTGCAAGCGGGCGTCCCAGCCCGACGCGCCCTTTCACGCGCCAGGCCGCGAACGTCAGGTCCTCGCGCGGCTCGAAGCGCTGAACACGGGACCCTTTCCAAGGGAGGCGATCCGGGCCGTCTTCCAGGAGATCATGAGCGCGTGCTTGAGCCTGGAGCGGCCACTGCGCGTGGCGTTCCTCGGGCCGGAGGGAGCGTTCTCCCACCAGGCGGTGAAGCACCAGTTCGGGCTGTCGGCGCATCCCGTCCCTCACCGCTCCATCTCGGCGGTGTTCCACGCCGTCGAAGCGGGCCAGGCGGACTACGGCGTCGTCCCCGTCGAGAACGCGACGGAGGGCGTGGTGGATCCTACGCTCGACGCGTTCCTGGACAGCACGCTCCGCGTCGTCGCCGAGATCCTCCTGCCCCTGGAGCTGGCGCTGCTCACCCATCACGACGTCGAGCTGCCGGGCGTGCTGCGCGTCTACGCGCACTCGGAATCGCTTCGCCACGCCCAGGGATGGCTCTCGGCGCACCTACCACGAGCCGCTCACGTCGTGGCGTCGAGCGCGATGGAGGCGGCCCGCCTGGCGCGAGAGGACTCCGAGGGAGCAGCGGTGGCGCCCGATGTCGTGGCGAAGCTGTTCGACCTGCGCGTCGCCGCCGAGTCCGTCCAGGACGCGAGCGCCGACGCCACCCGGTTCTGGGTGCTGGGGCAGAAGGCCTCGACCCCCACCGGCCACGATCGCACCAGCATGGTGGTGTCCGTGAAGGACAGCCCGGGCGTCCTCCTTCGCGTGCTCGAGCCGCTCGCCCGTCGCGGGATCAACCTCACGCGCATCGAGAGTCGCCCCGCCCGGCGGCGGGCATGGGAGTACGCGTTCTTCCTCGATCTCGACGGGCACGAGCGCGACGAACTGGTGGCGGCCGCGCTCGTCGAGATAGAACGGGAGAGCGCGCGCCTCAAGTTGCTCGGGAGCTATCCGAAGGCGGAGCCGATCAGGCGCTGACGCGGACCTCGCCCCATTGCTGCTCAGGATGACCGTCAGGCGCAGGCGCGGCGGAACGGCCGTCAATTCGCCGCGCGTCGCCGCTCCGTCCGCCGCGCCCGCCGAGGCTTGCTCGTGAAGAGGACCTCCGACTTCCCGGTCTTCCCGTCGATTCGCTCGACGTGCT
>JBGQLS010000130.1:0-13791 GCA_041500205.1 Anaeromyxobacteraceae bacterium | reverse complement strand
GTGCGGACCGCAGGCGTCTTCATACTGCGCGTGTGGCATACTCGCGAGGATCGCTAGCTCGGAGCCATCACCTCGTGCCTGGCGCCGCCGCGTGGCCCCGCCAAGAACCGCCGAACAGTGCCTTCCGGCCCTCCGCGTGCTATCTCTGCAGTCCGCCAAACGTTTCCTCCCCGCCAGGCCTGCATAACCTTCATGCGCATCGGCATCGACGCAACGCTGGTCAGGCCCGACCGGCTCACAGGGATCGAGCGTTACGCGCTCTCCATGACGTCCGCGCTGGCACGGCTCGCACCCGACGAGATCGTCCTCTTCACGCGCCAGGACGCTCCCGCCGCGCTGAAAGCATTGCCGGTGGAGCAGCACGCCGCACCTTTCCGCTATCGCTTCTCGATCGAGCAGGCCTGGCTCCCGGTCGCTGCTTCACGGACCGGGATCGATCTCCTGCACATGCTCGCCTTCCCCACCCCGTTGCTCTGGCGCGGTAAGGCCGTCATCACGGTGCACGACGCCACCCCCTGGCTGCACCGCGACACCATCTCGGTGGGGATGCGCTACTACTACGGCCCGCTCTACAAGCAGGCGCTGCGACGGGCGGCGGGGGTCATCACGGTCAGCGAAGCGGCGCGCGCCGACCTGGTGGTCGCGCTCGGGCTGACGCCCGACCACATCCACGTCACGCACAACGGCGTCAACGCGGGCTTCTTCCAGGCGGAGGCGCCCACGGGCCCGCGCGCGCCCTATCTCCTCGCCGTCGGCACGCTCGAGCCGCGCAAGAACATCCCCGTGCTCCTCGACGCCTTCCGCGAGCTCAGGGCCGAGGGGCGAGACCTGCAGCTCGTGCTGGTGGGCCGCCAGGGCTGGGCGGACTCGCTGCCGCTGCGGGAGCTGGCGGCGCACGTGCGGCTGACCGGCTCCATCCCCGATTCCGAGCTCGCCGAGCTCTACGCCGGGGCCTCGTGCTTCGTGCTCCCCTCGCTGTACGAAGGCTTCGGCCTGTGCCTGGCCGAGGCGATGGCGGCGGGTACGCCGGCGGTGGCGAGCGACATCCCGGCGCTGCGCGAGATCGGCGGCGACTGCGTGCGCTACGCTCCGCCCCACTCGTCACGGGCGTTCGCCGAGGCCATACGCATGGCGCTCGAGCGGCGAGCCGAGTCGGCCGCGCTCGCCCAGAGCGCCCGTGAACGCGCCCGCTCCTTCTCCTGGGACACGTGCGCGGCCGAGACCCTGGAAGCCTACCGGAAGCTCGCGGTAAAGCACCGCGGCGCAATACGGGCTGGCTGAAGCGACAGGCTGCCCGTCGAGGCGATCTCGATCGGAAACCTCCGACGACCGGGTGCGGTCAGTCTCGGCCATGCCGGCCCTGAGATGTCGCGCGGAAACGGCAGCGCCACAGGTCGAAGGTCGTCACGACGTCCGCGCGGCGGCGTACGACGAGCGGCTCGAGCGGCTCGAGCGGCTGGCACAGCTCGGCGCGGCGCAGGCAATTGTTCCCCTCGCGCCGGTCGAGGACGACGATGCCTTCGCGTCCCAGCAGCGCGCGGCCATCGTACCAGTAGTCGTACTGCAACCCGTGCTCTTGCATCGCGCTCTGCGCGAAGGTCTCCGGCCGGCCCGGCAGATAGTAGGCGAGCTCGCTCGCGGGCTTGTAGCCGCAGCCCAGCACGAAGCTCGGCCCCGCGATGCGCCCGCGCTCCACCTCGACGCGCGCCGCCAGCTCCTTCCAGCCGGTGGTGACGTCGTCGCGCGCCGGGAAGGGAAGCCCCGGGACGAGCAGGGCGAGGTGGACGTAGAGCGAGCCGGCCGCCGCCACACCGAGCGCGGCGGAGGCCAGCCGTCCGAGGGTCCGGGGCCGCTCGAGCGCGAGCGCCGCGGCCGCGAGGAGCGCTCCAGGCCAGGCCGGCACGGGCCAGTTGCCCTTCACCCACATGAACGGAGCGACGGCCAGGAAGAGCACGAACGCAGGGATGGAGAAGATCGCGCACACCCGGAAGGCCCGCTGGCGCGATCGCCGCGCGGCCGCGGCCATCGCGGCGAGGAGCGCCACGAAAAGGATGGGCGTGACCGCGAGCGCCTGGAGTCCCATGAAGCGTCCAAGACGGCCTGGCGAGAACGCGTTCATCGCGGCCCCGCGCTGCTCGAACTGGAACCCGAAGCTCGCCCAGTCGTGCCGCGCGTTCCAGACCAGGACCGGCGAGAAGAGTGCGGCCGCGAGGAGGAGCGCGGCATAAGGCCAGGGACCCCGCAAGAGCCGCCGCCCGCCCGCGTCGAGGAGGAGCGTGAAGAAGATCTGGGGGGCGAGGAGCCATCCCGTGTACTTGCCGAGAGTCGCCCACCCGACGGCGGCACCCGCGGCGAGGAGCCACGCACCGCGCTCCTCGTCCAAGGCGCGCACGGTGAAGTAGAGCGCGGCCGCCCAGCCCGACAGGAGCGGCCCATCGGGCGTGATGACGACCTGTCCGAGCGCGAAGACGGGTGTGACGAGCGCGGCGACGAGGGCGACGAGCGCCGTTCGCGCGCCGAAGAGGCGCCGGCCGGCGAGGAAGAAGAAGAGCGCGAACAGCGCGGCGTGCAGCGCCGCCGCGAGCCGGACGGCGCGCTCGCCCTCGCCGAGGAGGCCGGTGGTGGCGCGGATGGTCCAGGCCGCCAGCGGCGGATGGTCGAAGTAGGAGAGGTCGAGGTGGCGTGCGTACTGCCAGTAGTACGCCTCCTGCGGGGAGAGCGAGACGGCGCCGGAGAGGAGGACGTGGAGCGCGAGCGAAGTCGCGACGAGCAGGAGGGCCAAGAGCTCGGGGGAGCGCTGCCAGATCGGTGGTGCCGCCGAGGTCGCGGTCGCGTGCAAGCGGGGGAGTTTAGTCCGAATTTCCGCTCCCTGCCGAGGGGAATCCCCTGCGGAGCAACTGCGCGCGAGATGACTCCCGGCGCGATCCGGGATAAGGGCGTGCCATGGAGTCCGCCCATGGCGCCCCCGGCGCAGGGCCAGCGGCCGTGCCCGCGCGCGGCGCACGGCCGCTCTCCCAGCTCGCCTGGCCGATGGCGCTCGTCGCGCTCGCCGGTTGGGGCATTCTCCTGGCCGCCCACGGCCGCGGCAGCGACTTCGCCATCTATGTCCGCGCCGCCTCCCGGTTCCTGGTGGGCGAGCCCATCTATCGGCTCTCGGACGGTCCTTGGGTCTTCAAGTACGCGCCGCCCTCGGCGGTGGTCTTCATCCCGTTCACCTTCCTTCCGCTGAAGATCGCGACCGCGCTGTGGAACGTCTTTCTCGTCGCGTCGCTCGCCCTCGCAAAGCCGATGCTCGTGGCGCTCCTCGAGCCCGCGCCGGGCGAGCCGCGCGCACCGCTCTCGGGCGCGGCGCTCGCCGCCTCGCTGGTCGCGGTGGGCCAGTCGCTCGTCCTGGAGCTGTTCTATGGCCAGATCAACTTGCCAATGCTGCTCCTGCTCTTGGCCTCGGCGGCCTTCGCCGAGCGCGACAGGCCCGCTTTGGCGGGGGCATCATGGGCGCTCGCCATCGCCTTCAAGCCGACCGCCGTCCTGTTCGGAATCTATCTGCTCGCCCGTCGCCCGCGAGCGATCCTCCTCGGCGTCGCGGCCGGCCTCGCGCTCTGGATCCCGATCTTGCTGCGCTACGGTCACTCGGGCACCGTGGGCCTCGTTGCCTCCTGGAGCGAGACCCTGGCCCGCACCACCTCGCCCTGGATGCTCGGCTCGAACACGCAAGGGCTGCCGGCCCTGCTCCTGCTCCTGCTCGGGTCCGGCGGCGCGCCTGCGGTGGCGCGCGCGACGGCGGCGGAGCTAGGGGCGCTGGCCATCGCGGCAGCGATGCTCTGGCCGGCCCGGCGCTCCCGCGCGCACCTGCTCGCTGGCGCCTGCTTCGCGGTCGCCTTCACCTCTCCGCACGCCTGGCGAGCCAATTTCGCGCTCGCGTTGCCCATGGTCGCGCTCGCCTCGACCGATCGCTCGCGCTACAGGCCGCTGGCGCTCGCCCTGGCGTCGCTCGCCGCGCTGGTCCAGCTCACCACGGTGGAGGGCGTGCTGGGCAAGGAGCGGCTCCAGACGCTGCTGCTGGCACGGCCGTTCGCGGTGGCCTTCGGGGCACTCTTCGTCTGGACGATCGCCAGCGCCCGCCCTGAGTACCCGGGGGCGAAGGCGGCCCCCGCCCCGCCGGGCAAGCCCGTCGGGGCCCCACCCCCGCCAAGCGGCCGGGCGGTCCATTTCGACAGGTCTTGAGCCGCCGCCGTCCCCTGGCGGACCGCTCATGCGTACCGCTTCACCGCGAGCGCACCGACCAGCATGAACAGCGCGTCCGGCACCCACGCGGCAAGAGCCGGAGAAAGCCTGCCCGACAGTCCGAACGACCAGCAGATGCCGTGGACGCCCCAGAAGGCGAACGACACCGCGACCGCCTCGACTATCGCGGCAGTGAGATGGCCCTTCCGATTGCGGCGCAGCGCAAGCCCGAGCGCCACCAGCCCGGCCGGAATCCCGGCCAGCGGGTAGGCGAGCTTTTCATGCCACTCGAGCGTGAAGTCCTGCGCCGGAAGCCCGAGCCGCCGCCGCAGAGCTATCTGCTCGCCCAGCACCGCGCGCCGCATCTGCCCGGGGCGCCCGGCGCGCACCGCGAACGCCTCGGGCTCTTCGTCGAAGTGGTAGCTGCGGGTGGGGAAGAAGACCGTCTCCACTCCCCCGTCCTCCCGGAAGGCCCGCTCCGCGACGTCGTCGAGCGTCCAGTCCCCCGGCCTGGCTCCCGGTGTCATCCGCGAGGCGTCGATGCGTCGCGAGAGCCGGAAGGCATCCGTCACCTCGAGGACCGTGACGCGCTCGAATCCCTTGTCCCCACCTCCGCGCAGGTGGTAGATGCGCCGGCCTCCTCGCCCCCGAAACCAGCGCTTGCGCTCGCTGGCCCGCTGGAACGAGCCGACCCTGTGGAAATGGGTGGCCATGATCTCGTCGGCGCGAGCGGTCGCGTCCACCACGACCGCGTCGTCGAGCCATGCGATGCCCACTGCCACCAGTGCCGCCACGGCCAGCACCGGCACCGCGACGCGCCACGGCCCGAGCCCGAGCGCGCGCATGGCCGTGAACTCGCGCGTGCGGCGAAGGTCGCTGGCCGTGATGGCCGCGGCCAGCAGCATGGCGGCGGGAGCGATCTGGTAGGCGACGATCGCCGCGCGGTTGGCGTAGAGCGCGACCACCGCCATGATCCAGCCTTCGCCGCGGAAGATGCTCGCGTTCTCGGCGAAGTCGACCACCAGGAACAGGCCCACCACCGCGACCAACGACCCGACGAAGGCGACGACGGCGCGCCGCGCCACGTAAAGGAAGAGCGTCAACGCACGGCCCTCGGGCCCCGCCGTTCCATCGAGACGAGCGCCAGGACCCCGGCGAGCGCGATCGCCGCGTTCGGCAGGTTGGGGCCGAGCCAGGCCGCGAGGACGCCGCGCTGCGAGAGGCCTTCCCCGAACCGGAGGACGGCGTAGTAGGCGACGACCGCGACGAGGGTCGCGACGTAGCCGAAGGCGCGTCCCCCGCGACGGTAAGCGGCGATGGGAACCGCCAGGAGCCCGAAGGCGAGGATGGCGAGGGGGCCGGCGATCCGGCGGTGCAGGAACGTCCACCAGCGCCGGGCCTCCCATTCGTCCTTGGCGCCCCGCGCCAGCGCCACGATGGCGCGCGGACCGAGCTCGAAGGGTGAGCCCATGAGGCGGTTGCGCTCCGAGAGCGTCTGCCCCACGCCCAAGGTGATGGTCGCCCGCTGGTAGTTCGCCGCGACGTACTCGTCCACGCGCAGCTCCTCCCGGTGCACTTCCCCGCGCTCGAGGACGAGCCGCATCCCTTCACCCGCCCCGGCCGGCTCGATCCTGCCGGCCTGTGCGATCGCGAGGAGCGGCGCGGTGGGATCGGTGCGATCCGAGATGAGGACGTGCCGCCAGCGCCCGCCAGCCGCGTCCTGGGCGTAGAGCGTCAGGTCGGGGATGTCCTCGTAGAACACGCCCGCGCGCACGTCGTTCGTCACGTTCTTGCGGATGATGTCGTTCACGCGCACCCGCGCGTCGTGCAGTCCGGCGGGCTCGAGCACGAGGCCGACCCAGAGAGCGAGCGCCGCGACCACCACCGCGAGCCCCACCGGGACCCGCGCGAGCCGCGCCGTGGAGAGGCCGGCCGCCCCGAGAGCCACGAGCTCGCTGTCCTCGGCGAGCCGGCCCGTGCCCACCACCGCGCCCAGCAGGAACGCGACCGGGAGCACGTAGCCGAGGAAGTGCGGCAGGAGGTCCACCGCAACAGCGGCGACGTCCACGAGCGAGACGCCCGAGCCGAGCAGCACGTCCGCCTGGGCGAGGATCTGCGTGGCCAGCAGGGCCTGGGTGAGGAAGAGGAGGCCAGCCGTGAAGGGGGGCAGGATCTCCCGCGCGAGGTAGCGGTCGAGCGCGGTCATGGGCGCGTCCCTGCGCCCTCTCCACCGGGCACGGTCGCCCCTCGCATCACTTCTTACCGGGCCCTTCGAGGCGGGCCTGCAAGGCCGCGTCCTTCGCCTCGACCTCGCGGGCCATGCGCTCGCGCTGCTCGCGCACCTTGGCAGCGATCGATCCGTCCGACCGGCCCAGGATGCGCGCTGCGAGGAGGGCGGCGTTGCGAGCGCCCGCCTTGCCGATGCCGAGGGTCCCCACCGGCACGCCGCCAGGCATCTGCGCCGTGGCGAGGAGCGCGTCGAGCCCGCGAAGCTCGCCGGTGGCCAGCGGCACGCCCAGCACCGGGAGCTCCGTCTCGGCGGCGACCACGCCGGCGAGGTGCGCTGCCGCGCCTGCCCCGCAAATGATGACCTCGATACCCCGGCCCGAGGCCTCGCGCGCGAACCGACCGGTTCGCTCCGGGGTGCGATGGGCCGAGGACACGTGCACCTCGCAGCAGACGCCCAGGTCGTCGAGCTCCTTCTTCGTCTCGGCCATGACGTCCCAGTCCGAGTCCGAGCCCATCAGGATGAGAACTCTCGGGTTCATGTCCGCTCCGCAGCGGGGACGAGCCCCGCGTCAAGTCGATTTGCCCGCTCCGCAGCGGGCACGAGGAGTCCGCCCCTACCCGAGCCCGATGTCCTTGCGGTAGTGCCCGCCGCGCAGCCTGATCCGCCCGAGCGCGGCGTAGGCGCGGTCGCGAGCCGCCGCCAGGTCAACGCCGAGCCCACAAACCGTGAGCACGCGCCCGCCCGCCGTGACAGTCCGCCCGTCTGGCCCGAGCGTCGTACCCGCGTGAAACACCTGCACGCCTTCCTCGAATGGCCCCCCGGCGCCCTCGATGGCGTCGCCGGTGACGGGCTTCGCGGGATAGCCCTCGGCGGCGAGCACGACGCCGACGGCGGCGCGGGGATCGACGGCGATCTCCACCTTCGAGAGATCCCCTTGAGCCGCCGCGAGCAGGGCCGGCACGATATCGCCGGCGAGGCGCATCAGGATCGGCTGCGTCTCCGGATCGCCCAGCCGCGCGTTGAACTCGAGGACGCGCAGGCCGCTGGGCGTGAACATGATGCCCGCGTAGAGGGCGCCGCGGAAGGGGCGTCCGCGCCGCGCGAGCTCGCGAAGGGCGGGGAGGAGCACGCGCTCCTCCACCTCGAGCGCGACATCGCGCGTCACCTTCGGCGTAGGGGAGAATGCACCCATCCCGCCCGTGTTCGGCCCCTGGTCCCCGTCGCCCACCCGCTTGTGATCCTGCGCGTCGGGCAGGAGCCGCACGCGCTCGCCGTCCGCCAGCGCGATGACGCTCGCCTCCGCCCCCTCCAGCCGCTCCTCGACGACGACGCTGGAGCCGGCGCTGCCGTGCACACGGGCGACGAGCATGTCGCGCAGCGCCGACTCTGCCTCGTCGGCGCTCCCAGCCACCACGACCCCCTTGCCGGCAGCGAGTCCGTCGGCCTTCACCACGACGCGTCCCCCGCGCGCGCGCGCGAATGCGACGGCAGGCTCGAGATCGGAGAAGGTCGCATGCTCGGCCGTCGGGATCCCGGCCGCCAGCATGACCTCCTTCGCGAACGCCTTCGAGCCCTCGATCTCCGCGGCCGCGGCGCTCGGGCCGAAGACGGGGACCCCGTCCTTGCCGAGCCGGTCGGCGAGCCCCAGCACCAGCGGGACCTCGGGCCCGACCACCACCAGGTCGATGCGCAGGCGGTGCGCCTCGCGGACGAGCGCCTCCACGTCGGTGGCGGCGATGGGCACGAGCTCCGCCACCTGTGCGATCCCTGGATTCCCGGGAGCGCAGTAGAGCTTCCGCACGAGGGGGCTCTGCGAGATCTTCCAGGCGAGCGCGTGCTCGCGGCCGCCCGAGCCGACGACGAGGATGCGCATAAGAGGGGCGGTTTATACCATGGCGCGCCGCGCCTGGAGGTCAATGTCGGAAGTGCCTCATCCCCGTCGCCACCATCGCCACGCCGGCTGCGTCCGCGGCAGCGACGACCTCGGCGTCGCGCACGGAGCCACCCGGCTGGATGATCGCCGTGGCGCCGGCCTTGATGATCTCCTCGACGCCGTCCTTGAACGGAAAGAAGGCGTCCGAACCCACGGACGATCCCCTCACCTCGAGCGCGGCCTTCATCACCGCGATCTTCACGGACTCGACGCGGCTCGTCTGCCCGCCGCCGATGGCGGTGGTCCGGTCGCCCTGCGCGAAGACGATGGCGTTCGACTTCACGTGCTTCACGACCTTCCAGGCGAAGAGGAGGTCCTTCCACTCCTGCTCCGTCGGCGCTCGCTGTGTCATCACCTTGCACTGTTCGCGCCGCACTCCCCCGAGATCGCGGTCCATGACGAGCAGGCCGCCGACGACCGACCGGAGCTCGCGCGCCTCCTCCGGGCGCCGCTTCCACGCCCCGCGCGGCTCGGCCAGGCGCGGGTTCTGGAGCAGGCGCAGGTTCTTCTTGGTCGCGAGCGCGGCGCGGGCTTCGGCCGTATACGAGGGCGCGATGACGCACTCGAGGAAGAGGTCGGTGAGTTCCTTGGCGGCAGCGGCGTCCACCGCGCGGTTGAGCGCCACGATCCCGCCGAACGCCGAGACGGGATCGCAGGCGCGTGCCCGCGCGAACGCCTCCGCCGGCGTCGCGCCCAGCGACACGCCGCAGGGCGTGTTGTGCTTGATGACCGCGCAGGCGGTCTCCTCGAACTCCTTCACGCAGGCGAGCGCCGCCTCCAGATCGAGGAGGTTGTTGTAGCTGAGCTCCTTGCCCTGGAGGACGGACGAGAACGCCACCGTCGGCTCTTCGGGCTCCCGCGCGGCGCGGTAGAACGCGCCGGACTGGTGTGGGTTCTCCCCGTAGCGGAGGTCCTGGCCGAGGTACCAGACGCCCCCGATGGCTCCGGGGAAGTGGCGGGGTGGTGCGTCGGGGCCGGCGCGCGAGGTCAGGTACTCGGCGACCGCGACGTCGTAGGCTGCGGTATGCGCGAACGCCATGCGCATGAGGTGGTACCGCGTCTGCTCGGAGACCGCTCCCGTGGCCTCGATCTCGCTCGCCACAAGGTCGTAGTCGGCGGGGTCCACCACGACCGCGACGTGCACCGCGTTCTTGGCGGCAGCGCGCACGAGCGTGGGTCCCCCGATGTCGATCTCCTCGACGCATTCGGCGAAGCTCTTGCCGGCCGCCACCGCTTCGCGGAAAGGGTACAGGTTCACCACCACGAGGTCGATGGGAACGATCCCGCGCGCCTTCGCCTCGGCCTCGTCCGACTCCAGGCCGCGGCGGTAGAGGATCCCGCCGTGGACGCGGGGGTGGAGCGTCTTCACGCGGCCGCCCAGGATTTCCGGAGCCTGGGTGAACTCGCCGACGGGGACGACGCTCAGACCGGCGTCGGCAAGCGCACGCTGCGTGCCGCCCGTCGAGATGAGCTCGATGCCGCGCGCGGCGAGGCGCCTCGCGAACGGGACGAGCCCCGTCTTGTCGGAGACGGAGAGAATGGCGCGGCGGACCATGGGGAGCACCTCCTGGAGGGGCGCCCCTTGTAGCTTTGGCCGGCGCGAAGTTCAAGCGGCGCATGGCCGCCGGCGGCGGGGTCGTCCGCCCGCTAGGGCACCTTGCGCAGTGGATCAGGCTCGCAGAGCCCGGCGCGCGGCTCGTCCTCGGCGATCGCGCGCAGCTTGAGCAGGCCGCGCGTCTCGACCTGGCGGATCCGCTCCCGGGTGAGGTTCATGATCCCGCCCACTTCCTCGAGCGTGATACCGCCGCGATCGGCGACGTCCAGGGCGCACGTCTCCCCGAGCTCCCAGATCTCCTTGTCGGGGAAGTTGACCTTGATCGACCCCGTGCTCGGGTTCACGTCGAGGTACAGGTGGTGCTTGCAGGAGACGAACATGCACGGGCGCGGCCCGTTGACGCAGTCGGCGCGTGAACGCGGCCGCGACTGCTCGATCTCCTGGATGGTCTGCTGCAGCTCAGGGTCGATGAGCCCGAGCGATCTCTGACGCCGCAGGTCGCGCACGATCTCCTTCCGCGACATCGTCTTCGACCGGCGCCTTCCACGCTTCCCGTCTCCGTCCACCTCGAGCTGCGCCTCGGGCTCTTCCGGATCCCGCTCCGACTCGTCCGGCGCCTCGACCCGATTGCCTTTCGCCTCGCTCATCCCACGCCTCCCATCCCCTGTCCCGCCCACCCGATCCGGCGGTCCGTTCACCACGCCATGGCGCCTCGCGCCAGCCACCAGAACCTTACCCGAAGAACCTCGCGGCTTGGTTCTTCCGGCCGGGTTCTCAGCCCACGCCCTCGTCTCCTCTGCGGCGTACCGTTGCGATCCGTCCTCCTACCCGTTCGATCCGGCGGAGCGCTGAGCGCATCTCGCGTTCGGCGCAAGCGAGCTCGCGTTCGACCTCGCGCCGGTGAGGGTGTGCCCTCGCCCGCCTCTCCAGCTCCGACACGAGCACGGACCAACCACCCTCGACGTCCTCGAGCCGGTGCTTCACGGCGACGAAGCTCTCGCGGATGTCTTCCAGCGTGAGGCCTTCGGCCATCATCCGCTTGATGAGATCGATGCGCCGCACCACGGACACCGGGTAGAGGCCGGTCGAGCCGGTGTGCTTGCCCTTGCGGCCGACGCGACGGCTGCGCGGCAGGAGCCCCGCCTGCACGTATTTCCTGAAGGTCGCGGCGGAGAGGCGCGCACCGCGTCGCTCGAACAGCCGGACGATCTCGCGGCTCGTCACCCCGCCGGAGCGTTCACGCTCGATGCGTGCGACCTCGGCCTGGAGAAGGATGAATGCCATCGAATATACGCTTCTGAAAATAGGACACTCAAAATTTGACATTGAAGATAGTCCACTGCCACGACGGCGTCAACGGCCGCCTCGGCCCGAGGGGGCTCCTCGTTCAGGGGTCAACGTTCAGTTGGGAGTCAGCCAGGCCCTGCGGTGGAGCGCCGCCAGCGCTTGGACCCGCTCGGACGAGAGGGTCGAGGTGGATGCACTCAAGACCTGTCGATAGATGTGATCGCTCGGCGGCGGGGCGGGGGTGGGGCCCGGAGGGGCTTGGCCCGGGGGGGCGGGGGCGGCGTGCGCCCCCGGCGACTCAGCGGGACAGCTTCGCCTTCCAGACGTAGCGCTGGCCAGGCGCCAGGTTCACGACGATCTCATCCTCACCGAGGCTGGGATGACGCGCGTGCAAGCGATGGACACCCGCCGGGAGCGGCATCTCGACGGGGGCCTCTCCCACCTGAGCACCGTCGATCGTGACGAAGGCCCACGGGCTGGCCTTCACAACGATCCTGCCTTCGCCTTGTGTCGAGGCAGGGTTTGGGGCTGCACTCGAGATCGAGGTGGACCCCTGGCCGTGCTTGTCACGGACAGGGGCGGGGTCGCGAGACCGCGACGGCTCTGCCGGCGCGGTCGAAGAGATCGGGCTCGGGCTCGGGCTCGGGCTCGGGCTCGGGCTCGGGCTCGGGCTCGGGCTCGGGCTCGGGCTCGGGCTCGGGGTCGCGGTCGAAGAGGTCGGGGGCGAGGTCGTCGGGGTCGGACTCGCAGACGCGGCCGGCGACGCCCTTGCTTTCCACACCTCCCATCCACTCACGCCCACCAGCGCAACGACCATGGCCGAGAGCGCGATCGCCCACCTGCGGCTCCGCGCCTGCCCCGGGAGGTGTGCCGCAGTCCTGGTGGACAGATCCTCCGAAGCCGCCGACGCCAGCGGGGCGCGGACCAGCGTCCGGTCCGGCTGGAGAGGCGCACGCTGCGTCGCGCCGTCTGGCCAGAGCCGGAGCATGAACGCGCGGAGGTCGAGATCCTCGTGACCCGTGGCGAGGCGCAGCCGTATCGAAGCGAGAGCCGCCGCGAGCTCCTCGGCGGTCGCGGTGCGACGCGCCACGTCGTTCTCGAGCGCAGCCAGCGCGAGCGCGTCCAGTTCCGGCGGAACAGCCTCGTTCCAGGCGGAGGGCGGCGAGAGCGGCTGTGGAGAGACCACGGCCGCGAGCGTTGCCGCGTCGGAGTCGCGCGCGAAGAGGCGCCGCCCGGTGCACAGCTCCCACAGCATGACCCCGACCGCGAAGACGTCGGCGCGGCCGTCCACGCTCTCCCCGCGCGCCTGCTCCGGCGCCATGTAGGCAAGCTTGCCCTTGATGATCCCGGGCGCCGTGACCTCCGCGGCTCCGAGCGCCCGCGCGACCCCGAAGTCCGTCAGCTTGACCTCGCCCTCGTGCGAGAGCAGCACGTTCTGCGGCGAAACGTCCCGGTGGACGAGCCCCGCCGGGCTTCCGCCCTCCGCGAACCGGTGCGCGTAAGCGAGGGCGCGCGCCACCTCGGCGCAGATGTGGACGGCGCGCGCGACCCCGAGGCGGATCCCCAGCTCGCGGCAGCGGTCCACGACATCGCGCAAGGTACGACCGCGCACCAGCTCCATCGCGATGTAGTACCGCCCGTCAACCTGGTCGAAGTCGAAGACCTGAACGATGTTCGCGTGGCTCAGGCGGGAGACGAGACGCGCCTCCTGGATGAACATCTCCACGAAGTCGCCGCGCGCGTCGTGGTCGCCGCGGATGAGCTTCAGCGCGACTTCCTTGACGAAGCCCTCCGCCCCGGGCGCCTCGGCGCGCCACACTTCGGCCATGCCGCCCGACGCCACCAGTTCGAGCAGGCGGTATTTGCCGAACATTCGCAGGAGCGGGGCATTGTAACGCACTCGCGCAGCGTCGAGCCGCGGGTCACCTCGAAAGAGTTCGATGTGTTGCGATGTCGGGAAAGCTACACACGTCCGGCTTCGATGGGCTCGAGCTCGATCAGCCTATCCTCGGGGGCCCTGGACCTCGGCAGCGGAGGCGGCCTCGGGGCGCGCCTCGGAAGCGGCGGCGGCGTGGGCGGAGCGGCACGGGCGGGGATCACGACCGGCGCGGGCTGGGAATAGGCCGCGGCACGTATGCGCACGCGCTCGAGCCTATCGAGCGCTTGCGCGAGAGCCTCGTCGAGCCACTCGTCCGCTGCGCGCCGATCCGCAGGCGACACCGGAGCGTCCCTGGCTCGGAGCGCTTCCCACGTGCAGCGGTGAAGGAGCTTGAACTCGCGCGCGAGCTGCCCGGGGACCGCCGTCGAGCGGACCAGCACGGCGCACCGGTTCCAAGCCTCGTGCGAACGATGCGGTCCCGATTCGTTACCCAACGCGAGCGCCAGCTCGCGCAGGAGCGGCGCGACCACGAAAGCGAGCGCCGGCTCGCGAGCGCCAAGCTCCCGTGCCGCCGCCTGCTTCCACGCCACCGCGATCTCACCCCGGTGCTCCTCCAGGAGCAATCCCAAGCCAGTCGAACCCACGGGTGCCTCCTTGAAGGTCGGCTTCGGCCGAACCCTCGC
>JBGQLS010000129.1:0-13922 GCA_041500205.1 Anaeromyxobacteraceae bacterium | reverse complement strand
GGCGACTCAGCTCGACCGCAGCTTCGAGAGCGTCTCCTCGGTGAACTTCGCGCTCTCCTCGGGGAGCCAACGCATCACCTGCCGGTCGGGGGCGAGCACGCTCTTGGCGGGGGACGCCTTCCAGCGCCGGCCACCCTCATCGTCGGCGGTGGAGCCGTCCGGGATCGCCTGGCCCGCCAGGAGGTGAAGGCAAGCGTTTCTGAGGAGCGGCGCCACCGCCCCCGCCTGCTCCTGGCCCTCGGCGAAGACCGCTTCCTGGTCGGGGAAGCGGAGCTGTCCCATGCCCACGACGTCGACGAGCATCCAGCGTACGTCGCCCTCCCGCCCGAGGCCGGCGGCCCGCAGGTTGAGCCACAGGTGGACGGGCGGCGGCCCCACACCCGTCTTGCGCTGCATCACCGCCTCCACCTGCTCGCGGCTTCGCAGCGCCTCGCCGCCGGGCATGAAGAACGCGGTGGCACCCGGCAACCGCAGCACGGCGGCCGCCATCTCGGTGACCGTGGTGAGCTCGTGGACGGGGTCGTGATTCTTCGGGAGCTCGCCCATCTCCGGCAGCTCGAGGACGGTGCGCAGCCGGACGAAGCCGCGGTGGCGATCGGCCGCGGCGGCACCTCCCTCGAATGCCCAGGCCTGCTGCTTTGCGCGCGCCAGCGCGCCGGGCGTCGCGGTCGGCCCGAACATCCCGGACCGCCACGCCGCACCGACCGCGGGCACTTGCGACGTCGGACTGGCGTCGTCGGGAAAGGGGCGGTCCACCACGTCGACGATGACGGACGAGCCGGTGCGCAAATCGACGACGAACCCTGGCCCGCAGGCAACCCATCCGTCCTCGCCCGGAGCGGGCTGTTGCTTGCCCGCGAGCGCCCAGTCGTCGAGGCCCTTCTCCAGGTCCTCGAGCGCGGGAGCCTGGTCGAAGAGGATGCAAGCGCATTGCGTGATGATCTGCATCGGCAAAGCTTACACCGTCCCGTGCGGACGGTGGCACCTGCTCTCCGCTCCCAGGCAGCACCGCCCCAGCTCTTCCGTTGCTGCTGGGCACCTCCCCCGCCCGCTGTCCATCGCGAGAGCACCGGGAAGCAATGGGCGCTAGTGGCGCGACAACGACCTCGCACGGATGTCTCGGACTCAAGACCTGTCGAAAAAAGGATCGCCCGGCCGTTGGGCGAGGGTGGGGCCCCGGCGGGCTTGGCCCGGCGGGGCGGGGGCCGCCTGCGCCCCCGGCGACTCGGCCCGCGCGCCCGGGAGCGTACGCCGTTGCCAAGGGCACGGCCGCGGACTACTTGCTCAGAGATGCGACGAAGCCTGCCCCTCATCCTCGCGGTGCTCGGCTGCGGAACGACCACCCTGTCGGCCAGGGGTCGCCAGGTGGCCGTGCTCGACGCCAAGCCTGGCGCAGAGTGCGCCGTGCTCGGCGACGTCGCCGGCTCCGCCGACCCGTTCTTCGGCGGCCTCAAGCCAGCCGAGCAGCTCGTGGATGCGGCGCGGAACGACGCGCGCAACGAGGCGGCGCGCGCGGGGGCGACCCACGTGAGGTTCACGGGCGGCCCGGACCAGTGGCCTTCGGGCACCTTCGGGGGCGGGCACGCCGTGGCGGTCTCCGGCGTCGCCTACAGGTGCCCGAACCCCGCCGCGCCTGCGCCGGAATCGGCTGAGCCCGGTTGCACGAAGGACACCGACTGCAAGGGCGACCGGATCTGCCAATCGCGGATCTGCGTCGATCCGAAGCGGGCGACCGCGCCGTGAGCTAGCCGCGCCGGTACGCACGGGTCCTCCCCAGAGGTGCGCTCTCGCTGCCAGTGACGATGAGTGTTCGCGCTGGTCGGGGCCCGCAAAAATCCATTTGCCGTGGCCGCTTGGAATCCGGGCGCGGTTTCGGCCCGCGGGGGAACGATCTGCCGGCGAACATCTTCGGTGGGTGAAGCAAGCCCCTGAACGTGTGCCCCCTTGCAACGACACCTTTTGCTGAATAGTGTAATGATCCAAGTCACATTGAACTGACGGTCGAAGCACATCCAGGTGCCTTGCCTATGCGCTCTGACGTTTGTGACTCGGCTGGGCCAAGCCCAGGTGTCCTTCACGCGCAGAGATTGACACGAGGCGCAGACATGATTCGCTGGACGTCCCGGGCCGCCGCGGCGCTCGCCGTGGCGGCTTTGCTGTGTGTCGCATCGAACGCGTACGCCATCCCCGCTTTCGCCCGCAAGTACGAGACGAGCTGCCTCACCTGCCACACGGTCTATCCGAAGCTCAATCCGTTTGGCGAAGCCTTCCGCCGGAACGGCTACCGCTTCCCCGGCATCGACTCGGACTACGTGAAGCAGGGCACGATCGTGCTGGGCCAGGAGGCCAACAAGAAGACCTTCCCCAACTCGGTCTGGCCCGGGACCATCCCCAACTCGGTGCCGCTCTCCATCGGCGTGAATGGCCAGGGCTTCGTCATCCCCTCGAGCACCTCGACGGCTGGGCGCAACGCCAGGCCCGGCACGGTCCTGGACCTCCATGACCTCGTGGCCGAAGGGCACATCTGGACCGGCGCTTCACTCGACGACTCCATCACGCTCTGGGGCGAGCTCACCTTCGTCAGCGACGGCAGCTTGAGCGTCGAGCACTTCCAGGTGCTCTTCAACGATCTGGTCGGGCCCAAGCACTGGTTCAACCTCAGCGTCGGCCATGGGTTCCCGAACGTCACGCCGTTCGGACCGCACTCGTCCTACCTCGCCGATCAGATGGTCCCGAACGTGCCCATCGGAGAGCTGCTCGGGAACACCAGCGGCTGGGTGCTGGTCGACAGCTACACCGGCCTCGAGCTGAACGGTGTCGTCGGCGGGCGCTTTGACTATGCTGTCGGCCTCAACGCCGGAGCGAGCGGAATCTCGGCTCCCACCGAGGACTACTACGGGCGCGTCGGCTTCAAACTAGGGGGCTTGAGGTCTGATGGCGAAGGCTCGACCGGAGCGCCGCAGGATACGCTCCGCCCCTGGGCCGAGACGTCGCTCCATCTCTACGGCTTCGGCTATCGGTCGAACACGTTCCTCGACACGACGGCCGGCGCCCCTACGCCGAATGACGTCGCGACGACCTGGGGCCTCGGCGCTCGCGCCCAGTTCGGCTCGGCCGAGCTCAACGCCGGCTGGTACCACGACAAGCACAACCACGGCACCGACTCGGCCACCGAGGCGACGGCGAAGGTCTTCTTCAGTGAGCTGAGCTACGTGCTCTTCCCCTGGCTCGTGCCCTCGATCCGCGTGGAGAACATCAGGCTCGACGCCCAGGACGCAGCGGGCGCGGCGCTGCCGAGCGTCAACGCCTGGCACGTGATGCCTGGCATCGCCTTCCTCGTTCGCCCCAACGTGAAGCTCGTCGTGGCGGCAAACTGGGAGCACGCCAACGGGTTCCCGACCGTCGGCGGAGAAGCGAGCGCCTGGACGGGAGGCGCCGGCGACGGGGGCGCCTTCACCATCGCGCCCAGCCCCAGCACCGTGGATGCGACGTCCTCGTCCTCCGAGTTCCAGACCATCTCCATCTCCATGGCCTGGGCCATGTGATCGCACTACCACCACGACTCTCATCGGGAGCGATCGACATGATGTTTCACAAGAAGGCTTGGCTCCTTCGTCTCGCCACCGCCACGACCGTACTCCTCGCCGCGGGCGCCGCCCGCGCCGAGGGCGGCGCCATCAAGGGCAAGGTCGACGTCACGCCGGCCAAGTACCTCGAGGACACCATCGTCTACCTGAAGGAGGTCAAGGGGACGTATCCCCCCAAGACGCACGGCCTCGACCAGAAGGGGATGCGCTTCATCCCGCACATCATGATCGTCACCGTTGGTGACACGATCAACTTCCTCAACCACGACAACGTGGTGCACAACGTCTACTCGCCGGACGGCGAAGGGTACAACCTGGGCTCGTTCAAGCAGGACGAGAAGCGGACCTACACCTTCGCCAAGCCGGGCGTCTACTCGCAGCTGTGCAGCATCCACCCGGAGATGCTCGGCTACGTCTTCGTGGGCCAGAACCCGTACGCGGCCGCGGTCGACAAGAAGGGCGCGTACGAGATCAAGGACGTGCCGCCCGGCACGTACAAGCTCGCCGTCTGGAACGCGAAGCTCAAGACGCCGGACAAGACCGTCACGGTCGCGGCCGGCAAGACGCTCGACGAGAACCTCTCGGTCAAGCGCTGATCATGTCCGGCTCAGGGGCACGTCCGGCGGCGCTCCTCGCGGCCGCCGCCGGCGCCCTCGTCCTCGCGGGCGCCGCGCCGCCGCCGCAGCAGCCATTCAAGTTCAGCCACAAGGTGCACGCGGGCGACAACCACATCGGCTGCACCTCGTGCCACGTCTATGTCGAGCGGGGGCCGGTGGCGGGCGTTCCCTCGATGTTCCGCTGCCAGGGCTGTCACAAGTTCGTGAAGGAAGACAAGGACAACGCGCAGCTCGACCAGGAGCTGAAGGCGCTGCGCAAGGTGCTCGACGAGGGGAAGCCCGTGGAGTGGGCGCGCGTCCATCGCGTCCCGGACCACGTCTTCTTCACGCACCAGCGCCACGTGGTGACCGCGAAGCTGGAGTGCAAGGAGTGCCACGGCGAGGTCGAGAAGATGGACGCCGTCCGCCAGGTGTCCCCGCTCACCATGGGCTGGTGCCTCGAGTGCCACCAGAAGCCGCAGAACAAGGGCAAGGCGCCCACCGATTGCTGGGCCTGCCACAAGTGAGGACCCCGTGCCGGGTGACCATGAGGGCGTGAGCCGCCGCACTTTCCTGCGCATCGCCGCCACCGCGGGGGCGGCAGGCGCGGCGTGTTCGCCCCCCGCGCTTCCCCAGAAGCTCATTCCCTTCCTCGTCCCCCCCGACGAGATCATCCCGGGCCGACCGCTCTTTTACCGGACGGTGTGCCGCGAGTGCCCTGCGGGCTGCGGCGTGACGGCGCGCACGCGCGAGGGCCGCGCGGTGAAGCTCGAGGGCAACCCGGAGGATCCGATCGGCGGTGGCTCGCTCTGCGCGCGGGGCCAGGCGTCGATGCAGGCGCTCTACGCTCCCGACCGGCTCGACGGCCCGCGCCGCCGCGGCGCGGACGGCAAGCTCGCGCCGATCCCGTGGGACGACGCGGAGGAGGCGCTCGCGGCCGCGCTCACCGCCGCTCGCGAGAAGGGCCCGGGCCGGATCCGACTCCTCACGCGCTCCGAGCCGGGCAGCGCCGGGGCCGTGCAGAAGGCGCTCTTGCGCGGCCTCGGTGGGCGTGAGGGGGACCGCGTCGTCTTCGAGCCGTTCGACGCCGCGCCGCTGCGCGCCGCCGAGAAGGCGCTCTTCGGAGTCGCGCAGCTTCCGGTGCACGACCTCGCTCAGGCGCGGACGGTCGTGGCCTTCGGGGCCGACTTCCTCGAGACCTGGCTCTCGCCGGTCGAGCTGACGCGGCAGCTCTCGCAGGGGCGCGGCCGCGTCGGAGCGGAGCGCACTCGCCTGCTCTGGGTGGGGCCGCGCATGTCGGCCACGGGGATGAGCGCCGACCGCTGGATCCGCGTGCGCGCGGGTGGCGAGCTCCCGCTCGCTCTGGCGCTGCTGCGCTGGCTCGTCGAGCCTGGTCACCTCCCCGACCTCGCCCCCGCGGTGAGGCCGCTCTCGCCTCGCCTGGCTGCGCTCGATCCCACGGCGCTCGTGCGCCGCGCCGGGGTACGCCTCGAGGACGTGGACGCGCTCGGGCGTGAGCTCGTCTCCCGCCGCCCCTCCGCGCTGCTCGGCCCTGGCGTCGCGAGCCAGGGCCCCGAGGCGACGCAGCTCGCGGCGGTGCTGCTCCTCGCCAACGTCGCGCTCGGAAACGTGGGCCGCACCGTCCTGCACGGCCTCGACCCCATGGAGGATCCGCCCTCCAGCTTCGCCGACGTGAAGGCGCTCCTCGACGACTGCGCGGCCGGGAAGGTCGACGTGCTGCTCGTCCACCACGCCGATCCCGCCGGCGCGCTGCCCGCTGCGCTCGGCGCCGGCGGCGCGCTCGCCAAGGTCCCGCTCGTCGTCACCTTCGCCTCCCTCCCGGACGCCAGCGGCGCGCAGGCGCACCTCCACCTGCCCGATCACCACACGCTCGAGGCGTTCGGGGAGGTGTCGCCCCGGCGCGGGATCGTCGCGCTCGGCCAGCCCGTCATGACGCCGCTCGCCGACACGCGCGCCGCGGCGCAGGTGCTGCTCGAGCTGGCCGGCCGCCTGCCCCAGCCGGCGACGCCCCTGCCCGGCGACCTGTGGGAGTTCTTCCAGGCGCGTGCCGAGGTCTTCCTGAAGCCCGTCGCTGCGGGCGCCACCGACGTCAGGCCCGTGTTGCGGACCGCGCAGGAACGAGGAGGCGCCTACTACGAGGCCGCGCCCGGCCCCGTGGCGCTCGACGCCTCCGCAGCGGCGCGCTTCCTCGCGCCGCCACCGGAAGCGCCCCCGCCCAGGACAGGGGAGCTCGACCTCCTGTTCTTCCCAACCACCCTGCGCGGCGACGGCCAGGGACCGCGACCGACCTGGCTCGACGAGGTCTCGGACACCGTCACCACGGTCTCGTGGACGGCCTGGGCGGAGCTCTCGACCGCCACGGCCGCGCGGCTGGGCGTGGTCGCGGGCGACGTCCTCGCCGTTGCGACGCGCGCCGGCCGCGCCGAGCTGCCCGCTTACGTCTACCCGGGGCTCCGCGACGACGTCATCGCCGTACCGCTCGGTGGGCCCGAGGCGCTGGCGCTCCTCCCGGGCGACACGGACCCTGCGTCGGGGGCGCTCGCCTTCGCGGGAGCGCGCGCGACCGTGGCGAAGGCCGGCCGCCGCATCGACCTCCCCGTGCTCGAGGGCAGCCCTTACCAGGAGGGGCGCTCCATCGTGAAGAACGTGAGCGCGGCCGCCCCGGCGGTGAAGCGGCCCGACCTCTCGGCGCGCATGTACCCGGAGCCCCCGCACCCCGTCCACCGCTGGGCGATGGCGATCGATCTCGACAAGTGCACGGGTTGCAATGCCTGTGTCGTCGCCTGTTATGCCGAGAACAACGTACCGGTCATGGGGCGCGAGGCGGCCGTCATGGGACGGCAGATGGGCTGGATCCGGATCGAGCGCTACCTCGGCCCCGAGCGCGGCAAGCTGCGCCCCGACTTCCTGCCCATGCTCTGCCAGCACTGCACCAACGCGCCCTGCGAGCCGGTCTGCCCGGTCTACGCGACCTACCACACGCCCGAGGGTCTGAACGCGCAGGTCTACAACCGCTGCGTCGGGACGCGCTACTGCTCCAACAACTGCCCGTACAAGGTGCGCACCTTCAACTGGCGCGACACGAAGTTCGTCCGCCCCCTCGACCTGCAGCTCAACCCCGACGTCACCGTGCGCTCGAAGGGCATCATGGAGAAGTGCACCTTCTGCGTGCAGCGCATCCGCTACGCGGAGGGCGTGGCCAAGGACGAGAACCGGCCGGTGGCGGACGGAGAGGTCACGCCGGCGTGCGCCCAGACGTGCCCGGCGAAGGCCATCGTCTTCGGCGACGCGAACGACCCCGCCTCGCGCGTGTCGCGCCTCGCGGCCGGCCCGCGCGGCTTCAACGCGCTCGAGGAGATCAACACCCGGCCCGCCATCACGTATCTCGCCCGCGTGCGGGAGGAGGACCCGTGAGCTCGACCTCCACCTCTGCCGCGTTCGCGCAGCTCCAGGACGCGGTCGCCGCGGTCCCGCGACGCCTCGGCCGCGGCTACTGGGTCCTCGTCGGACTCGCTGCCTCGCTCCTCCTCTGGGGCGCCTGGTGTTACTCGATCATCGTCCGCAACGGCCTGGGAGTGACGAGGCTGAATCGTCCGGTGATGTGGGGCAACCTCATCACCGACTTCGTGTTCTGGGTGGGCATCGCCCACTCCGGCACGCTCATCAGCGCGGTCCTCTTCCTCTTCCGGGCGCGCTTCCGCACCGCCGTGTATCGCGTGGCCGAGATGATGACCGTGTTCGGGGTGATGACGGCCGGCCTGTTCCCGGTCTTCCACCTGGGCCGGCCCTGGTTCGCCTATTGGCTCTTCCCCTATCCGAACCAGCGCCACCTGTGGCCGAACTTCCGCTCGCCGCTGGCCTGGGACGTCTTCGCCGTCTCGACCTACTTCATCGTCTCGACGGTGTTCCTCTTCGTCGGCATCGGGCCCGACGCCGCGGCCTTGCGCGACGTCGCGACTGGCTGGCGCCGGCGTGCCTACGGCCTCCTTTCGCTGGGCTGGCACGGCACCGACGCGCAATGGCGCCACTACACGCGCGCCTACCTCTTCTTCGCCGCCTTCGCGACGCCGCTCGTCGTCTCGGTGCACAGCGTGGTCTCCTGGGACTTCGCGGTCTCGCTCACGCCCGGCTGGCACTCGACGCTCTTCCCGCCCTACTTCGTGGCGGGGGCGATCCTCTCCGGCGTGGCGATGGTGATCACGATCCTCATCCCGCTGCGCAAGGTGCTGCGGCTCACGGACATCATCACGCCGCACCACCTCGACATGCTCGCCAGGCTCGTCCTCTTCGTCTCGCTCATCGTCACCTACTCCTACAGCGTCGAGATCGGTCTCTCGCTGCGCTCGCCGCCCTCCGACCCCGAGCGCTCGACGCTGCTCTACCGTGCCACCGGCGCCTACGCGCCGCTCTTCTGGCTCATGGTCACCTGCAACTGCGTCGGGCCGATGCTGCTCGCCGTCCGCAAGGTGCGAACCTCCATCCCGGCGCTGCTGGCCATCTGCCTCGCCGTGAACGTGGGGATGTGGCTCGAGCGCTTCAACATCGTGGTTACCTCGCTCTCCCACGACCGGCTCCCGTTCAGCTGGCGGCTCTACTTCCCGGGCTGGATCGAGTGGGGGATGACCTTCGGCTCCTTCGGCTGGTTCTTCTTCTGGTTCCTCATGTCCTTGAAGCTCCTGCCGGTCGTCTCCATCGCGGAGATGAAGGAGGACCTGGCTCACGCCAGGCACGTGGGAGCCGGTGAGGCCGCCCATGCCGGCTAGAGTGCTCGGCACCTTCGGCGATCCGGGCGTCGCGGCCCGCGCCATCCTCGCCCTTCGAGAGGCGGGCTGCGGCGAGGTCCGCGCGGCCATGCCGGCGCCCTTCCCCGAGGTGGTCGCGGCCCTGGGGAAGGAGCGCAGCCACCTCGGCGCCATCACCTGGACCGGGGCGCTCGCCGGCCTCGCCTGCGGGATCGCGCTCCCCGTCACCGCCTCGCTGGCGTGGCCGCTCTTCGTGGGCGGAAAGCCAATCGTGGCCATTCCCGCCTTCGTCGTCGTCTTCTTCGAGCTGACCGTGCTCATCGGCTCGCTCACGAACCTGGCGGGCTCCCTCGCCCTGGGCTGGAGCCGCGGCGGCCTGGCTCCGCTCCCGGGCGGGCGCGAGTTCCATGGAGATCGCATCGGCGTCTTCGCCTTCACGGACGACCCGGCCAGGGCGGAGGAGGTGCTGCGCGCGGGCGGCGCGGAGGAGGTGCAGCGTGTCTGACCGTGGCCGCGCGCTCCTCGCCGCGCTCGCGCTGCTGGCGGGCTGCGACAACTCCTGGCGCACCGACATGTGGTACCAGGTCTCGCGCCGTCCCGAGGACCTGCCCCGCCCCGAGCCCGAGCACGCCGTGCCGCTCGGCGCCGGCCCGCGCTACGAGAGCCGCGACGACACCGAGGACCTCAAGAACCCCGTGCCGGCCGCGCCCGAGTCCCTCGCGCGAGGCAAGGCCATCTTCGTCGCGCGCTGCGCCCCATGCCACGGGCCGGAGGGCCGCGGCGCCGGGCCCGTCTCCAAGTTCTTCCCGGAGGCACCCGACTTCGCCTACACCACCATTCGCAAGCGCAGCGACGGCTTCATCTGGGGCACCATCAGCTACGGCGGCAAGGCCATGCCGCCCCAGCGCGAGGGCCTCACCGAGAAGGAGCGCTGGGACGTCGTGAACGAGGTGCGCGCCATCCAGGCTGCCTCACCGGTAGTGGAGCCTCCCGCCACGCCGCCCCCGGCCACGCCATGATCTCCGATCTCGTCAATCGAAGCGCCGTCGCGCTGGGCAGGCCGCTCGCCATCGCCGCAATCGGAGCGGCCGGCCTGGGCGCCGCCGCTCTCTTCCTCGCCCTGGCGTCCGGGCTCGCCGCCCCGGCGCTCGCCACCCTGACGGCGAGCTGGCTCTTCTGCGCCGGCTGCGCAGCGGGCGGCCTCGCCTTCGCGGCCGCCATCCGCGTGACGGGCGGCCGCTGGGCGGCGGCCGTCCTGCCTGCCGCGGACGCGTCGGCGGGCTTCTTCACTCCGGCGCTGGCGCTCCTCGCCGTCATCGTCCTCGCCGCGCGCGGCTTCGTGCCGTGGGTGGCCGAGGAGGAGCATCGCTTCGCCGCCGGGCTCATCTTCCGGCAGCTGGCCGCGAGCGCGCTGCTCTTCGCCGCTGGTGTGCGCTTCCTCCGGCGTGTCCGCCGAAAGGAGGACGCCCATAGCGTGGGGAGGGCGGGCGTCGCCTACCTCCTGCTCTACGCGCTCGTGCTCTCGCTGTGGGCCTTCGACCTCGTCATCCGCCTCGACGAGGGGCCGTCGATCACGGTCCTGCCGGCGTTCTATTTCCTGGGTGCGTTCCTCTCCGGCGTGGCCTGGGTCGGGCTCCTGACCGCGCTCCGCGGCGCGGACAATCCCGACACGCGCCACGACGTCGGCAAGCTCCTCTTCGGCTTGCTCGTCCTGTGGACCTATCTCCTGTGGTCCATCTTCCTGCCCACCTGGTACGGGAACGTGCCCGAGGAATCGCTGGCGCTCCTCGCGCGCTGGCGCGCGCCCTGGAAGGCGATCTCCATGGCGGTGATCGGCCTTGTGTCGGGGGGGCCGTTCTGGCTGCTCTTCGCCGAGCCGCTCAAGCGGCGGCGGGCCACGCTCGCCGTCGGCGCCGGCTCGGTGCTGCTGGGCCTGCTGGCGGAGCGCTTCCTGCTCGTGCTGCCGTCCCTCTCGCTGCCCGGCGGAGCGGCGGTCCTGGCGGTAGGCGCGCTGGTCACCGCCGGCGTGCTGGGCGTGTTCGTGCTAGCCGTCGGCGCCCGCCTCGGCGCGCCGTCGGCGTGAAGCCTCGACCGGCGGCTGACGTACCTCCGCTTCGTACGCGGAGGCACGTCAGACCTGTCCCCTCTCCCCCACCGGGGGAGAGGGAGACCCTGAACTCCTGGCGGCGGGAAACAGCCCGCCCTACGTCCCCTCGAACACGTCGTAGACGTAGTCGTGCGCGGCCAGCGCGCTCCTCTCGAGCGAGCCTGCCCGGACGCGCTCGGCGATCTGCTGGCGCGAGAGATCGAAGATCGCGTCCAGGATCTGCGCGCGCTCCCGAGGGTTCGCCTGTCCCACGACGAACAGGACGCGGGCGCTGTGCTGGATGTAGCGCGTGGAGAGGAGCTGCCGCTTGAGCAGCTCCATGATGACGGGAGCCTTGGCGCGGTCGAACCGGCCGGGGTCGCCGCGGCGGTCCTGCTCGGCGAAGAACTCGGATGTCCACTCGTTGTGATAGTCCCAGACCTTGTCGAACAGCTCGCGGGTGAAGCGGGTCCCGGCCTTGACGGGCGAGGCGTTCACGGCCAGCACGACCCCGTCCTCGGTGAGCGCCTGCCGCTGGAGGAAGCCGGCCCTGGTGATGGCGGCCTGGTGTCGGACGAGCGACCACAGCCAGGACACGTTGATCCGGTAGGTGGCCAGGTCGTTCATGAAGCGCAGCTTGAGCTCGTAGTCGTCGATGGCCGCGGCGAAGTTGCCGTTCAGGATCTGGAAGCCGTAGTTCCCCGCCATGTAGAAGGCGTGCTGGATGTGCTCGATGCTCACGTCGCCCTTCGGGACGCCGTAGATGGAATCCCAAAGCTCCGGCGTGAGGAGCTTCTCCGGCGTGTCCAGCGCCGGCCACGCGATGACCGAAGGCGTGATCTTGCCCTGGGCGTTCAGGAGGCCGCGCGACTGCAGCAGCGTCCGCTCCGCCTCGCTGAGGCCGCTCGCGACCGTGGGCACCGGTTTCCCCTTCACGTCCACGGTCTCGCGCGGAGCGTCGAGGATCGACTGGAGCTGGGCCAGGGGCGCCCGCAAGGGCGTATTCCCGGCCGCGACGTAGTCCAGCTCCGGGCTGGCGACCCAGCTCTGCCGGTACGCGTCGTGGAGCTTCCCCTTCACGCGTCCGCCGACGATGTCCTCCAGGGAAGGCTGTCCTCCCGCCGGGAGCGGCCCATCGGGCACGAACATGAGGCCGAGGAGGCGCTCGCGCAGCTTGTCGATGACCACCGCGCGCAGGGCCAGCGGATTGTACCGGGAGCGGCCGTAGGGATCGCCGGGCTGGTAGATCATGACCGCCGCCATCCCGCCGATGGGAGCGGCCTGGCTGAGCTCGCCGTCCTTCATGCCGGCCATGAGCATCAAGAGCGCGTTGTAGCGCTGGTAGGCGATCATGTTCGGGGTGGCCATGCCGATCGTCTGGGGATCGGGGAAGGCGCCCTTGGGATCGTCCTTCCACATCTCGATGAGGCTCCCCAGGTAGTCCCAGCGGCCCACGTTCGTCCCGAGCAGGCGGCGCCGCAGGACCCAGGCGATGGCGGGCAAGGTCCGCCCCGCGTTTCCCTCCTCGTAGAGCATCTTGATCTTGATGGTGCCGGGCGGGACGCCGATCATGCCCTCCTGCCGCGACAGGAGCTTCTCCACGATGAGCGCTTCGCGCGGCGTCTGGAGCTTCGGGATGTAGAAGTAGACGCCGCTGCCGGCGCGCGTGAGCGAGTCGTAGTTGTTGAACGTCCAGAGGACGGTGATGGGGATGATGCCGGGCACCGGCTTGCCGTCGACCGTGACGTGGTCGTACCTGACGTGGATGCTGGGAGGCCGGGCGAGCCGCGTCGGCCACTTCGACGGCGGCGTGGTGATCCTGTACGCGCGCGTCTTCCCCTTCTTCACCACCTCGTAAGGCCGATCGTTCCACCGGCCCTCGTGGATCTCCTTCGCGTTCTGCATGGCCGCGAAGATCCCCACCGGTTGGTTGGCGGGCGTGCCATCCGGCTGGAAGTGGGGCGGGGCGGCGTCCTCGAAGTCCGGCATGTTCATGGGCGCGGGGCTGTTCAGCGCGTTGAAGGCCATGTCCAGCGGATGCCAGGGGCCGGTGAGCTCGAGGCCGGGGTTCCTCGACGGGTGGGCGTGCTCGGGGATCGCCACCTCGTCGTTTAGCCGCCAGCGCCAGGCGCTGTCTCGGCCCCGGGCGTTGTCGATCAACCCCTGGACGATCTGGCGGAACGTCCACGGACGGCCGCTCACCGGGTCCTCGTACGCATCGTCCCACTTCGGCCAGGCATACTTCTCGCGCACCGGAGCAGGGGACTGGAGCAGCTCCCGGCGTGCGTTCAAGGCCGCGGCGATCTCGGGCTCGAGCTCCCGGGTCAGCGTGGCGATCGCCTGTTCGACGTCGACGTCCCGCCCGTTCACCTTCTTGGTCCCGAAGAGGTCCGGGAACTTCTTCAGAATGTCCTCACGGATCATGGCCTCGGTTCTCCTCTCGTGGGCACGCTAGAGCTTTGGGGTGAAACGGAGCGCGACGGACCATGGGCCGCGACGCGCCAGGCATCCGCGGATGGCCAACAGGAAACCTATGGGTGTGTCGGCCGCGGTCCGAAGGCACGCTCTCTTTGGGTATCTCGGGTAGATTGCCCCGGGAGCGGGTGGGTCTGCGTGCAGGTGCTTCCTGACCTGCGGCCGTTTGCGCCAGGGGTCCGTCTGAACGCTGACATGCGGCAAAACACCGCGTAGATACAGCGTGCACGCCCCTCTCCGCGGCATGCGACGCAGGACTCAGGGTTCAGACTGACCTGCCCGGCCGGAACGCACGAGGACGCGAGAACCTACACAGTTGCCGGGTGTCCCGCACCTCAGCCCGTCGCACTTCTCTCGGGCGAGTCGATGTTCGGATCTCGTCGTGAAGTCCCGATGTTGGGACCCACGGGGCGTC
>JBGQLS010000128.1:0-13923 GCA_041500205.1 Anaeromyxobacteraceae bacterium | reverse complement strand
CCGGGTGACGACTTCCCTCCTGGGCGGCGCCTCGTCGGGAGCGAGCGCCGCGGACACCGCCTTGGCCTCGCTCTTCGAGCGGTGGAAGAAGCGGGGCAGAACCTCCTCCCGGTTCTCGGGGGTGATGACCTTCGCCAGCTCGATGACGGTCGTGATGCACAGGCGCCCGTCCCGCAGCCCCGCCTGCTTCCTCAACCGATCAAATCCTCTGTGGCGAGGTACTAGTTTGAGACGCCCATTCGTCGGGCGGAACACGCACTCTGCCACGGAACCGGCTGCAGGCCGGGGAGGGGTTTGCGCCTGCGCGCAGCGACCGGGCGGAGCGGTCAGAACCGGCGAAGGAGCGGCGGAGCAGAGCAAGCCCGGGCCCACGCCCCATGCACCGCTCGGCAAGCAACGCCGCTCGCGGGCGTGGCTCGTTGGCTTGCGCGACCCGAGCGGCCGGAAACGATCGGCCCACTCCGACGGTGAGACCCGAGGCGCGAGCACAGCCGCAAAGCCCTTCCCGGCCAGCGATCGGGAGATTACCCCGACAGACGCCTAGCTCAGGAGGCGTTCGATGTCGGCCACGTTCACAGGCTTCGCGATGTGACCGTCGAAGCCAGCCTCGACCGCTCGCCTGACGTCCTCCGACCGCGCGTACCCACTCACAGCGAAGAGCTGCACACCGGCGCTGGCCGCGCGCAGCGTCTTCGCGATCTCGTACCCGCTCATGCCCGGCAGGCCGATGTCACAGAGCACGAACTCGGGCGGATTCGCACTCGCCTTCTCGATGGCGCTCGGGCCGTCGTAGGCGACCTCGGCTGCGTGACCGAGTATCTCCACGACCTGCGCCAATGATTCCGCTCCGTCGCGGTTGTCGTCCACGACCAGGACGCGCCTGGATCGCGAGGGGCGCTGAACGACTGCGCGCTCGAGGGCCTGCACGGGCGCGCTCGCCGTTGGCAGGGCCACGACGAACTCGGCCCCCGCGCCGACGCCAGCGCTCTCGGCGCGCACGGTCCCGCCGTGCAGCTCGGTGATTCCTCTGACGAGCGCGAGGCCGAGCCCGAGACCGCTTTCGCTCCCGGGGAGCGTCCGATCGCCTTGAACGAATGGATCGAAGATCCTCGGCAGGAGCGCGGGATCGATCCCCGCACCGGTGTCGCGGACGGAGACGTGCGCGTGCCCGTCGGCCGCGCACAACGACAGGACCACGACGCCGCCACGAGACGTGAACTTGGCCGAGTTGTGCAGCAGGTTGCTCACGATCTGTGTCAGCCGCGTCGCGTCGGCATCGGCCCACACCTTGGTCGCGGGGACCGCCACGCTGAGCGCGAGCCCCCGCTCGTCCATCAACGATCGGAAGTCGTCGGCCGCCCGCAACACGACCTCGCGCACGTCGACCCGCGACCGCCGGAGCTCGATCTTCCCGCGCGCGATGCGGGTCACGTCGAGGAGATCGTCCACGAGGCGCGTGAGGTGCTGGGTCTGCCGCTCGATGACGCGCTGGGCTCGGATGGCTTGCTCGCCGCCAGGCTCCGCGTTGCGCAGGACGTAGACCGAGTTGCGGATGGGCGCGAGCGGGTTCCTGAGCTCGTGCGAGAGCATCCCGATGAACTCGTCCTTGCGGTGGTCGGCTTCGCGAAGCTGCTCGTTGGCGTCGCGGAGCGCCTGCTCGGTGCGCTTGAGTCCCCGGTTGGCGGCCTCGAGCCGCGAGGTGCGCTCCGACACCCGCTGCTCCAGCTCGGCGTTGAGGGCCCTGACCTCCCCTTCGGCTATCTGGCGCTCCGAGACCTCCCGCCGCAGCTCTTCGTTGGCGTCGGAGAGCTGCAGGTACGGCTTCTTCACCGAAGCCGCGAATGCTCCTTTGTAGATCAGGTAGAAGGCCGCCACCTTGTAGAGATGGCCGAGGACATTGTGGGTGCCGAAGTCGACCTTGTAGGAGGCGAATGCAGCCTCACCGAAGATCCCGATGACGAAGGCCGCCATGTAGTAGACGAGCAGCTTGTCACCGGTCCGCTCCATCCGTCTCCAGTAGGCCACCAGTGCCAGGAGCAGGAGAGCGATGACGAGGTACTCGGAGAGTATCTTGAAGGGGGTGAGGCCCACGCCCGGCACGAAGGTGTTCGGAACGTGCGAGGAGAAGAAGGTGATGCCGGTGAAGACGATCCCGGAAACAGCCAGGGCAGCGGTGAGCAGGCTCCGCTTCGTCAGCCAGCGCAGCGGCCTGTGCGGCTGGATGAACGCGCTCGCGAGCAACGCCGAGGAATCGAGGAGCCTGGCCGCCATCCAGTACTGGCTCGACTTGTTGGTCGAGTTGGCCGTGATGAAGGCCGGCATGGCGGCGCTGGACAGGGTGTGCATGAAGTCGATCAGCCCGGTGGCGAGAAACGCCGCGCCCAGGAACAGGGCATGCCGGTCCTTCGACTGGTCGTAGGTGTACCAGCCCACGCCGAACAGGGACAACGAGACCATGATGCTGAAGAACTCGGCGACGTTGTGGAAGACGAGATACGAGCCGCCGTCCATCACGCGATTGAGCTGCGCCGGGAACAGCACCACCATCAGGAGCGGCAACGACGACGCCAGGAACACGGCCGTCAGGATGCGTCTGGGTCGCAACGGTTCCATCGTCCGGCCCTCAACGCCCACGGGACGCCAGTATACCCCGTCAGGGGCGGCAGGTGTCGGATCGGCAGCTCGCTGGCCAGCGACGCGCCCGTTCAGGGTGTGCGGTGCCTGAACCTACATGGACGATCCAACAGCAGGACCGCGTGCGCATTCGACCCACGTCGCGGGGGCCGAGGCCGCGGGCTGGATGCCCGCGACCCGGCCAAGGACTCTCTGGCGCGACGAGTTCCCCGCCTCGTGTCGCGGTCAGGTTAGCGCGGGGCCGTACGCCGGCCGCCTCACCTCGTGCGCCGGCGCATCGGACACGTCGAGCCGTGCCGCCGCGAGCGCCATGGCCACGACGAGCCCGCCGCGCGGGAGCCGGAGCTCCTCGCCGGGTGCGAGGACGTGGTCCTCGCGATCGCCCTTCTGCGTGACGAGGACGAGGCCACGTTCGGCCCTGAGGACCACCCCGTTACGGCCGGGGTGCACTCGCAGCGTGGCGTCCATCGCGAGGTCCCGGCTCCCCGTGCCGCCGTCTTCCCTGCTCCACGGCCATCTTCCGTTCATCATGTCGTCCTCGGTTTCGGCAGCGGTGTTCCCCGCCGACGCCCTGCATCTTGCTCAGTCCAAGGCCCAGCGTCGCTGCACGTTTACGCACGTTGTACGTGCAAGGACGCACGGCCTCGGACAGGATGGACCCATGCTCGCCTGGGACGACCTCCGGATCTTCCTCGCCATCCACCGCACGCGCACCCATGCCGGCGCCGCGCGCGCGCTGCGCACCGCCTCCACCACCGTCGGCCGCCGCCTGGCGGCGATGGAGGCTGCGGTGGGGGCCCGCCTGTTCACGCGCACGCCGGAGGGCCTGGCGCCGAGCGCGGCGGCGCAACGGCTGCTCCCGTTTGCGGAGCGCGTCGAGGCGGAGCTGCTGGAGGCCGAGCGCGCCCTCACCGGAACGGACGCGCGCGTCACGGGCTCCGTGCGCGTCACGACCGGCGACGGCTTCGCCGCCCTCGTCCTCGCACCGGCGCTGCCGGGGTTCCTCATTGCGCACCCCGGGCTCACCGTCGAGATCCGCGCCGACTCCCGCGCCCTGGACCTCACCCGCGGCGAGGCCGACGTGGCGGTCCGCCTCTTTCGCCCGCGCGAGCGATCCCTCGTGGCCCGCCGGCTTGGCCTCGAGCGGTACGGGCTCTTCGCCGCGCCCGCCTACCTCGCGCGCCGCGGCACGCCGCGCCATGCGCGCGACCTGGCGCGGCACGACCTCATCCTGTACGAGCAAGACTTCGACCGCATGCGCACGCAGGCGTGGCTGCGGCAGACCGCGGCGGGCGCGCGCATCGCCGTGCGCATCAACACGACCACGACCATGCACGCCGCCTGCGCAGCCGGCGCAGGCATCGCCCTCCTCACGGCGGGTACGGTGCGTGACGACCCCGCGTTCTCGCCGGTGTTGCCTTCCCTGCGGCCGCCGGACAACGAGATCTGGGCGGTGACGCACCCCGATCTGAGGTCGAGCGCGCGGGTGTCGGCCGTCTTGCGCTGGCTCGAGGATCTCGTCCACGCCAGCGGAGGCCCCGGGTGAGCCGCGCCAGGGCACCCGGCGGCGCGGCCAACCTGCCGTGTTCCGCGCAGCCGTTCGCTCCGGAGCCCCGTTGAGGCGCTCCTCGGCGTGCCCCACGCTCAAGGGGCCGACACGAACCTTTCGTACGGGTAGATTCGAACTCGGTCGCTGTTCAGGGGTTGTTCAAGATACCGGGGACCGAGCCAGGCGAGCGAGACGCAAGCAGCGCGAGGCGCGACGACCGAGCATAGCCAGAGGCTATGTGAGGGAGGACGCAACGAAGCGATGCGCCGCGGATCGTTCGCCGCGGCGACGGGACCGGTGTCTTGGATAGCCCTCTTAGAGGTGGGTCATCCGTTCCGCACTCGTCGCGCTCGTTGTCCTCGCAGCCGCCTGCGGCGGTTCGCCAGCGCCTCTGGGAGTGCAAGTAGAGGGTCCGCTCCAGGCGCGCCTGCCCGACTACCTCTCGTCACAAGACCTCGCGGACCACGTCCGCGCCTTCGCCGGCAACGTGGCCGTGAGCTGGGGGGCTTCGCCGGAGGTGCTCGAAGGCTGGCAAGTCGTCTTCCGCCAGACTGTCTTCGACTGCGGCAAGGTCTCCTCCGACTTCAGCCTCGGGTGCACCGAGCGCGATCCCGAACGGATCCAGGTGCTGGCATGGGGGTCGGCTTGCGCCGAGGCGACCGCCCTCGCCCACGAGGTCGGCCACGTGGTGCTCGGCGATCCGGATCACCGCGACGCCAGGTGGAGGGATCCGGACTTCTGGAAACACATGCTCGAAACGGCGAAGCAAACGGCCCCGGCGAGCTGCGATCTTTCCAGGTTCGTGGACGACAACGAGGATCACGAAGAAGAGAGCGACGACCTCTCGTGAAGCTCGGCCTCGCGGCCGGTGACCGGTGATCCACGTCAGGCTGCGCGCGTCGGCCTACCCACCAGGAACCGTCGCGGGACATCCGGCGCCGTCCCTCCCGAAGCTCGTCCCGACCAATCCGCCTGGTACGATGCGCCGCGTGTATCTCCGAGCGCTCCTCCTCTCGCTGGCCTTGCCGGCCGTCGCCGTGGCGCAGTTGACGCCTTCGCTCGCGCCCCCACCGTCTCCCTCGCCCGAGACGAGGAAGTTCCAGTACTCCTCGTACGAACAGGCCACCATCGCCGACGCCCTGGCGACCCTCGGACTGGGACCGGAGGAGCGCCCGGAGGGCAAGGTCGTCGAGTCGATCCAGGCGATCCGCCTGGAGGTGATCGAGGAGCGCGATCCGGCGCCCCGCTTCCTCAACGTCTTCCACCACGTCACGCGCAGCTACGTCGTCGAGCGAGAGCTCCTGCTCCGCTCCGGCGACGTCTTCCGCCAGACGCTCGCCGACGAGACGCAGCGCAAGCTCGCGTCCGTATCGCAGCTCTCGCTCGTCCTCGTGGTGGCCGCAGCGGGCACGACGCCGGACAAGGTCCGGGTCGTCGTCATCACGAAGGACGTCTGGAGCCTCCGCCTCAACTGGGACATCGCGCTGACGGCCTCCGGCCTCGAGGGCCTTACGATCAACCCCTCGGAGACGAACCTCCTCGGCACCCAGCAGACGGTCGGTTTGCAGTTCAGCTGGCTGCCGCAGTCGTACTCGCTCGGCGCCCAGTACGCGGTGCCGCGGGTGCTGGGAAGTCACGTCACCGCTGCCGCCGATGCGGGCCTCACCTTCAACTCGGAGACCGGGGCGCGCGAGGGATCCTTCGGCGACGTGCAGCTGACCTCCCCCCTGTGGTCCTCGCGGACCGAGTGGTCGTGGGGCGCCGGCGTGTCGTGGTTGACGGAAGTGACTCGGAGGTACAGCAGCGGGCGCGTCGCGAGCTTCGTGCTGAGCCAGCAGACGAGCTGCGTCCAGGCCTCGAGCCTCTGCGTGCCGGACGCGTATCTCACGGACATCACGGACGCCGCCGCGTTCGTGACGCGATCCTTCGGCTGGGCCGTGAAGCTCGACGTCTCGCTCGGCTTCGAGGCGCGGAACAGCCGTTTCAGGCTGCCCGATCTGTCGGCGTTCGACCTGGCGACGGTGCAGGCATACCAGCGCACCCGCCTTCCTCTCAGCGACGACCGCGTCGGTCCTTACCTCCAGGTTCGCACCTATCCCACGAACTTCCTCCGCGTCCTCGATCTCGAGACGCTGGCGCTCCAGGAGGACTACCGTCTCGGGCCCGAAGCCTACCTCCGGATCTACCCTGCCCTGCGCTCCCTCGGCTCGACCCGCGACTTCGTCGGCGTGTCGGCGGGCGCCTCGCACACGGCCTCGATCCGCGACGGCCTGGTGCGGGCCGGCCTGGAGGCGATCGTGGAAACGGAGACCGGCTCCCGCGAGGTGACGGACGGCTCCATCCAGGCGACGGTCCGCGCCGCCTCGCCACGGTGGCCGGCGGGTCGCGTCGTCCTCGACGGCGCCCTGCTCGACCGCTACGCGAACCACCTCAACCGCCTGACGTTCCTGGGAGGCAACTCGCGGCTGCGAGGGTATCCCAGCGAGGTCCTCGTCGGGCCGAAGGTGCTGACCGTCAATGCCGAGTACCGCTCGCGACCATGGCAGCTCTTCGAGTCCGTGCAAGTTGGGGGTGTCCTCTTCTACGACGCCGGCGACGCCTTCTTCGGGTCGAAGGATTTCCAGCTCCGGCAGGCCGTGGGCTTCGGGGCGCGCATCCTGTTTCCGCAGCTCGACCGTCTCGTCTTCCGCGCCGACGTGGGCTTCCCGTTCACGCGCTCCGTTCCAGGCGGAGCGTCACCGGTGACCTTCTTCGTCACGTTCGGCCAGGCGTTCTCCCTCTACGAGGTCGGGCCGGCCACCGCCGCCTCGAGGTAGGACCATGCGCTCGCTCCTCCTCTTCACGGCGGCGACGCTCGCAGGCGCGGGCTGCTTCTCGGCCAGGTACGTCGGCCAGGCGACGTGCGGTGAACTCGAGATCCTCCACGCCGCCCGCTCCATCCGCGAGGTCGTCGCGAACCAGGCGGCGCCCGCGAGGATCGGGCGCCTGCTGCTGAGCGTGCGGACCATCAAGGCGTACGGCCAGGCCCGTGGCCTTCGGCCCACGAGGAACTACGATCGCTATGCCGACCTGCGCCGGCCGGCCGTGGTCTGGGTCGTCCAGGGATGCGCCCCGCTCGCCTTCGACGTCAGGCGCTGGCATTTCCCCGTCGTCGGCAGCATCCCGTATCTCGGTTTCTTCGACGAAGGCGACGCGCACCGCTACGCCGACTCGCTGGCGCGGCAGGAGGGGCTCGACGTCCACGTGCGGGGCGCGAGCGCGTTCTCGACGCTCGGCTGGTTCCACGATCCGGTCCTCTCCACGATGATCCCGCGTGACGAGGAGGCGCTGGGAGAGCTCGCCAACGTGGTGCTGCACGAGAGCGTCCACGCCACACTCTACGTCAAGGACCAGTCCTCCTTCGACGAGAGCCTGGCGAGCTTCGTCGCCGACCACCTGACCCTTCCCTGGCTCGAGGGCGTGCTCGGCAAGGACGCGCCCGAGACGAAGGCATGGGCCGCCGTCCAGGCTCGTTACCAGGTCCACGTCGCGCGCCTGCACCGCGCCTACCTCGAGCTCGACGCCGTGTACCGGTCGCGCGAGAGCGACTCGCACAAGCAGGCCGAGAAGGGTCGCATCCTCGAGGCGGTCCGGGTGGAGCTCGGCCTCTCCGCGCCGCTCAACAACGCCAGGCTCGCCGGGTACAAGACGTACGACACAGGGGTCCCGTCCTTCGAGCGGCTCCTGCGCGCGTGCGGGGGAAGCTGGCCCCGCTTCCTAAAGGCCCTGGGGACACTCGGCGAAGCGGATTTTGGCCGGCCCCAGCGCGAGGACTTCGAGGACGTCGTCGATCGGCTGGCCGCGCAGGAGGAGGCGCGGCGGTGAAGCACCGCGGGGCGGCTACGCGGCCTTGCGCTCCCTGCCCAGCCGGGTCAGGATCTTGGCCAGCTCGTCGAGGTCGAAAGGCTTCTCCAGGACCGCGCACACGGGGCCGTGCAGCTTGTCGTGCGAGGCCGTCATGACGACGACCGGGATGTCGGCCGTCGCCGGATTGGCGCGCAGCGCCGCCAGGAAGCCGTTCCCGTCGAGGCGCGGCATCCTGAGGTCGAGGAGGATGGCGTCGGGCAGCCTGCCCGGTCGCAGCTTTTCGAGCCCGTCCTGCCCGTCGGGCGAGGTGGTCACCTCGATCCCCAGGGTCGCGATGCACTCGGCGAGCGCCTCGCGTATGCAGGCGTCGTCCTCGACGATGAGCACGCGCCGCAGCTCGTATTCCATGACGGGTGTCTGTCTCCTCCAGCGTCGAGGATAGCGGTACGGAGCGCTGCCCCACCATCCGCCGTTCGTGTGACGATCCGGAGTCGGCGCTTGTGATCCCCCTGAATACCTTGGCGCTCCAGGACCGAGCGTTGCGGTTCGAACGGCCGAGAATCCCGGCTCACACCTCGTCACCGCACACGGCCGCCAGCACCTGTTCGCGGCGACGGGAGAGGAACCGGCCGGTGATGGGGAGCGTCACCCGCCAGGCGACCGCCGCTGCCACCGCGAGGGCTGCCCAGGCTATGGGCACCGTCCAGAGCGCGTCGAGCCAGAGCGCGCCCAGCACCGGCACCGCGAAGATCGCGAGCGCACCCGAGGTTATCCCCATGGCCGCGAGCGCGGCCAGCGGCGAGACCGAGCCGGCCCGATGGAGGCCCGGCGGCGCGGCGCGTGGCGCCATGATGCCGAGGACGTTGCCGAGCCCGTAGAGTACAGGCGCCAGTCCGACCTCGAGCGCGAGCGCGCCGGTGCTGGCCCAGAGCGGCGGCGCGCCCGCGACCGCCAGGTAGGCTCCGGCCGCGAGCGAGAAGACGGCGGTGGTGAAGACGAAGAGCGCCAGGTTCTTCGCGGCGAGGACCTGCTCGGGTGCGATCGGCGCGAGGAACAGCGTGCGCGCGCCGCCGCGGTCGGTGCCAAGACCGTTCACCCAGAAGATCTGGAACATCATGTGGACGTACGCTGCGAGGCCGAAGAGCGGGAGCGCGCGCAGGAGCTCCGTCGCATCACCCCCGATCTTCCAGGGCGCCCTCCAGGCCACGAGTCCGGCCACCGCGGGCAGGAGGACCACGTAGATGCGCGCCGCCGGGTGCCGGGCGAGATAACGCACTTCCTTCTCGAAGAGCGGCCCGAGGCGCTCGGGGAACAGCGTCCTGCGCCGGGCCCCATCCCAGGGGGCCGCGACGTGTCCCGCCTCTCCGCCCGAGCGCGCGGTCGAGATCGCGATCCTGTAAGCGATCCAGCCGGTGACGGCGGCAGCCGACCCGAGCATCGCGATCCAGGGCAACGACGCGGCCGCGCGATCGCCGTAGAGCCGCTCCGCGGCCGCCGCGGTCATCGCCGCAGGATAGAGGATCCAGCGCAGGCGCCGGAGCACCGGCAGCGCACCCCGCAGCGCCTGGGCGGACCCCGAGGTGGAGAAGACGAGCAGGAGCCAGCCCATGATGGCGGCCACCGCGGCGAGCTCGCGCCAACGGCGGCTCCGCGCCAGCCGGCCGAGGATCTCCTGCACGAGCGCGATGAGCGCGACCGTCGCGGCGGCGAAGACCGCCAGCGCCACCGCCAGGAGCAGGATCCAGGCCCCTGGCCGCGCCAGCGCAGCGCCGCCGAGCACGCCTGCCAGGAGCGCCAGCCAGAAGAGCGCGAACGGGTCGCCGACCAGGCTCGTCACGAGGCCGACGAGGTACAGGCGAGCGGGGGGCACCGGGTAGACGAGGAGCCGGCGCAGGTCGATCGCGTCCCGCTCGTTCATGGTGAGGCTCACCGCCGTCCAGGTCTGCCAGATCCCGTAGAGGATGGCGGCGATCGTGACCGTCGCTTGCAGCCCATGGCCCGCGCGCGCGGCGCGATAGCTGCCGGCGCCCACCAGGCCCGCGAAGAGCACGCTCGCAGGGAGCGCCAGCGCGAAGAGAAGGAACTGCGCGACTCCCTCCGCCGATCCTCCCCTGCCCCGCAGCCGCCGCCAGGCGAGCAGGAAACGCAGCTCCGCGAGCTCGGCGATGCCCGGCCTCCGCCGCGCCGCCGCCACGTTCACGCACCCTCTGGCGCAGCGCCATCGCCGCCGAGCCAGGAGAGCGCCTGCGGCGCGGAGCGCTCCTCGCCTACCGCGCGCATGAAGGTCTCCTCGAGCGTGCCACGGGCGCGCACCTCCTCGAGGGCTCCCTGCACGACGAGCCGGCCGTGGTGGATGATCCCGACGTGCGTCACCAGCCGCTCGACGACCTCGAGGACGTGGCTGGTGAGGAAGATGGTCATGGCGCCGCGTGACACGAGATCCTGGAGCATGCGCCGGATGCCCGACACGGCGAGCGCGTCGATGCCCTCGAAGGGCTCGTCGAGGAAGAGGAGCTTCGGGCCATGGATGAGCGCGCAGCCGAGGGCGAGCTTCTTCTTCATCCCGTGGCTGTAGTCCTGGACGAGCTTGTCGGCGTCGCCTTGCAGCTCGAGGGCATCGAGCAGCTCGAGCGCACGCCGCGCCGCCTCGCGCCGCGTCAGCCCGTAGAGCTGGCCGTGGATGCGCAGCTGCTCCGCGCCGGTGAGCCGCTCGAAGAGATTCAGCCCGTCGGGCACGACGCCGATGAGCGCCTTGACGGCCAGGGAGTCGCGCGCGAGGTCGACGCCGAGCACCCTCGCTGTCCCCGAGGTAGGGGCGAGCAGCCCGGTGAGCATCTTCATGGTGGTGCTCTTCCCCGCGCCGTTCGGGCCCAGGAAACCGTAGAAGGCGCCTCCCGGCACCGCGAGGCCAAGGTCGAGCACGGCCGCCTTGCCGTCGAAGAGCCGGGTGAGCCCATGCGTCTCGACGGCGAGCATGGCGGGTGCGGTAACACGGTGTCCCACACCGGGCAAGGGCGCCACGCTCGGGTGCCCAGCCGGCTTGTCCTTGACACGCCACGGCGCTGTCCTGTGAATAGGGCCACGCCCCGAAACGTCATTTCACCCAGGGAAATATTCCATGCGCCTGCTCCTCGCTGTCGTGCTCTTGGCTGCCGTGCTGCTCGTCCCGCTCTCCACGCTCGCCGCAGCCGATGGCGCCGATGGCAAGGCGCTCTTCCTGGAGAACTGCGCGACCTGTCACGGAGAGGACGGCAAGGCTGACACCGAGCTCGGCGCCAAGTACATGGCAGCCGACTTCACCTCCGCCGAGTGGAAGAAGGAGTTCGGCGGAAAGGACGCGAAGGTGAAGAAGGTCATCAAGAACGGTGTCAAGGGCACCAAGATGAAGGCGTGGAAGGCCACCCTCTCCAACGCCGAGATCGACGCGCTCGCCGCGTACGTGCAGCAGCTCGCGCAGGGAAAGTGACTCAAGACCTGTCGAAGACTCAGCTGCGGTCGCAGGGGCCCGGGTGGGGCCCCGACGGCTCTGCCGGCGGGGCGGGGGCGGCCTGCGCCCCCGGCGACTCAGAGGGGTGCCTCCCCCGAGGGCCCCGCCGGAGCGTGCTGTTCCGCCCGTACTGCGCCAGGGTCACTGCAGGATCCGCGGCGACGAGCCCGCGGTCTCGAAGTACAAGAAGCGTATCCCCATCCCGCGCACGGCAGTCCGTCTCGCATCGCCAACCGCGAGGCACCCGAGCAGGTGGCACACGTAGCGAACCTCGGCGACGGCCGTCATCTCACCTTCGTCGGAAGGGAAGGAGATGCGAACCTGGCTGCCGATCGGCTCCGGGTTACGCGTCTCCACGAACATCCCGCCCTCGGAGATGTTGCGGGCGACACCGAGCGCGTCGCCGCCGTCGCCCTCGATGAAGACGGGGAAGACCTTGTCGAGACGCGCTGCGGTGCGGCGCTCCGCCTCCAGGTCCGCATCACTCCCCGCGCGCTCGCGCGGCCCCGTCCGCCACCGCCCCATGGCCTTACCTCCGAATTCCAGGCGAGCGTATGTGGGTGGGTTGATGTAGTCAATTAAGCTACCCGCTGCTCGCCTCAATACCTGTCGAAATATGTGATCGCTCTGCGGCGTGGCCGGGGTGGGGCCCCGATGGGCTTTGCCCGGCGGGGCGGGGGCAGCCTGCGCCCCCGGCGACTCAGTTGCTGGCGACGCCGGCGCGCCCTGGTTAGGAGGACCGGAGAAGGGGCGAGCGAATGCTGAGCACAAGGTCGGTCCTCGTCGCACTCGCCCTCGGCCTGCTCGCTGGTACCCTTTCCGCTCTCTGGGTGACCGTCGCCGGAGCGCAGGGAACGACGGCGCCAGGGATGGCTGGGCCGGCCGGCAACGTACCCGGGCATGCTGGTCCCACGACACCGGTCACCGGCCAAGCGGGGCCGGTGGCCCCGACACCGGGCCACGCCGGTCCCGTGCCGCAAGCGACCGGCCAGGCGGGACCTGCTCCCGGCGTGACCTCGCCCGTTCGCGTTCCCGATCAGAGGCCACCGGGGGCCTACGCGACATTTCCGCGATGTGACGCCGGAGACTGTGGAGACGCAGGGCCGTCGGGATCGGGAGACGGAGGGCCGTCGGGATCGGCGCCCTAGTGCTCACGAGAAGGCCCCCGCAGGACCGCCGAGCTGAGTACCCGGGGGCGAAGGCCGCCCCCGCCCCGCCGGCAGAGCCGTCGGGGCCCCACCCGGGCCCCTGCGACCGCAGCTGATTTTTCGGCAGGTCTTGAGCTCGACGCACATGCCTTCGATGGCGCTGACGGTGCGTCCGTAAGCCGCTAAGTACGCACATCTCCCGACGCCAGCGCCAGATGCGGACGTGGACGCGGCGCCATGCCCGTTGCCATGATGCGGTGGACATGGTCCTCCACCGCGCCGCCCTGATCGCCCTGCTCATCTCGCCAGCTCTCTCGCTCGCCAGCGACTCCCGGTTCGACTCACTTCGCGACCGGGCGCAGCGCCTGGACAGCCTCGGGCCCTTCCTCGAGAAATACATCGGGTCCTGCAGGGACGAGGGGACACGCTTCGACTGTGAGCAGAACGTCCGCGAGCAGCGGCGCGGCCTCGACCGCCACGTGTACGCGGCGAGCATCGCCGAGCAGACGCTCGAGATCGTGAAGCCGCAGAGGACGACCGGCGGCTACCGGTTCCTGGTCACTCCGTTCATCGACGGGGGCGGGCTCGCGCTCACGCACGGGGAACCCCGGAAGCAGGATTCCTCGGGCCGGCCGCTCATCGCCTTCCTCGTCATGGAGGGCGGGCTGCCGGTCGGCATGGACGATCTCGCGCTGGAGAGCGCGCTCCGCACGGGCCGGCTCGAGCTCGAAGTGCTCTTCCGGCCCGAGGGCACCTGGAAGCTCAAGCGCAAAGGCGAACACGGCTTCTACGAGGGCGTGAAGGCGAAGTTCCTCGCCATTCGCCTCGTGGAGTCACGAAGCGGCGCAGAGATCGCGAGCAGGGTGTTCTGACCGGCTCGACTCCCGCCCTCTCCAGCGACAGCTGAGTCGCCGGGGGCGCAGGCCGCCCCCGCCCCGCCGGGCAAAGCCCATCGGGGCCCCACCCCGGCCACGCCGCAGAGCGATCGCATTTTTCGACGGGTCTTGAGTCGCCGGGGGCGCAGGCCGCCCCCGCCCCGCCGGGCAAAGCCCATCGGGGCCCCACCCCGGCCACGCCGCAGACCGATCACATTCTTGGACAGGTCCTGAGTCGTCCGTAGAGGCCCGCAGTCCCCCTACTTCTTCTCGTTCTTCTCGCCGCCGAGCTTCACGGGGACGAACGTCGCCTGTGCTCCGCGTTGCACGCGCAGGACCACCACCTGGCCCGGCTTCATCTTGCCGATGGCGCTCACCAGCTGG
>JBGQLS010000127.1:0-13978 GCA_041500205.1 Anaeromyxobacteraceae bacterium | reverse complement strand
GGCCACGCCGCAGAGCGGTCACATTTTTCGACAGGTCCTAACTCGCCTTGGCCGTGGGAGGTCCGGGGGAGCGGCGCCCGCTCCCCCCCGGGTTCAGGGCTCGCTTTGCGCGAGCCCGGAAATCACCACCCTGACTCGCCTCTGAACGACGCCCACGAGCACGAAAAACCTATCGTCCCGCCGCGGCAGGCACCCGGTCGTCGCCGGCGGCCACGGCGTGCACCACCTCCTCTCCAGGCCGGAGCGCCGTCCCGTCCCAGAGCACCGCGTGCGCGAGCTTCGCGCCGGCCGCGACTCGGGCGCCGTCGCCGACGATCGCGAACGGCCCCGCGGTCGCGCCCGCTTCCAGCCGCGCGCCCGCGCCGACGTAGATCGGCGCGTGAAGGACTGCTCCGGCATCGACGTGCGCTCCCGGCGCCATCCAGACCCCCGGGTGCCCGAACAGGTCGAGCCCAGCAAACGGATCGGCGCCGTGGAAACGCCGGAGAGGGACCCTCCCCGTGAGCACGTCCTCGTTGGCCGCCAGGTAGCGCTCGGGCGTGCCGAGATCGTTCCAGTAGCCGCCCGTGACGTGGCCCCGCACGAGTCCCTCCGCCATGAGCGCTGGATAGACCTGGCGATTCACGTCGACCTCGAAGGGCACAGCCGGCACGCGTTCGAGGAGCGACGGCGAGAGCACGTGCACGCCGGTGAAGTGCCAGGGCGTGAGACCCTCTCCGCCCGGACCGAACCGGCCCGCGATGCGCCGAACCGCGCCGGTGGCGTCGATCTCGACGGAGGCGTAGGACGCACCGGGAGGCATCGGCATGAGCACCATCGTCGCAAGCGCCCCCGCGGCGCGATGCGCGGCGAGCGCGGCCGCGAGATCGACGTCGAAGAGGATGTCGCCGTTCATCACCACGATCGCATCGGCGCCGGCAAGCGCGTGGCGCGCCTCCCGCAATGCGCCACCCGTGCCCGCGATGACCGGTTCGCACGAGATGGCCAGGTCGAGTCCGGCTGCGCGCGACGCGGCAGTGGCGACGTCGGCCATCCGCTCGGGGAGATGATGGACGTTCACCACCACCCGGCGCGCCCCGGCACCGGCGAGGAGAGCAAAGGCATACCGCAGGAGCGGCAATCCACACACCGGCACCGCCGGCTTGGGCAATCGGGAGGTCAGCGGGCGCAGGCGCGTGCCCAGCCCCGCGCAGAGGACCATCGCCACGATGTCCCCGGCCATGTACACCTCCGTCTCTCGTCTGCCCGAGCCCGAGCCCGAGCCAATCGGCGCGAGAGAGAACCGACTCATGTCACCCGCCACGCGCCTCAGGGTCTTCTACTTCCTCTACTACGGCGCGGTGGGCGCAAACCTCCCCTATTTCGCGGCGTACCTGCGAGGACTCGGCTTCTCGGGCGAGCAGATCGGCACGGTGCTGATGATGGGGCCCTTGGTGGCGGCGCCGGTCGCGCTCACCTGGGCTGCCGCCGCCGACCACATCGGCGCTCCATCGCGTGCGCTCGCGGCCGCCACGCTGTGGTCGGTGTGCGTCGCGGCCTTCCTCCCCGTCGCTCGCACCCCGCTCGCCCTCGGCGCCGTGATCCTCGTGCAAGCTCTCGCCGAGCGCGCCGTCGTGCCGCTCGTCGACTCGGTTGCGCTGGAGTGGACGCGCGAGCACCCGGGCGCCTCCTACACGCACATCAGGCTTTTCGGATCGCTGGGCTTCATCGCGCTGGCGCAGGGCCTCGGCCTCATGCTGGCTGCTCGCGGCGACCGCCCCGGCGACGCGCTGGTACCGATCACCGTCTTGGCCTGCGTCGCCGGATATGCCGTGGCGGCGCAACGGCTGCCCGCGCCCCGGCCCACGTCGGCGCGCCCGCGCGCGCAGGAGGCGCTGGCGCTCGTCCGGGATCGCCGACTCCTCGCGCTGCTGCTCGCCTGCGGCGTGCACTGGACGGGCTGCGCCCCGTTTCACCTCCTCTTCGGGGTGTTCGTCCGGGACGAGGGGCTGCCTGCCAGCGTGACCGGCCTGGGGATGGCCGCGGGCGTAGGCGCAGAGGTACTGGTCCTTCTCTCGTTCCCGCGAATGGAGAAGCGCCTCGGCGATCGGGCCCTCTTCGCGCTCGCCTTCGGAGCCACCGCGCTGCGCTGGGTCCTCCTTTCGCGTGCGCACGGTGCTGGGCCCGTGATCGCACTCCAGCTCTTCCACGGACTCACCTTCGGATTGTTCTGGGCTGCCAGCATGCGCGCGCTCGCCAAGCTCGTCCCCGCCACGCTGCGCGCGACCGGCCAGGCGCTCTACGCAGCGGTCGTGTTCGGCGGCGGCAACGCCATCGGATATCAACTCGCCGGCCTCGGGTACGATCGGCTCGGCGGCGTGCGCCCGCTCTTCGCCGCGGCGGCGGGGCTGGAGGCGGCGCTGTTCGCTGCGACGCTGTGGTTCACGGCACGTGCGGGGAACCCGCCGCGCGGATCCTGAACCTCCCGGCAGCCACCGCCAGCCCGACAGGCTTCCCACATGGTGCAAAACGCCGCAGGTGCTTCACCTTAAGCGTGAGGCAGATCGACACGCCCCAACAGGGTGGATCCGTCGCTCGGCGCTCACGATCCTCCTTTATTTCAGGGATCTTCACGCTGTTTCTCGGAGAACCGTGCTCGGCTAACTCCGAACGACCCAACGCGTCATGACGTCCTCACGCTCGCCGTGGCATGGATGTTACTCACCCACACTGCATTGAGCTTGATTGGAGTCAATTCAACAAGTTGGGCAGCGTCGCCCGATGTGGCAGTGGCAGGAGAGATAGGACGAGCGGTCAAACCTGATCCCGTTTTTCCGAAGAGGGCCTTCCGAACAAGGCCCGATCGACCGAAGGAGACGACGCATGGCGGACACCGCCAGAACCGTGGCCAAAGAAGCTCGCATCCAAAAATCAGCTCACGAGGTCATCAACTCGCCCGATTTCAAGAGGATCGTCGCGAAGCGCTGGAGCCTCAGCAGCGTCCTGCTCGTGCTGCTCTTCGTCACTTACTACGGGTATGTCGTCATCATCGGCGTCGACAAGACGATCTTCGCCCAGAAGATCGGCGAGGTGACGACCCTTGGGATCCCGGTCGGGATCGGGGTGATCATCTTCGCGTTCATCCTCACCGCGATCTACGTCGTGTGGGCGAACACGATCTACGACCCCGAGGTCGAGCGCCTCAAGAACCAGCTGAAACCGCAGTAGCAGGCTCCCGACACGGAACGGAGGAATTACCAAAATGCCCCCCGCTCAGACCATGACAACCGCCCTCGGGAGTCCCTCGTTTGCGTCAATCTTCTTCTTCTTCATCATCGTCGTAGTCACGCTCATCATCACGTACTGGGCAGCCAAGAGGACCAAGACGTCGAAGGAGTTCTACGCGGCCGGCCGGAGCGTGTCGGCCGCTCAGAACGGCCTCGCGCTGGCGGGTGACTACATGTCCGCCGCGAGCTTCCTCGGCATCTCGGGCATGGTGGCCCTGAGGGGCTACGACGGCATGATCTACGCGACCGGCTGGCTCGTCGGGTGGCCCGCGCTCATGTTCCTCATCGCCGAGCCGCTCCGGAACCTGGGCAAGTTCACCTTCTCGGACGTGGTCGCCTTCCGGCTCCAGCAGGGCCCGGTGCGCGTCGCGTGCGCCATCGGCGGCATCCTGACGGTGCTCACCTACACGATCGCGCAGATGGTCGGCTCCGGCGCCCTCATCAAGCTCATGTTCGGCATTCCGTACGAGCTCGCGGAGATCATCGTGGGCGTCGTCATGCTCGCCTACGTCCTCTTCGGCGGCATGATCGCGACGACCTGGGTGCAGATCATCAAGGCCTGCCTGCTCATCTTCGGCGTGAGCGTGCTCACGGTCCTCGTGCTCGCCAAGTTCGGCTTCAGCCCCAGCGAGCTCTACGCGGCGGTGGCCGCCAAGTACGGCCAGAAGGCGCTCGAGTCCGGCGCCCTCGTCACGAGCCCGCTCGAGGCCGTATCGCTCGGCCTGGCCCTCATGCTCGGCCTGCTCGGGCTGCCGCACATCCTGATGCGGTTCTACACGGTGCCCGACGCCAAGGCCGCCCGGAAGTCGGTGCTCTACGCCACCGGCCTCATCGGCTACTTCTACATCATCATCCCCATCGTGGGCTTCGGGTCCTCCGTGCTCGTCGGCCGGGACATGATCACGAAGATCGACAAGGGCGGCAACATGGCGGCGCCGCTCGTCGCCGAGCTCCTCGGCGGCACGCCCTTCCTCGGCTTCATCGCCGCGGTGGCGTTCGCGACCATCCTCGCAGTGGTCGCCGGCCTGACGCTCGCCGGCGCCTCCGCCTACTCGCACGACATCTACGTCTCCATCATCAAGAAGGGCAAGGCCACCGAGCAGGACCAGGTCACGGTCGCCAAGCGCGCCACGCTGGTGTTCGGCATCTGCGCGGTGCTCCTCGGCATCCTCTTCAAGGGCCAGAACGTCGCGTTCATGGTGGGCCTCACCTTCTCCATCGCGGCGAGCGCCAACTTCCCGGCGCTCCTCCTCTCGATCGTCTGGAAGCGGTTCTCGACCTGGGGCGCCGTGACATCCATCATCAGCGGCGCCTTCATCTCGATCGGCATGATCATCATATCGCCGACAGTGTGGGTGGACGTGTTCAAGAACGCGGCCCCCATCATCAAGCTCAAGAACCCGTGCATCGTCTCCATGAGCGCGGCGTTCGCGTTCGGCATCATCGTCTCGCTCCTCACGCCCGACGCGCAGGCGCAGGCGAAGTTCGAGGACGAGAAGCTCCGCGTCTACCTCGGCGTCGGCGCCGAGTAGCGCGCTTCGCAGCGGCCGTCTCGGAGAGGCGGGGCCATATGGCTCCGCCTCTCTCTTTTTCGTGTCACGGCCTTCTTCTTGTCACGGCCCCAGCTCGGGGACGTGCCGCGCCAGGACCTCGCGCAGGTCGGCCAGATCGGCTCGGCGCGACAGGGCCTCGCGCACGTAACGGAGCGACGCGGGGATGGAGACCAGGAACCCGGGGTTCTTCTTGACGCGGTCGATGAAGACGAAGCGGCCGGCGTCCTTGAGCTTGCGCTGAACCGTGAGGAGGTCGAAGACCTCGCGGAAGGGGCCGTACGGGAGGCTCGGCCCGCCCGCCTCGGCGAGCTTCGCGAGATAGCGGTGCAGCATGGCGTCCACGAGCTCGGGCGCCAGCTCGACGTAGCTGTCGCGGAGCAGCGCCACCAGATCGTACTGGCGCGGACCGAGCAGCGCGTCCTGGAAGTCGATGACCGCCTGCTCGCCCGAGGGCAGGACCATGAGGTTCCGCGACTGGTAGTCACGATGCGTGAAGCCCTTCGGCTCGGCCTCCAGCGTCCGCGCGATGCGGTCGAACTCGCGGTCCACCACCTCCCGCTCGGCAGCCGAGAGCGCCGCCCCCTTCCACGCCTCGAGGAGCCACTCGCGGAAGTGATCGAGCTCCCAGCGGTAAAGGTCGTATTCGAAGCTGCGGGTGAACGCGACGCAGTCCCCGGGCCGCCGCTCCGCCGCGGCGCGCAGGCGCGCGAGCGCGTCGATCGCCCTTTCGTACAGCGCCCTCCGGTCGGCGCCGGCGAGGAGCCGCGTCTCGAGCATCTCGTCCCCGAGGTCCTCCAGCACCATCAGGCCGCCGCCCGGGTCGTCCTGGAAGAAGGCGAGGATCTCGGGCACGCGCACGCCCAGGCCGCGCAGGTAGCGCTGCACGTCCACGAAGGGATCCACGCTCGGCCGGCCGCCCTTCGTCACCTCCTCGGGTCTTCCGTCGGTAGGGAGCACCATCACCACGAGCGAGCTGGGCGCGGCGCCCACCCGCCAGTAGCTCCGCATGGAAGCGTGCCCGGCGAGCCTCTTCACGAGCGCCCGGGACGCGTCCCTGCCCGTGGCCCGCGCGACCGCGTCGCGCACCCGCCGCTCCGTCGTCGCGTTGCTCATGCCACCCGTCAAGTCGCTCATGCCGCCTTTCCGAGGGCGATCCCTCGCCCGCCGCGCGCGATGCCGTACCGCGCACCCTGGCGTTGACACCCTGGATCGGGCACGCCTATAACGCCCTGTTTACAGCGAATATTCGCCCTCCGGAGCACGCATGCCCCACTACGAGAACGTCCTCTTCGCGATCGGCCGCACGCCGCTCGTCCGCCTCGCCAAGATCACCTCGCCCGACGACGCCGCGGTGCTCGTGAAGCTCGAGTACATGAACCCGGGGGGCTCCATCAAGGACCGGATGGCGCTCTACATCATGGAGAAGGCGGAGCGTGAGGGGCTGCTCCGGCGCGGCAGCACCATCGTCGAGAACACGAGCGGCAACACCGGCGTGGGCGTGGCGATGGCGGCCGCCGTGAAGGGCTACCGCTGCGTGTTCACCATGCCGGACAAGATGTCGAAGGAGAAACAGGACACCCTCAAGGCCTTGGGCGCGCAGGTGGTGGTGACCCCGACGAACGTACCGGCCGACTCTCCCGAGAGCTACTACTCCGTGGCCAAGCGCATCGCGGCCGAGACACCCAACAGCTTCTACCTGAACCAGTACCACAACCCCGACAACATCGAGGCGCACTACCGGCTCACCGCGCCGGAGATCTGGGAACAGACCGGCGGCAGATTCGACGCCTTCGTGGCGGGGCTCGGGACCGGCGGGACGATGAGCGGTTGCGGCCGCTACTTCAAGGAGAAGAACCCCAAGATCCTCAACATCGGCGCCGACCCGGTGGGGTCGGTCTACCATTCCCTGTTCAAGACCGGGAAGCTCTCCGCGCCGCACGTCTACAAGGTCGAGGGCATCGGCGAGGACATGATGTGCGGCGCGATGGACCTGAAGGTCCTCGACGACGTGCGCCAGTGCGACGACCGCCAGGCGTTCGCCATGGCGCGCCGCCTGGCGCGCGAGGAGGGCATCTTCGCGGGAGGCAGCACGGGGGCAGCCGTGCACGTTGCGGTCCAGGTCGCGAAGGAGCTCGGCCAGGGCAAGGTGGTGATCGTGCCTGCCCCGGACAGCGGCCGCGCCTACATCTCCAAGTTCTATTCGGACGAGTGGATGCGCGACAACGGCTTCCCCGTCGCCAACGGCATCGAAGGGCTCGCCTCGTCCACTGTGCGCGACGTGCTGGGCAACCGGCGCGGCGAGGTCATCACCGCCCGCAAGGGCGACAAGGTGGAGGTGGTGGTCAAGATGATGAAGGACCACGACATCTCACAGATGCCGGTGGCGGACGCCGAGGGTCGCTGCATCGGCATGATCCACGAGTACGACCTGCTCAACTTCCTCATCGAGGGGAAGCACCGCCTGACCGAGGTGGTCGAGCCCTTGGTCCAGCCGCTGCAGGGCGTGGTGGGGCCGGACACGCCGGTGGGGAAGCTGCGCGACATCTTCAACGACGACAACGTGGCGGTGGTGAAGGAAGGCGACCGCGTGACGGGGATCGTCACGAAGATCGATCTCATCGACTTCCTGGGGCACAAGCTCGGCTGAGGATCACGCTCGCGACCGGGGAATCTGGCATGAGCGTCCAGAGTGCGGCCGGGGTTGGTAGGTCCGACGCGCGCAGGGGCGGGGTCTGGCCACGCCCGTGCGACGGGGCGCACGCACGCGCCGTGACAGCGCGAAGCGCTGGCGCGTGCTGGCGCGTGCCTGCGCGCGATCGAACGCGCGGCACCGCACGCAGGAGTGAGACGGAGAGGGGCCCCGCCCCGAGCACGGAAGCGACCTACCAACCCCGGCCGAATACTGCGGACCAGGCGAGGAACACATGACGGACGACACGAAGCTCCACTTCGAGACCTTGGCCATCCACGCCGGGCAGAGGCCCGACCCCACCACCGGCGCCATCATGACGCCGGTCTACCTCACCTCGACCTACGTCCAGGACGGACCCGGCGAGCACAAGGGGTACGAGTACTCGCGCACGCGGAACCCCACCCGCGACGCGCTGGAAGGCTGTCTCGCCGCGCTCGAGGGGGCCGAGCACGGGCTCGCCTTCGCCTCGGGGCTCGCCGCCACCGACGCCATCCTCCACCTCCTCGAGCCGGGGGACCACCTCCTCGCGTCGGACGACGTGTACGGCGGCACGTTCCGCATCTTCGACAAGGTCTTCCGGCGGATGGGCATCGAGTTCAGCTACGTCGACATGAGCGATCCGGGCAACGTCGAACGGGGGCTGCGCAAGAACACGAAGCTCCTCTGGATCGAGAGCCCGACGAACCCCATGCTCAAGATCGTCGACCTGTCGGCGGTGGCCCGTCTCGCGCGCGGACACGGGGCGAAGACGGTCGTGGACAACACGTTTGCCACCCCCTTCTTCCAGCGCCCGCTGGAGCACGGCATCGACGTCGTCGCGCACTCCACCACCAAGTACCTGAACGGCCACTCGGACGTGGTGGGGGGCGCGGTCATGACGAGCGACGCCGCCGTCCACGAGCGGCTCCGGTTCCTGCAGAACGCGGTGGGCGCCGTGGCCGGCCCGATGGACAGCTTCCTCGTGCTGCGCGGTCTCAAGACGCTCCACGTCCGCATGGAACGGCACGCCGAGAACGCCCTTCAGCTGGCGCATTTCCTCGAAGGTCACCCCCAGGTCGAGCGGGTGATCTACCCCGGCTTGCCGTCGCACCCGCAGCACGCGCTCGCGGCCCGCCAGATGCGGGGCTTCGGAGGAATGCTCACCTTCGTCATCCGCGGCGGCCTCGAGACGGCGCGCGCCTTCCTCAAGGCCGTCCGCATCTTTGCTTGCGCCGAATCGCTCGGCGGCGTGGAGAGCCTCATCGAGCATCCGGCGATCATGACGCACGCGTCCGTGCCGAAGGAGACGCGCGAGCGGCTCGGCATCGCCGACGGCCTCATCCGCGTGTCGTGCGGCATCGAGAACGCGGACGACCTCGTCACCGATCTCGAGCGAGGCTTTTCGGCGGCGAAGCGGGTGTAGGTCCGGGGCGACGTGGCGAGGGGCAGCATTGTCCTCGCCGGAATCCGATGGGCGTTCGGGCGTGTGCCCACGCCCAGGCCGGCGTCGCCGAGGTGGGTGTAACTCGCCCCCAGCTTCGCGCGTCTTCTCTGAAAGCCTTCGGAGGAGACCTTCTCATGCCACGTTTCACCACAGGCGTGCCCATCGCCCTTGCGCTCCTCGCCGCGTGCGGCCACGACAAGAAGTCGTGCGATCCCGCGGCGCAGACGGGCTGCGCGAACGGCCAGGCCTGCGAGCTCGTCGAGAACGGCGCCGCGCCAGCGTGCTTCGATCCGGTCGTGCTGAGGGGCAAGGTCTCGGACCTCGCCACCCACGGCCCTGTCGCGGGAGCGCGGCTCGTCGCGCTCGACGCGAACCGCGCGCCGGTGAGCGCGGTCGCGGTCGCGGCCCAGGACGGCACCTACGCTCTCGCCGTCCCCAGCCGCCGCAAGACCGATGGAACGCCCTCGGGGAGCGCGGTGACCCTGCGCGCCGGCGCCCGCGCTTACCAGAGCTTCCCGGCCGGCGTGCGATTCGCGATCCCGATCGACGTCGCCACCGCGACGCACGCCAGCGGTGCCTGGACCATCCAGTCCTCGCTCACCGACGTGGGGCTCATTTCGCTCCCGGCCGGCGCTGGCACCGCCTCCATCCAGGGCACCGTCGCGACGCCTGCCGACCACGGCGGCGTGCTGGTGGTGGCGGAGGCGGGGTCGTCCGGCACGAGCGCCATCGCCGACCGGAGCGGCGCCTTCGCCATCTTCAACCTGGGCCCCGCCGCGTACACCGTGAAGGCTTACGCTCGCGGCCAAAACTACACACCTGCGACGGTTTCGCTCACCGCTGGACAGGATGCGCAGGCCTCGCTCGCCATCGCCGGTCCAGCGACAGGGAGCGTCAACGGCAGCGTCCAGGTCGTGAACCCCGGCCAGGGCTCGGCGACCTCGGTCATCCTCATCGTCGAGTCCACGTTCGACCCGGTCCTGGTGCGCGGCGACGCGCCTCCCGGACTCCGCGCCCCGGACCCAGGCGTGAATCCCAACGTGACGGGGGCGTTTTCCGTCTCGGGCGTGCCCGACGGCAGCTACGTGGCACTGGCGGCGTTCGAGGACGACTTCCTGGTCCGGGACGCGTCGAACATCGGCGGGACCGCCATCTCCCATGTCGCCGTGGCCAACGGCGTCGCGAACGCGAGCCCCAGCTTCAAGGTGACCGGCGCCCTGGACGTCGTTTCACCAGGGGCGAATGGGCCGGAGCAGGCGAGCTCCGTCACACCAACGTTCACCTGGGATGACGACTCCTCCGAGAAGTCCTACGACCTGATGGTGCTCGACGCCTTCGGGGCCATCGTCTGGCAGACGAGCATCCCCGGTGTCACGGGCTCGCCGACGGTTTCCGTGACCTATGGCGGGCCCGCGCTCCAGAACGGCATGTACTATCAGTTCAGGGCCATCTCGCGCGACGCCGCCAGCAACGCTCTCTCGCAGACGGAGGACCTGAAGGGCGTCTTCTTCCTGCCGTAATCGAGGGGGCGGGCGGGGGCGCGCCTCACTCCTCGATCTTGGGCTGCGGCCCAGGAATGATGCCGGCGATATCGGGATCCTCGCCTGGGCTCGTCTGGGGCCGGTCCTTGGCCTGGTCCTTCCGGGAGGCGCGATCCTCCCGCTTCTCGCGCTGCCGCTGCTGGCGCGCGAGCTCCTTCTGCCGCTTCAGGGATCCTGGATTCCTCGGTGGTGCCATCGCCGCGGACAATAACGCAGCCTGGCCCGCCGCGGTACTGCTATCAGCGGGTCGGGGGCCTCGGAGCCCCTGCACGCCCCTCTCGGTGGCAGCCAAAGGCCCAGGGCGCGGGCGCGGCAGAGTGTTGCGCGGGGTAACTGCTCGCCACCTGGCACGCCAGGCGGCGCGACGGGCGAGGCAGGGATCCTCTCCTTACATTCGACCCCTTCCCAACGTGTGACGACATGCCCCATGCCTTGCTCCTACCCGTCCTCCTCCTCGGCGCAGCGGCACCAGCCCCGGCCATGACCTCTCCCGATCGCACCGGCTCCGAGATCAGCGCCGCGGCCGGCAAGGCCGTCGTGCTCCTCGTGGCCAAGCACGGTGAGGAACAGCGCGCGCGCATCGAGCGGGGTGTGGCGCAGGTCATGGCGATGTGGCACCCGACGGACGGCGACGCCGGTGCGCTGCTGGCGTTCCTCGAGACGCAGTTCGTCTCCACCCCCGAGGGGCTCGCGTCGCTCCTCGGCCGATTCGAGGAGGCACTGGAAGCCCTCGACGGCGGCTTCGTCGAGCAGAACCGTGCCCTGGCGCGGCACGCCGTCCTCGACCTCGGCCCCATGCTGGAAGTGGACAAGCTCCTCTCCGCCTTCGACGCGGGAGCCCATCTCACCGACGACCTCTTCGATTCGAAGCTCGCCTTCCTGGCGCTGCTCAACTTCCCGCTCACCACGCTCGGCGAGCGGCTGCGCGAGGGCGAGCGCTGGAGCCGCCGCCGGTGGGCCGAGACGCGCCTCACCAACCGCTTCGCGCGCCGCGTGCCGGCCGCGGTGAACCAGCAGATCGCACGGGCTTCCGCCGAGGCGGAGCTCTACGTCGCCGACGACAACATCTACATGCACCACGTGCTGGTGGAGGGGAAGCGCCTCTTCCCGAAGGGGATGCGCCTCCTCAGCCACTGGAACCTGCGCGACCAGATCAAGGCCGACTACGCCGCCAAGGACGGCCTGCCGCGGCAGCACGCCATCGCCAGGGTGATGGAGCGCATCGTCACGCAGACCATCCCGGCTTCGGTGGTGAACGATCCCACGGTCGATTGGGACCCCGTGACGAACGCGGTCGCGCCGGCGCCGGCCGGGACGATCGAGAGCGGCGCGCGGCCGCCGGTCAGGGTGGATCCCGCCCGCGAGCCGGACACGCGCTATGCCCGCCTCCTCGGGACCTTCCGAGCCGCGAAGGCCGCCGACCCGTACTCTCCGATCGCGCCCACGCATATCGCGCGCAAGTTCGAGCTCGAGCGCGAGATCCCCGAGGCGCGCGTCACGGCGCTCCTGGAGGAGGTCCTGGGGTCGCCGCTCGTCCCGCGCGTGGCGCAGCGGATCGCGGCGCGGCTGGGGCGGAAGCTGGAGCCGTTCGACATATGGTACGACGGCTTCCGGCCGCGGACGCGCTTCAGCGAGGCCGATCTCGATCGCGCCACGAAGCAGCGCTACCCGACCGTGGAGAGCTTCCAGCGGGATCTGCCCAACGTGCTCGCCAAGCTCGGCTTCGCGGCCGAGAAGGCGCGCTGGCTCTCCGCGCGGATCGTGGTCGAGCCGGCGCGCGGGTCCGGGCACGCCCTGGCGGCGGGCCGGCGCGGCGACTTCCCGCACCTGCGCACGCGCGTGGGGAACGATGGGATGGACTACAAGGGCTTCAACATCGCGATCCACGAGCTCGGGCACAACGTGGAGCAGGTCTTTTCCTTGTACGAGGTGGACCATACCCTGCTCGCAGGCGTGCCCAACACCGCGTTCACCGAGGCCCTCGCCTTCGTCTTCCAGGCGCGCGACCTGGAGGTGCTGGGGCTGGCGACGCCCGACGCGGAGGCGCGGCGGCTGCTCGCTCTCAACGACCTGTGGATGACCTACGAGATCGCGGGCGTGGCGCTGGTGGACATGGGCGTGTGGCGCTGGATGTACGCGCACCCGGAGGCGTCGCCGGCGGAGCTGCGCGAGGCGACGCTCCGGGTGGCCCGCGAGATCTGGAACCGGTATTACGCGCCGGTCCTGGGCGTCCGGGACACGCCGCTCCTCGCCGTCTACTCGCACATGGTCTCGGCCTTCCTCTACCTGCCCGACTACCCGCTCGGACACCTCATCGCGGCGCAGATCGAGGAGCACCTGCGCGGCACGACGAGCCTCGGCGGCGAGTTCGAACGCATGGCGAGCTACGGATCGGTGACGCCGGATCTCTGGATGAAGAATGCCACCGGCGCTCCCGTCGGGGCGGAGGCGCTGCTCGGCGCGGCCGAGCGCGCGCTCGCGGAGGCCGAGGGCGGGTCTAAGGCGTCGGCCCCGCCGTCCCGCTGACGTGGGGGTCGGCCGAGGCGACATACACCCGCGCTTCGTTCACGTTACCGATGAAGACGTGGTTGCAGCCGGGCGAGTCGTCGTAGACGAAGACGCAGCGCCCAAGGCAGAAGTTCGCCTCGAACTCGTCCCATCCCACCGGCAGGGCCGGGCTGGGATCCGCTCCGAAGCACAGGCCGATCCGTCCGTCCGGATGGCGACACGGGTGACCGTAGCGCTCCTCCGCCCAGTGACGTAGCTCGAGGAGATCCTCCGACACGCGCAGCATTGCTTCCTCCGTGGCGACAGTGGATGGGCGTTCTTTCGACGCGGGGCCGCTCCCGGACGGGCCGTCCCCAAGAAGCCTTCGTCGGCCTTCCGGCGATGAGGCTGTGCCGCCAACTCATGGCTGCGTGAGCCGCGGCGCCACGCGCACCTAAGATGTTGCGGTCGCGCGAGTGGGTGGTCTAGGTTCCATCCATGTTGACGCTCGGGCGGTATCGCCTGTCGGCGATACTCGATGGCATGTTCGCCCTCGATGGCGGCGCCATGTTCGGGGTCGTCCCGCGGCCGCTCTGGGAAAGGCAGACTCGACCCGACACCCGCAACCGGGTCCGGCTGGCGGCGCGCTGTCTCCTCGCGCTCGACGAGGCCGCGCGGCGTGCCATCCTCGTGGATGACGGCCTCGGCGACAAGTGGGACGCCAAGCGCACGGACATCTACGCGATCGATCGGTCGGGCGCGGGGATCGACGGCGGGCTGGCCGCCTTGGGGCTCCGGCGGGGCGACATCACGGATGTGGTCCTCACCCACCTGCACTTCGACCATGTCGGCGGCACGACGCGCCACGGACCGGGCGGGGTGCTCGAGCTCGCCTTCCCGAACGCGATCTTCCACGTGCAGCGCCGTCACTGGCAATGGGCGCACGGGCCGACCGAGAAGGACGCTGGCAGCTACATCCTGGAGAATTTCGCGCTGCTCGAGCACGCCGGCAGGCT
>JBGQLS010000126.1:0-14059 GCA_041500205.1 Anaeromyxobacteraceae bacterium | reverse complement strand
GCTGGCGTACACAGCGATGCGACTCCTTACCGGTTCCCCCGCCACCCGTCTGGAGCGGCGACGCGTCATTGACCGCGCGTGGGAGCTCTATGTTCAGGACGGGGTCCAGCCCACGGAGCTGAGCGACGAGATACAGCGGTCTTGGAAGCGCTCACGAGAGGAATACCAGATTGACCCCTGCATCACGCGGCCACGGCGCGTCCTCCTGCCGGATGAGCTGGCGGCACGTCGTGAGCGCGACGTGGTGCTCCGTATTGCCTCCTCCATCCTCGAGGACTTCGCTTCTCGCCTAGACCTGTCTGGGCACGTGCTCGCCTATCTCGACGGTGAGGGGTGGATGCTCTCGATCGACGGCGACCGGCGCGTGATCGAGCGCGTCTCCGAGATCGACTTTCGGCCAGGAGCGAACTGGGCGGAGGACTCGGCGGCCACGAACGGCCCCGGGACCGCGCTGGCGGAGGGGAAGCCGATCGAAGTGTTCGCCTCGGAACACTTCGTCACGAAGTGGCAACCGTGGAGCTGCGCGGCCGCTCCTATCTTCGCGCCGGGACAGGAGCGACCAGTCGGGCTCGTCGACATCACGGGCCCCTGGGAGGTGCAACGTCGCCAGGCCATCCTCGTGGCGCGGGCGATCGCTCGCGCGGTCGAGGAGCGGCTCCGCGCTGCGAAGGGTGTGCGTGACGAGGTCGTGCGCCATGCCCTGCTGACCGCGCGGAATACCGGCGACGCGCTCGTCGGTGTCGATGCCTTTGGCCACGTGATCGGCGCCAACGAGGCGGCGACGAGGCGCCGGATCGTGAGCGCAGGCTCGCTGCCGCCTGTCGTGAACAAAGCTCTGGCCGACGTCCTCCGCAATGCCTCGCGTCCGCCGGAAGGGGACGTGCTGATCAATGCGCCGGACGGGAGCATCCTCATTGCGTCGGCGGTGCGGTACGAGGGCGCGAGCGTGGGCGCCATCCTGCGCGCCGCACCAGCCCGTACCTGCGCTCACCCTGCGCGCACTCAGCCTTCGGCCCGGTACGAGTTCTCCCGCATCCTGGGCCGATCGCAGCCCATCCAGCGGGCGGTCGAGCTGGCGAGGACCGCTGCGCGCAACACCCTGCCGGTGGTTATTTACGGTGAGTCCGGTACGGGAAAGGAGCTGTTCGCGCAGGCGATCCACTCCAGCAGCGACCGGCATGGGGGACGCTTCGTACCCGTGAACTGCGGGTCCATCCCGGCGCAACTCGTCGAGGCGGAGCTGTTCGGATACGAAGCGGGCACGTTCACGGGCGCCCGGCGAGAAGGTAACCCCGGCCGTTTCGAGGACGCCCACGGGGGCACGCTCTTCCTCGACGAGGTGAGCGAGCTGCCCTTGCAGGCTCAGACGGCGCTGCTGCGCGTGCTGCAGGAGAAGGAGGTCGTCCGCCTCGGCGGCAGCTCGCCGCGCAGCGTGGACGTCCGCGTCATCACCGCGACCAACAAGCCGCTCGACGACGAGATAAGGGCCAAGCGGTTCCGCCGCGATCTCTACTATCGGCTGAACGTCTTCAACATCTCCGTGCCGCTCCTGCGGGAGCGCGGCGATGACATTGCCCTCCTCGCCGAGGTCTTCGTCAAGGAGGCAGAAACCGAGGTGCGGCGCTCCGGTCTCACGCTCGCGCCCGAGACGATGGCCGCGCTCCGGGCCCACAGCTGGCCGGGGAACGTTCGAGAGCTGAAGAACGTACTCCTCAGGGCCGCTGCCATCGCGCCGCGCCCGTGCATCGCGGTGGAGGATCTCGTGCTCGATCCGTGCACACCCGTCGCGTGCGCGCAGGGGAGGGCGGCGGCTCCCGCCGGCCCGCCGCGGGATATGGCGCCCGCGTCCGAGCGGGACGCACTCGTCAGCGAGCTCGAGGCCTGTGCTTGGAACGTCGCGCGCGCCGCGGACCGACTCGGCGTCTCGCGCATGACGCTCTATCGCAGGCTGCACAGGTGCGGTATCTCGCGCAAGGCACCCAACGGCGCTGCGTCCGACGACGGCGTCGCGCACGCGCCGCTATCGGTGCCGGGTCGCTCCACGCCGCAGCGGTGACCCGACGCGCTGGGCGTCGCGGGTCCGAAGGCGCGGCGAAGGTCTAAACCCGGCCTGCCTGCGCGCCTCGCGCCCGCGGAAGGTCGAGGTGGTCGATGTCGTCATGGCCGCGCACGACGCCTTCGGCGAGAGAAGAGCCGGCGTGGTGGCCGAATCCTCTCGCCGGTGCTCGCATCACCACAGCGTTAGCTTTGTCCTGAACAGGAAACGACAGAGGCGCCTCGCCCACAGCTCCTGGGCGAGGCGCCTCTGTCAACAACGCAGACTCTCCGCCAGGCTCCTCGCGCCTCACCGCCGCCCCTGGGGCGCGACGAAAGACTTGAGGGGTGCGCCCGGGCTACCGGTGCTGCCAGCCTCCGGCACTACGGACCGGCTGCACCCAACCCCAGCTCGGCGAGCTTCTCATTGGTGGGCGCGCCCGTCTTCAGGTCCCAGCCCCGGAGCGTGTAGTACTCGTCCTTCATCTTCTCGAACTTGGCCTTGTCCAGCACCGCGCCCTGGTACTTGCCCCTGGCGAGCGGCGTCTCGAAGAACTTGGTGGGGAGTGTGTCCTGCTCGCGGTTCATCCCCAGGCGTACGTCGAACATGCGCTCCAGGTTGCGCAGCCGCTCGGAGATCTTGAGGACATGGGCCACGTCCCAGTCCTTGCCCGTGACGAGCTGCAGCATGCGCACGGCCTTGTCGATGGTGTGGAACACGAAGTTCGCGTACGGCCAGGTGCACACGCCCATGCTGTCGACGGCGAGCCCGTTGTGCTCCGAGAGGATGGTCGAGTTGGCCTTGCCGTCGTAGGAGCTGGGGATCGCCGCGCCGGGATTGCCGTACATCTTCTGCCCTACCTCCTGGAACCACTCCGGGGCGTTCTGCCACTCGAACTCGAGCAGGCTACCCCGCATGGGCAGCGGATCGCCGCGGTGCCCCACCGCCTGCATGAGCGCGCTCGCATGATATGCGCGGAACTCGTAGGGGTGCGGCGCCAGGCCCTTCACCAGGTCCAGCTTCGCCACGGCCTTCGGCCCGATCTTGTGGGCGAAGGCGCTCTGGCCGTCGGCCATGATTGCCCCGAAGCCCTCACGGAACGCGATCTTCCGGACGGTCTCCAGGATCGCCTCCTTGGACCCGCGCTTCATCGCGATCCCGTCGGTGTCCTTATCCGTGATCAGCTTCTCGTGATACAGCTCCATCATCAGGCCGATGCAGGCCGAGACCTCGGTCGCGTCGAGCCCGAGCCGGTTCGCCGCCTGGGTCCCCTGCCAGAAGACGTCCATGTCCGTGTTCCAGACGGCCCCGGTGAAGCCGCTCCACGGTTCGCAGGTGGTGAAGCCCTTGCCGAACTCGGGGACGGTCAGGAAGTTCTTGCAGCGAATGGGGCAGGCGAAGCAGCCCACGTTCTTCTTCTGGTGCTTCTCCAGATAGGCCGGCCCACCGTACTTGTCGTTCATCTCCTCCCAGTCGACGTCCTCGAAGTACCCCACCGGGAAGAAGCTCGACTTGTACATCACGGAGACGAAGCGAACGACGCCGAAGCTCCCCAGCTCCTTGCAGGCCCCGCTCTCGCGGATCTCCTGGTTGAGCGCGATGGACTCCTTCAGCATCTCCTGGGGCCGGGCGACGCCGACGGACTTGTGGCCCCGCACAGCGACGGCCTTCACGTTCTTCGAGCCCATGACGGCGCCCAGGCCGCCGCGGCCCGCCGCGCCGGCGTACTCGGTGATGAGGCACGCGAAGCGCACCAGGTTCTCGCCGGCGGGTCCGATGCAGACGACCTTGACCTCCGAGTCGCCCAGTTCATCCTGGATCAGCTTCTGCGTCTCGAAGGTATCCTTGCCCCACAGCTTGGAGGCGTCCCTGATCTCGACCTGGTCGTCGTTGATCCAGACGTAGACGGGCTTCTCCGCCTTTCCCACGATGATGATGTGGTCGTACCCGGCGTACTTGGCCTCCGGTCCCCAGTACCCGCCGAAGTTGGACCTGGCCCGGAGGTTGTTCTGGGGCGAGAGGGCCGTGACGTCGGTGCGGCCGGAGGACGGCATGGCCGTGCCGACGAGCGGCCCCATGCTGAAGATCAGCGGATTTTCGGGGTCGAGCGGCTTCATCCCCGGCTTGAATAGGTCGTACACCAGCCGGAGGCCGATGCCGCGGCCGCCGAGATAGTCGTCCACATAGGGTTCCGTGGGCTCGGTGGTCACCTTGCCGCTGCCGACATCGATCTTCAGAATCTTGCCCATCCAGCCGTTCATGGCATTGCCTCCGAGGCCATTTGCATTGCAGATCTCCGCGCCGCCGTCATAGACGCGCTCGCGTTCATTCCTGCTTCCCGATGGCCTCGCGGACCAGGGACGGAATCTTGTCAGCATTAGCCAGCAGCTTGGTGTAGGCCTCCTTGGAGATCTCCTCGTACGAGATGGCTCCGCAGGGGCAGACCTTGACGCAGGTGGGGTCGCCGTCGCACAGGTCGCACTTCAGGACCGCGCCGTTGGTCGGATCGGCGAAGGTGGCGCCGAACGGACAGGCGAAGAGGCAGCTCAGGCATCCGATGCATCGCGCCTCGTCCACTTCCATGGCGCCGGTGGCGAAATTGCGATGCGTGGCGTGCTTGGGGCAGACCATCTCGCAGGCCGGCTTCTCGCAGCGCCGGCAGTTGATGGGAATGAAGATCGCGTCCCGCTCCCATTTGACCACGTGAATGTTGCCTCGGGCGGGATTGCAAACGTCCCCGTGTTTGAGGGCGCAGTAACTCTCGCAAGTGCGGCACCCGGAACACTTCTGGGCGTCCACGATCAAGGTCTTCAGCATGCCCGGTCTTCCTCTTGAGTTCAGGCCCGAAGGCCGATCCAATCCATTTCAGTAAGCCAGCAGGCTCAGCTCGATCCTCTTCTTCGTCTCTTCCCAGGGCTGCTTCCGAGCCAAGGAGGCCTCCACCGCTCTCTGGGCCAGGATCCCGCAGAGCCCATTGTTCGAGGTGGCCGTGTCCAGGACCTGCACTTCCGTGACCAGGCCCCGCTCGTCGGCGCGGAAATGGTGGTAGATGAGACCCCGGGGCGACTCCAGGGCGGCATGACCCTCGCGGCCCACGGCCTTGGGGATGGTGCGCAGGACCGGGCCCGTCAGCTTGTCCACCTGGCACAAGGCGACGAGGTCTTCCGCCGCCCCCAGGAGTTCCACCAGGAGCGCCCAGTAGGCCGCGACCACCTCGAAGCGAGGAAAAGCCCCGACGGCCTCGATGAGGCGCTGGCGCTCGGCCTCCGCCAGCGGCGTGGCCAGCGGTTGTCCGGCGTTCAGGCGGGCCAGGGGACCTACGAAGAAGAGGCTGTCCGTCGCGGTTCCCAGGTCCTTCCAGCCCTTGGCCTTGAGGAAGGCAAAGGGTTCATGCGACCAGGTCTCACGGTGCAGCCCGACCTTGTCGAAGAGTGCGGAGGCGCCGAAGCGCTCCATCTCGCCGCCACGGGCATCTCGCAGCACCAAGCTGTCGGGTTCGGGTGCCAGGGTGAGGGTGGCCAACGGCCCGGCCTCCAGCCCTCGAAGCTCGTCCAGGATCTTGCCCTGTGGGAAGGCCTGCTCCCGGAGGAACCCGGCCAGGCGTTCCGCGAAGGTCCGACAAGCCGCGGCGATCTCGGCCAGCCTGGGAGGGTGCTCCTCCTTCAGCGACCGACTGACGCCGCCTGCCACCGCGGTGACAGGATGGTCCGCCCGTCCCCCGAGGATGATGGCCGCTTCCTGGGCTAGCGACACGTGCTGCATGATATCTTCCAGGAGGGGGCGCAGCCCTTGCGGCCCTCGCCGGGCATCCTCGGACCAGAAATCCGCGAAGGGATTCTCCAGGGAGGAGAGCAGGAAATAGAACTTGCGCAGGTGGTGGCGGAAGAAGAGGGCGAGGCGCAGCGCCTCCCGCATGTTCTTCGCCATGGCCGGCGGCTCCACCCCGAAGAGCCGGTCCAGGGCCTGTGCCGCACACAGATGATGGGCCGGGGACAGGATCGACAGGATCCGGGGCAGTTCCTCCACAGGCCGCCCCTGGCACATCGCCGCCACATCACGCGGGGCGGTTACCTGGAAGAAGACCTGGGCCGGCCCTCCGTTGACCGTGACGGAGGCCTGGGACGGCTGCTCCTGCCACCTCAGCGACTCGAGCGTTACCCTCGACATCGTTCGCACCCTTCGTCTGTTTCAGACGCCTTCTCTGGCATGTTCTCTGGCATGCCCAAGAGCGAGCACTGGGCCGGAAGCGAGTAGCGGTAGAAGGTGCCGGCCAGGTCCACGAAGTTGTCCACCAGGCCGGCGATCTCCTTGGCATCCTTGGAGTCGAAGGTGGAGCTGATGGCCGCCACCATCTTGGCGCCGGGGTCGAAGATGGCCGGGGCCTTGCCGAAGCAGCCGCGGCAGGGCATCCCCACCCCGGTGCAGAGGCCGCCGCAACCCTCCTGCGTGGCCACGCCCTGACAGATCAAGCCCTGCTCGAGCAGGCAGCGCCCGGTCTCCTGATACTCCTGGTAAGGGCGCTTGACGATCCCGAACTTCTTCTCCTCCTTCACCCTGGAACAGCTGCCGCAGACCGCCTTCTCGCCGGCGAAGACGCTGCCCCGCGGAGGAAGCACGCCCGAGGCGATGGCCTCGGCCACTTTTCCGGGGAGCCTGCCGGCGGCATAGGAGAGCCTCGACGGCGACTCTCCCCGGGAGACGAGGGCCAGCACCGCAGCCCAGAGTAGGTTCTGGGTCGGGGGGCAGCCTGGGATGACGTAGTCGACCGCGACCACCTGCGAAAGACACAGGGTCTGGGGCTCCGTCCGGGGCAACGTCGGGCCCTCCTTGCCGTCGGCGCTGGCGCCCGCGGCGACCGCCCCGGCCTCGGCCTCTTCGCTCCCGGCCAGATTGGCGAGGCCAGGCAGCCCACCGAAGGCGGCGCAGGCACCGACCGCCACCAGGAGGTCCGACTTCTCCCGGAGCTTCAGCGCGGCCTGGCGGTCGGCCTCTGTCCGGATGGCCCCGGCGAAGAGCGCGACGTCCACCTTGGTCGCCTGCAACGCCTCCCACGGCGTTCCCAGGACGTAGGGCCAGAAGACGGGGTCGGCAAAGCGGCTGAGCTCGCTGACCTCGTAGTTCAGATCCAAGATGCCCTGTTCACAGGCACGGCATCCCGTGGCGGTGTAGATGGCCAGCTTCTTCTTCTTCTCTGGCCGGTTCACGCGACGCTCCTCTTGACGGTCTTCTTCGTCCGGGTGAAAGGTCCCAGCTTGCGGATCTCTTCGGTCATGTCGTTGATGGTCTTCTGGAACTGGCTGGGCTCGGAAGCGGCGATCCACTTCAGACGGAAGCGAAGATCGTCCACGCCCAGCTCGCCGAGCAGCTTCTTCAACAGAGGAGCCCGCCGCATGGTCTTGATGTTGCCGGAGATGTAGTGGCAATCGCCGGGCCAACAGCCGCCGATCAGCACTCCGTCGGCGCCGCTGGCGAAGGCCTTGACGATGTAGCTCGGGTCCACCATGCCCGAGCAGTTCACCCGGATCGCCCGGACGTTGGGCTTCTGGACGAACCGGGAGACGCCCGCGGCGTCTGCCGCCACGTACGTGCACCAGTTGCAGAGAAAGGCGATGATCTTGGGCTCGAACTCGCTCATGCCAGCATTCCTTCGATCTGGGCCATTATCTGTTCGGGCAGGAAGTGCTGAACCCGCAGAGCCGCCACCGGGCAGGCCGCCGCGCAGGTGCCGCAACCCTGGCAAAGGGCTTCGTTGACCACCGCCACCTTCCCTTCCTCGCTGAAGCTGAGGGCGTTGTAGGCGCAGAGGCTCACGCAGGTCTTGCAGCCGGTGCACAAGGCGCGGTCAGCGCTGGCCACGGTGGGCTCGACCTCCACCTCTCCCATGCTGAACAGGACGAGGGCCTCGGCGGCAGCCGCGCCGCCCTGGGCGACCGACTCGGGGATGTCCTTGGGACCCTGGCAGGCACCGGCCAGGAAGATGCCGGCGAGAGAGGTCTCGACCGGCCCCAGCTTGGGGTGGAGCTCCAGGAAGAACCCGTTCTTGTCGGCAGCCAGGTTCAGGGCCCGGGACACGCTGAGGTAGTCCTTCTGCGCGGTCAGGCCGGTGGCGAGGACCACCATGTCGGCTTCCACTTCCACCGGGCCGCCCTGGAGCGTGTTCTCACCCCGCACCACGAGCTTGCCGCCTTCCTCGAAGACCTTGGCAGCCCGTCCGCGGATATAGGTGGCCCCTTCCTCCTCGATCGCCCGGCGCAGGAACTCCTCGTAGCCTTTACCGCCGGTGCGGTTGTCGATGTAGAAGACGTAGGCCTTACCGTCGTGGCTGTGGTGCTTGAAGATGCTGAGCTGCTTCGCTGAGATCATGCAGCAGACCTTCGAGCAGTACTCCTTGCCTCGGGCCTTGTCCCGGGAGCCGACGCACTGGATGAAGACGATGCTCTTCGGCACCTTGCCGTCGCTGGGCCGAATGACCTTGCCACCGGTGGGGCCGGCGGCGTTGCACAGGCGCTCGAACTCCAGGTTGGTCAGGACGTCAGGGTACTTGCCGTGGCCATACTCCGGGTATTTCTTGGCGTCGAAGATATCGATGCCGGTTGCCACGACGATGGCGCCGACGTCGAGCTCCTGGATGCGTTCCCGCTCGGAGAGGTCGATGGCGGCCGGGCCGCAAGTCCGCACGCACTCACCGCACTGGCAGCAGAGCGAGCAGCTCAGGCAGCGCTGGCCCTCGGCCTTGGCCATCTCCTCGGTGAAGCCCAGCTCCACCTCGGCGAAGCCGCCCCGCCGCTCCTGCGGCGTGAGGACTGGCATCTCCTGTCGGGAAATGGGCGTGGCGCGCTTCCGCTCCTCGGCGGTGATCTCCTTCGGCACCTCCCTTTCCTTGGGGGTGACCTCGCGAAGGCCGCCATGCACGATATGGGCGTAGATGGCCTCGGCGGCCTCCCGGCCCTTGCCCACCGCCTGGACGAAGGAGGCCGGCCCCAGGGTGCAGTCGCCGCCGGCGAAGACGCCGGGCCGGCTGGTGGCGAGCGTGTCCGGGTCGACCTGGATGAGGCCGCGCGGTGTCAGCGCGACGCCGTCCTCCGGGGTGATGAACTTCATGTTGGTCTTCTGGCCGATGGCCAGGATCACGACGTCGGCTTCACGGATGGTGAGCTGATCGTCGTTGTAGGTGGGCGCGAACCGTCGCTGCTCGTCGAAGACCCGCGTCACCGCCCTGAGCTCGATGCCGGCGACCTTGCCGTCCTTCACGAGGAGCTGCTTCACGCCCCAGCGGTGCTCGAACTTCACGCCTTCGTGCTCGGCGTCCTCCACTTCCCAGGACGAGGCGGGCATCTCCTGCCGGCTCTCCAGCGAGATCGCGGTCACCGAGGCCGGGTTCTGGCGGACGGCGGTGCGGGCCGCGTCCACGGCCACGTTGCCGCCGCCGATGACGAGCACCCTCTTGCCGGCCAGCGGTGGGACCTTGCCCATGGCGGAATCGCGCAGGTACTCGACGCCCCAGTGCACCCCGGCGGCGTCGGCGCCGGGCACGGGGATGCGCATCGCATCCTGGGCTCCGACGCCGAGGAAGACGGCGCTGAAGCCCTCCTTCTTCATCAGGTCGTCGATGGTGCGGCCGGGCCCGATGGGCGTGTTGTAGTGGATCTCCACGCCCATCGACGCCAGGTTCGTCACTTCCTGCTTGAGGATGTCCTTGGGCAGGCGGTACTCGGGGATGCCGTAGCGAAGCCAGCCGCCCGCCTCGGGCGCGGACTCGAAGAGCACCGGCTTGAAGCCCATGAGCGCGAGGTAGTACGCGGCGGACATGCTGGCGGGGCCGGCGCCCACGAGGGCGATGCGCTCCGCGCGCTCGTCCTGCTTCTTCGGGTGGACGAAGACGCCCTTCTGCATCTCGCGATCGCCGAGGAAGCGCTTCGTCTGGCAGACGGCCAGCGGCTTGTCCATCTGTCCGCGCTTGCAGGCGGTCTCGCAGGGATGGAAGCAGATGCGGCCGCAGGAGGCGGCGAAGGGCATTCGCTCGCGAACCAGGGCCAGGGACTCGTCGAACTTCCCGAGCCCAGCCAGGTTCATGTAGCCCACCACGTTGACGCCAGCTGGGCAAGCGGACTGACAGGGAGCCGAGCCGTCGCGGATGATGGAATACTTGTTCGGGATGGCCTGGGGGAAGGGCCGGCTGATGGGGTGCCGCGTGGCCATCCCCAGCTCGAATGCGCTCGACACGTTGATGGGGCAGACCTTCTGGCAGTCGCCGCAACCCGTGCACTTGTCCAGCTTCACGTAGCGTGGTTGCTGGCGGACCTTGACCTTGAAGTTGCCCACGAAGCCGCCGACGCTGACGACCTCCGCCTTGGTCAGGATCTCGATGTTGGGGTGCCGCCCCACCTCGCTGGTCTTGGGGGTCAGGGTGCAGCCGGCGCAGTCGAGGGTGGGGAAGGTCTTGTCGAACTGGGCCATGCGCCCGCCGATGATCTCCTCCTTCTCCACGACGGTGACCTTGTAGCCGGACCGCGCGATCTTGAGGGCCGCCGTGAGGCCGGCGATGCCGCCGCCCACCACCAGAGCCTTGGGAGTGACCGGCTTCTTCGAGCCGACCAGGGGCTTGTGGTGCTTCACCCGGGCGATGGCGCCCTCGACGAGCGCCTTGGCCTTGATGGTGGCCAGGTCGCGGTTCTCGGTGACCCAGGAGCAATGTTCGCGGATGTTGACCATCTCGAACATGTACTGGTTCATGCCGGCCTGGGAGACGCAGTTGCGGAAGGTCGGCTCGTGCATCTTGGGAGAGCAGGAGGCCTCGACCACGTGGTCGAGCTTCAATTCCGCAATGTCGTCCCGGATCAGCTTCTGGCCGGGCTCGGAGCACATGTACTTGTAGTGGCGGGACACCACCACGTCGCCGCCCTCTGCGCCGATCTCGTCCGAGATCTTCGCCACGTCCACCATGCCATCGATGTTCGTGCCGCAGTGACAGATGTAGACGCCGACTCGCTTGCTCATCCGATCAACCCCTTCTTCTGCAGCAGGGCAATGGGATCGACGAGGTGATGATTCAAGCCCAGGGCCTCGGGGGCTATGCCGAAGGCCAATCCCATGAGCTGGGTGAAATAGATGACGGGGAGGTCATATTGCTTGGCGTCCTCCTGGCCCACCTTCGCCTGGCGCATGTCCAGGTTGGCCTGGCAGAGCTGACAGGCCACCACGATGGCGTCGGCGCCCCGGAAGGCCGCCTCCCGGACGATCCGGCCGGTGAGCTCCACGACCTTGTCCGTCTTGCTCAAGGAGAGACCCGCGCCGCAGCACTCCGTCTTGAAGTCCCAGTTCAGGACTTCCGCCCCCAGCGCCTTCAGGATCTCGTCCATGGAGGTGGGGTTCTCGGGGTCGTCGCAGCCCGTGACTTGCTGGGGCTTCACCATGAAGCAGCCGTAGTAAGGGACGACCTTGAGCCCGGCGAGGGGCTTCTTGAGCTTGGCGGCGATGGCGCCGAGACCCACCTTCTCCCTGAGAAAACCCACCAGGTTGTGGATCTTCAGATCGCCCTTCAGCTCCGCCTCGATGGCCTCCTGCACCTCGCCCTTCAACTTCGGGTCCTGGCGCATCTCCTCCTGGGCGCTCGCGAGGCGGCGGTAGCAGAAAGGACACGGCGCGACGACCTCGGCGGCCTCCTGCTTCTCCAGCAGCGCCAGATTGACGCCGGATAGAGCAGTGGAGACGAACTTGTTCATCTTGAGGCCGGCGGAGGAGCCGCAGCAGACCCAATCCGCGACCTCTTGCAGTTCCACGCCCAGCGCGCCGCAGACCTCACGGGCAGAGTGGTCGTAGCTCTTGCCGGTCGATTCCAGCGAGCAGCCGGGATAGTAGCTGACCTTCATGGGCTATTCTCCCGTCCCTTTCCCTTGCGCCTTGGAGAAGATGCGGGAGACTCGCTCGCTAGCGCGGCCTCCTTTGAAGAACTCGCCGGGTCTTATTGCGCCCTTGCGCATCAGCGTCATCCCCTGGCCCATGTCCTTGAACGGATGGTGTGTGCGGAGATTGAAGTTCATGACGACCTTCAGCTCGTTGGCCCGGCCGTGTTTCTCCACGGACTTCAGGAAGAGCTCCTCGAACAGGTGGATGTCGGGCTCGGAGGGCGCGATGTGCTCGCGCTCGGCCATCTCGGCGAGCGCGGTGGCCACGCGGTACATGTTGATCTCCACCGGGCAGCGGGTCATGCAGGTGCCGCATGCCACGCAGTACCACCAGGTGGGATCCTGGAGCGCCTGCTGCTTGGCGCCGTAGAGGATCTCGGCGACGAGGCGCCGGGGTCCGCCCACCTCGTCGGAGGAGATGGGGCAGCCGCCGCTGCACTTGCCGCACTGGAGGCAGGACACCAAGTTCTGTCCGCTCTCCTCGGTGATGCGAGAGAGGAAGTCCTTCTCCACCGCCGCTCCGGTCAGTCTGTTCATGGCTCGCGTTCTTCCTGGGCGAAGGCCTTCGCCATCTTCAGGGCTTCCTGGGTCCGGATCTGCTGCACCACCCGGGCTGGGTTCCCGAACATCAGGGCGCCCGAGGGGCACTTGAGCGTGCAGGCCGGCCAGAGGCCTCGGTCCACGCGAGTCCGGCAGCCGTCGCACTTGGCGACCTTGCCGGTGGCCGGGTTGAGCTGCGGGACGCCGAAGGGGCAGGCGACCGCGCAGGTTAGGCACCCGATGCACTTCTCAAGGTCCGAGAAGACGATCCCGTCCTCCCGCTTCTGCATGGCGCCGGCGGGGCAGGCCTGGACGCAGGCCGGCCGGTCGCAATGGCAGCAGCTGGTGGGCTGGAAGGACATGACGAGGTCGTCGCCCTCGCCCCGGGGGCCCACCTGGATCACTCGGACGGTCCGGGGTTCACCCGGGAGGCCGTGCTCCATCTTGCAGGCCGCTTCGCAACCGAAGCAGCCGATGCAGCGCGGGGCGTCTACCAACCACAGGTGTCTCTTGGCGTGACTTGTCATTGAAGGAGTCATCCAGTCACTTGGCCGACTTTGTCAGCAGGTTGCGAGCTTCATCCGGGAGCTGATCCTTCTTGTGCACCAGGGCCGGGACGCCATTCACTCCGTGGAAAGAGGCGATGAGCCAGCGGGGCACCGTGCGGCTGAGATTGGCGCGAGCGGGCAAGTTGCCCCGGGGCGTGTCGATCAGCACCTCGTCGCCGTTCTCGATGCCGAGGAGGAGCGCCGTCTCCGGATGGATCTGGACCGCGTCCTCCCGAGCCAGACTCCGAGTCCAGGGCCAGAAGCGGCTGGCGTCACCGGAGCGGCAGCCGCTCTGGGCTGCCAGCAAGGCGAAGGGATAGTCCGCCGTGGCCGCCACCCCCGTCCCGGACGCCAGGGAGGCCGGGGCTGCGTGAGGCGCAATCTTGTCGGGGAGGAGGCCCTCTCCGATGGGCCAGAAGGTCCGGGAACCAGGCTCCAGGTTCTGCAGCCGGTCCAGCTGTAGCCCGGCGGTCAGGGGCCCTTGAGCCAGGAGCCAGGTGTAGAAGGCGCCGTGGTCGGCACGGCCAGCTTCGGTGGCCCACGGGAAGTGCGCCTCCCAGCCAAAGCGCCGGGCCAGCTCCATCCAGAAATCGAGGCCCGATCGGCAGCCTGCTGGGGGCTCCACGATCTTGCCGCCCCACTGGATGGATCGGTCGTCGTCGAAGGCCAGGCCGTCCCGCTCGGACCAGAGCGTGGCGGGGAAGGACATGGAGGAACGTTCCCAGGTGGCGTTGGGAAAGGCCCCGAAGTGGACGACGAGTTCCACCTGCTTCGTCAGGCTGCCGAAGGGCGACAGGTAGTCGGCCAGAGAGTTGCCGGAGCAGATGACGGCCTGGAGGTTCCCCCGCTCCTCCACCTCCGAGAGCGTCGGCGGGATCGCCGGCTGTCCGCCTTCCGGCTTGGACTTGGCGTCACCCGTGACGTCCTGCACCGCGAGTGGCGGCGTGCCGGCCTCGACCGGATACCAGCCGCCGCCCGGTCGCCCGACCCAGCCCATGGCCGTGGCCAGCGTGAGCCAGATGCGGTGGTGC
>JBGQLS010000125.1:0-14121 GCA_041500205.1 Anaeromyxobacteraceae bacterium | reverse complement strand
TATCGCGGCGTGCGCAAGAACCTCTTCGACCTGCGACGTGCCTCGGCCATCCAGAACCTGGAAGCCATCCAGCGCAAGGTAGCGTGATGAGATCGCTTTTAACCTGTTCGGTGCTCTAGCCCCTAACATCAGGGGGCTGAGAACCAAAGAGTCAAGGACTTTGAGCATTCACGGGGGCTAGGACTTTCAACCTGCGGATCGTGGTCCGATAGAGCGTATTCCGTAACCTGGACCGGTCCAGTCCGGTAGGATGAAGGCCAACTTGGAACGGGTGCCGAGTCCCTCGATATCCCCCGAAGAGGCGCGATCAACGAGGCGAGCGCGAGCCTCGTCGTTGCGGGCCACAGGCGGTCGGGCTCACTCTTCGTACACGGGGTCCGTCACATCGTAGGCGGGCGCGGGGTCTACCAATTCGGGCTGGCCGACCCGTGGCGGCGCCAGCGGTGGTCCGGTCGAGTCGTAGCCCAGGTGGTCGAGGATCCTCTTCGCGATGGTCGGCTCGGCGATGAAGGCGATGAGCTCCATCCGGCCCCCGCACTCGGGGCAGGCGAGCACGTCAATCTCGAACACCTTCGCGAGCAGCTCGGCCCAGGGGATGCGGTAGGTCCGGGCTCCCTCCGTCGAGCGCTGGGAGCGCCCCGGCTTCCCCGCCGACTTCTTCTTCCTGGGCACCGGAGCAGCAGGCTCCGGTACCGGCACCTCCCGCCCCCTCACCTTCGAGTGGGGGGCGAAGACACCGTGGTAGTGAAGCCCGTGGACGCGCGGCGGGGGAACCAGCGCGCGATACGAGCGAGCAGCTCATCGGGCGTGAGCAGAAGGAAGAGCGACCCGGCCCGGGGTCGCTTCATGCGGTAGACAAGCCGGCCGTCCTCGCCCTGCGAGAGCCGCTGGAGAGCGAAGGGCGGCCGGAGCACGTAGCGAGCCAGCCTCTCTCTGCCTTCTCGATGCAGGGAGGTCCACCCGGGCCGCGACGGCAACTACGTCTTTCGCGGTCTCCAGCCCGGGCGGTACACCCTCGAGCTGCGGCAGGCCGACGGGCGCAGCGCGCGCCGCGAGGTTGTGATCCCGGAGGGCCCGGCTCAGCTCCACGGCATCGACTTCGAGGACGTGGCCGCGCGCAGGTGACGGTCGCGCTGCGGGCCGCGCCCGAGCTGACGGCATCCATGTCCTCGACTTACACCGCGGCGAGAAGCTTGGCTTCGCTCGCCGTGGCGGACTTCACAGGCCCGGCTCCGGCGCGTACTCGCGCACGTCGCCGCGCTCGAAGCGGATGTCGGCCGCGACCCCGGCCGCGGCCGCGTTCCGCCGGGCGGCGTCGAGCGCCTTTCGGGAAAGAGGTCGCGCGCCACGATGGGCGCGGGGGCGGCGGGCAGGATGGCGCGGCCGCGCCTCCTCCTTCGTCCGGTCCCACGTCGACCGGAGCGTCCCGCGGTAGGCCACAGGGTAGGGCAGGGTCTCAGTTCTTGGCCGTCGCCGAGGCCTGGTTCGAGTTGGGCGACCTGCCAGCGGCGTTGGTGGCTTGCACCACGTAGTAGTAGGTGGTTCCGGCGGAGACCCCGCTGTCGGTGAAACTCGTCGTCGCGGACATCGCGACCTGTGCGTACGGTCCCCCCGTCGTCGTGCCGCGGAGCACGATGTACCCCGTCGCCCTGGAGACCGCTCTCCAGCTCACGGCGATGCGCCGCAGGGGGTTGGCTTTTGCGGTCAGGCCTGTCGGAGCTGGTGGTGGGCTCACCAGCGTCATCACCGAGGCCTGAGCCGAGCTAACCGAGGTGCCGCCCGCGCTGGTGGCCTGCACCACGTAGTAGTAGGTCGTACCGGCCGAGAGGCCCGTCGTGTCGGAGTAGCTCGGCGTCGCCGACGTTCCGATCGGCGTGTAGGGTCCTCCGGTCCTCGTGCCGCGGAGCATGATGTACCCCGTCGCCCCGGTGGCCGCGCTCCACGCCAGGTCGATGCGGGTCTGCGAGACGGCGGTCGCGGCGAGGCCGGTCGGTGCTGGCGGTGGCATCGGCGCTGGAGCGAGCGTCCTCGCCGAGGCCTGCGCCGAGGTGGGTGAGGCACCCGCCGCATTGGTCGCCCGCGCGACGTAGTAGTATGTCGTCGCGGGCGAGAGCCCGGTCGTGTCGGAATAGCTCGACGTGGCCGACGCGCCGATCTCGGCGTACGGACCGCCCGAGGTCGTGCCGCGCATGACGCCATACCCGGTCGCTCCGCTGGACGGGTTCCAGCTCAGGTCCACCCGCGTCTGGGAGATGGCGGATGCGGTGAGGCCGGTCGGCGCAACGGGCGGCTTGGGGACGACGGGACCCTCGATGATGTCGATCCCGAGCGGCGCCACGTCGGCGCCGATGGCGAGGCCACTGGAACTGTCCACGGCGCTCGCCGTCACCGCGAACGAGACGTGCCCGACCGACGTCGCCTGGTAGATCCAGGTGAGCTCGTGGCGCTCGCCCGCCGCCATCGACGAAGGCGGAGCCGGCGTCGCCCCGACGGGGAGGGTCCCTCCACCGTCCGTCGAGGTCGCGACAGGGGTGCCGAGAACGATGTTCGCCAGTGCAATACCGCCGGTGTTGGTCAAGGTCAGCGCGAGCATGAGCTGCTGCCCGAGGTTCACGGTTGGGCGATCGACCGACAGCGTGCCGGCGAGACCGGACAAAGGGAGCACGGTGTAGGCGCCATCCAGCGACCCGCGCTCGCCGAGCGCGTTCTGCACGGTCAGCGCGTGGCCGCCGATCGGCAGGCCTGCCGGCACGGTGGCCCGCAGCGCAGTCGTATCGATCCAGGTGACCGCCTCGAGCTCGACTTCGTCGAGCCAGGCCCGGTGAGTCGTGTCCAGGCTGGGCGCGCCACCACCGGACGGCTGCGTCGCGCTCGCCAAGAACTCGGTTCCCTGGATGACCACATCGACCGGGCTCGCGGAGGCGGCGCGATCGGGGGCAATCGCCGTCGGGCGTGGCTGATGATCGTTGTCGGTCGGCGGACCGGTGCAGGCAGCCGCGATCAATGCCGTGGCCACAGCGATCCATCCCCGCCAATGCTGTGGAGCGGCACCTGTCGTACGTCCCAGCCTGCACCACAACGCGCATTCCGTCATCGAACTGTCAGTCCTTGAAGTAGAGATGCGCCCCGCTCTTGGTCTCGATGGTGCCCATGGATGCTCCCGTCCGCTGGCCGGAATTGCCTACTCGGTCGTCTTCCCGTCGAAGTGCTCGTTGTCGGCCTCGGCAGCGTCTCTCGTATGGTGGACGACGCCGTCCCGATGATTCGGGGGCGCGTAGAGCGTATAGAGCTTCAGTGGAACAGTGCCGGTGTTGATGATGTTGTGCTTCGTCCCAGCGGGCACGACAACCGCGAAACCCGCGCGGAGTTTCGTCCGAACGCCGTCGAGAACCGCCTCACCGGAGCCCTCTTCCACGCGAAAGAACTGATCGAGCTTGTGGACTTCCGCCCCGATCTCTTCCTTGGGCTTCAGAGCCATCACGACGAGCTGGCAGTGTCTCCCCGTGTAGAGCACCTGGCGAAAATCCTCATTCTTGATGGCGAGACCCTCGATGTCCTGCACGAAGCCCTTCATGACGCCTCCTCCCTCACCCTACCCTTCAGTTGCTTCCAGTTGCCTTCGATCCGGTCCCAGTTCATGTTTTCCTTTTCGTGAACTCGGCCTGGCGATGTGCGCTCATGCGCCGGAGCGTGTTGGAACACCCGCGGGCGCTGTCACCCGCGTCGCGACCAGTAGAACCCGCCTCCGCCGAACAGGACGACCATGAGGATGGTGTTGAGCGACATGGGCGACCTTGACGGCGGCGGAATTGCCTGCTCCTACGGGGGACGGGCATCGTAACCGTCAGTCACGGCCTGCACGCCTCGTGCCCGTCGATCGCCAGCGCATGCTGCTGTTGTTCCTGCGATGCTGGCGCCCGCCGGAGCCGTGGACCCATACGAGAACGTTCACGGACGTTCGCGTTCGCCGGTGCAAGCTGGCCGTCGAACGTTCCCGGCCATCGCTACACGCCGTTCGGCGAGAGAGCTTGGCCATGTAGACGGCGTCGGCGTTATGGTCACGCGACCGGCGACGGAGCCGCACCCACCGCATGGGGCGTGGGCGGACGCGCAGCGCGGCTGTCGAGGAGAGACGTCCATGGGGAGCGAGCTCACCGCACGCCTGGGCCTGAAGCACCCGATCATCCTGGCGCCGCTGGGAGGAGGCCCCTCCACCCCGGAACTGGTGGCGGCCGTGTCGAATGCGGGCGGGCTGGGGTTCCTGGGCGCGCCCTACCTGACGCCCGAGCAGATCTCCGACGCCATCCGTCGCATCCGGGCCCTCACATCGCAGCCCTTCGGGGCAAACCTGTTCGCGGGCGGGTGGTCGCTGCAGCCTCCAACCGACCCGCGCCCGATGCTCGACCTGCTGGCCCGCTTCCACGAGCGGCTCGGGATCCCGCCGCCGTCTGTACCGGCCGTACCGCCCGATCCGTTCCCGAAGCAACTGGAGGTGGTGCTCGACGAGCGACCGGCGGCGTTCAGCTTCACGTTTGGTGTCCCTCCTCCAGACGCGCTCCTCCGGTTGAGGTCGCGCGGCATCCTCAGCTTCGGGACCGCCACCACGGTAGACGAGGCGAAGATCTTGGCGAGGGCGGGGGTAGATGGGGTCGTGGCGCAGGGCGCCGAGGCGGGTGGTCATCGGGGGACGTTCGCGGCGCGCACCGAGGAGGCGCTGACGCCGACGCTCCGGCTCGTCGCCGAGTTGCAGCGGGTGGTCTCGCTGCCGATCATCGCGACCGGGGGGATCATGGAGGGCCGCGAGATCTACACCGCGCTGCAGGCTGGAGCGGCCGCGGCGCAGCTCGGCACTGCCTTCCTCGCCTGCCCGGAGTCAGGCGCGTCGCTCGCTTACAAGCACGCCATCATCACGGCCGGCCGGGACCGTACCGTCCTCACCCGGGCCTTCTCCGGACGCTGGGCGCGGGGCCTGGCGAACGAGTTCACTGCGGCGGTCGACGCCCAGCCAGACGCCATCCTACCGTACCCGCTCCAGAACCAGCTCACCCGGGCGATGCGACTCGCAGCTGGGCAGAAAGGGGAGGCCGAGTGCCTCTCGCTCTGGGTTGGCCAGGGCGTCGCCCGGGTCCGGCAGCTCGCGGCCGGCGAGCTGGTGCGCGTCCTCGCAGAGGAGTTGCGGGGCGCTGGGCGGGACTGAGGGCGGCGGCGGGGGATCCGCTACAGGCCGAGCATCGTGACCTTCTCCCGGAAGCTAATGCCTCGAACCTTCGCCATCTCTCGGGCGTCGTCGAAGTCGAGACCGACGTGGACCCTGACGAGCAGGGACAGGCGGCCTTCCACCTGGCGAAACGGCGGGGTGAACGACCTACACGCCATGCCACGCCGCAAGGAATTTGCTAAGGACGAGCCATGCGCGAAGGCAAGCCCGACGTCATCTCGGACCTTTGGTACAAGAGCGCCGTCATCTACAACTGCGACGTCCGCACCTTTCTCGACTCCAACGGCGACGGCGTGGGCGACTTTCGCGGTCTGCAGAGGCGCCTCGACTACCTCGCCGGCCTGGGCATCACCGCGCTCTGGCTGATGCCGTTCTACTCCTCGCCCGACCGTGACGACGGATATGACATCACCGACTACTACAACGTCGACCCGCGCTATGGGACGCTCGGCGACTTCGTCGAGTTCGCGCGCGCCGCCCGCCAGCGCGGCATTCGCGTCATCACCGATCTGGTGGTGAACCACACCTCCGACGAGCACCCGTGGTTCAAGGACGCACGCTCGTCGAAGGATTCCAGATATCGCGATTGGTACGTGTGGTCGGCGAAGCGCCCGCGCGACTGGAACAAGGGAATGGTCTTTCCCGGCGTGCAGAAATCGACCTGGACGCGCGACCCGCAGTCGGGCGAGTGGTACTTCCACCGCTTCTACGACTTCCAACCCGATCTCAACACCTCCCATCCGGAGGTGCAGGCCGAGATCCGCCGCATCATGGGCTTCTGGTTGCAGCTCGGCGTCTCGGGCTTCCGCGTGGACGCGGTGCCGTTCGTCATCGGGAGGAAGGGCGCGAACGTCAAGCCACAGGAGCAGTACGACATGCTGCGCGATCTGCGTGCCTTCCTGAGCTGGCGCAGCGACGACGCCATCCTGCTGGCGGAGGCGAACGTGCAGCCGCAGACAGACCTGCAATACTTTGGCGAGGCCGGCGAGCGGATGCAGATGATGTTCAACTTCCAGGTCAACCAGCACCTGTTCTACGCGCTGGCCGCGGCCGACGCGCCGTCGCTGGCGGAGGCCATGGAGCGCACCAAGCCGAGGCCCGCGACCGCGCAGTGGGGCGTCTTCCTCCGCAACAACGACGAGCTCGATCTGGGGCGGCTGAGCAGGCTGCAGCGCGAGAAGGTCTTCGCCGAGTTCGGCCCCGACAAGTCGATGCAGCTCTATGATCGCGGCATTCGCCGGCGGCTGCCGCCCATGCTCAACGGCGACCAGCGGCGGCTGAGGATGGCGATGAGCCTGATGTTCACGCTCCCGGGCACGCCGGTGCTCCGCTATGGAGACGAGATCGGAATGGGTGACGACATGGGCCTCGAGGAGCGCCAGTGCAGCCGCACGCCGATGCAGTGGTCGACCGAGCCGCACGGCGGGTTCTCGAAGGCGGCGAAGACAATCCTGCCGGTGATCGACAAAGGACCCTGGAGCTACCAGCGGATCAACGCCGCCGCGCAGCGCCGCGATCCCGACTCGTTGCTCAACTGGACGGAGCGCATCATCCGCATGCGCAAGGAATGCCCGGAGATCGGCTGGGGCGACTTTCGTGTGCTGCCGACGGGCCGCAGGAGCGTGCTCGCGGTGCGCTATGAATGGCGGAACAACGCGGTGGTCGCGCTTCACAACCTCGCGGACGAGCCGGTCGAGGTCTCGGTGCGCGTCGAGGAGGCCCGGCTGATCAACCTCTTCACCGAGGCGCACAGCGAGCGCAAGGGCGGCGGCGCGCACCGGATCGCGCTCGAGCCGTATGGTTATCGCTGGTATCGCGCCGGCGGGCTCGATTACCTGCTCAAGCGGCGGGAGTACTGATGGAGCGTGTGTGCTATCGGCGCGGCGACGGCCCGGACGCGCTGCGCGCGCGCGAGTGGCTCGTCACCAATGGCCTCGGCGGGTATGCCTCGGGAACCATCGGCGGACAGCTCACGCGGCGCTTCCACGGGCATCTGATCGCAGCGCTGCCGCGCGGCCGGGTGCTGGCCGTGAACGCGCTCGACGAGTCAGCCTGCGGACAAGACGATCTCGAGGAGATGCGGCTCGAGCTGGGGCTGCCCGTCTTCCGCTATCGCTCCGTCGAGAAGCGCATCGTGCTCCCGCACGGCAAGAACCTGGCGCTCGTCTCCTACCGCGCGCGGGAGCCGCTGACGCTGGTGGTGCGGCCCGCGTTCCAGATCCGCGCGCACGAGGGTCGCCTCGACCAGCCGGCGCGCGACTATCCCGCCTCCATCCACGGCGGCACCTGCGAGATCGACCGCGGCACGTCGCTGCCGATCCTGCTCGTCGCTTCGGCCGGCGCCTGGCGGGCCATTCCGCCGCGCGTGCGCACCGTCCGCTACCGGATCGAGGAGGAGCGCGGCTACGACTGCGAAGGGCCGCTCGTCGGCCCCTGCGAGCTCACGATGAAGCTGGCGGCGGGCGAGGAGGCGTCTCTCGCCCTCTCGGCCGATGCGTGGGATCCCAAGCTCGACGTCGAGGCGCTGCGCCGCGGAGAACAGGAGCGCCGGCGCACGCTGGTGGCGGGCCGCACCGGCCGCACCGCCGAGCTGTCGCTGGCCGCCGATCAGTTCATCGTGCGCAAGGTGTCCGGCGGGGCCGACGACTTCACCGTCATCGCCGGATATCATTGGTTCACCGATTGGGGCCGCGACACGATGATCAGCCTCGAGGGGCTCTGCCTCTGCACGGGGCGCCACGCGGTCGCGGCGCGGATCCTCCGCACCTTCGCCGGCCACGTGCGCGATGGGTTGATTCCCAATCTGTTTCCCGAAGGGGAATCGCAGGGCCTCTATCATACAGCCGACGCGACCCTTTGGTTCTTTCACGCCGTCGATCGCTATACCACCGTCACCGGCGACCGGGCATTGCTCGCCGATGTGCTCCCCGTGCTGCAGGTCATCATTCGCGATCACTTGCGCGGCACCCGGTTCGGCATCGGCGTCGACCCCGCGGACGGCCTGCTGCGACAGGGCGCCGAGGGCTACCAGCTCACGTGGATGGACGCGAAGGTCGACGACTGGGTGGTTACTCCACGGCGGGGCAAGGCCGTCGAGATCAACGCGCTCTTCTACAATGCGCTGCGGCTGCTCGACCGCTGGGCGCCGGGGGATGGAAGTCTCACGCGCGCCGCGGCCCGACTGCGCGAGTCGTTCAATTCCCGCTTCGTCGCCGCCGGACGGGATCATCTGCTCGACGTGGTCGACCCCGACGACGCGTCGCTGCGGCCAAACCAGCTCCTCGCCGTCGCGCTACCCAATCCGGTCCTCGACCGCGCGCAGTGGGAGCCGATGCTGCGGGCAGTGCGCCGCGAGCTGCTCACGCCGGTGGGTCTGCGGTCGCTCGGCCCGCGCGAGCCTGCGTACAAGGCGGGGTACCAGGGCGATCTGCGCACGAGGGACGCGGCCTATCATCAAGGGACGGTGTGGGCGTGGCTCATCGGGCCCTTCGTCGACGCGTGGAGGAAGGCGTTTCCGTACGACGACGTGCGCGGGCTGCTGGCGGGGTTCGACGAGCACCTGGGCGAGCTCGGGTTGGGGACGATCGGGGAGATCTTCGATGCGGAAGCGCCGTATGAGCCGAGAGGGTGCATCGCGCAGGCGTGGAGCGTCGCGGAAGTGCTGCGGTGCTCTTCGACGGAATGATGGTAGGGCCCTTGCAATTCCCTGGATAGCCCGTGACCGAAAGGAGCAGCAACACCCCAGCATCCAGGACCAGGGTTCAGACGGCCGAGCCCGCAACGCTCGCGCTCGTCGAGACGGCGCATCCGATTCAGGGCAGACTCTCGGGCCATGGCAAATCCCGAACCGCGGCCCCGCCGTTCCCAGGTGAGCCTCACGACGGTATTCACCATCTGTTTCGGCGTGGTGTCGGTGGTAGCCTTGGTCTTCTTCCTCCTGAAGACAAAGGTCGCCCTGACGCTGGCGCTCGGTAGCGCGATGGCGGCGGTCGCGATGGATCACGCAGTCGAGGTACTGGTGCGCCGAGGCCTGAGGCGCTCCTGGGCCATCGTCGCCGTGATGGGCGTGGTGACGGCGCTCCTCGTCGGGCTGGGACTTCTTCTCGTCCCACCCATCATTGCTCAGGGGAGGGCGCTCGTCGCTGAGACGCCAGCCCTGTGGCAGAAGCTGCAGCACACTCCCTGGTTCGTGCGCCTCGACGCCCGATTTCACCTGCAGGCGCAGCTGCGCGAGTCCGGACCCGCTGCGGTCGGGGCAGTGAACCCGCTCCTCTCCGCGATCGGCGGCGTCGTCACGGCGCTCGCTGGGCTCCTCGCCTTCCTCTTCCTCGCCATCTTCATGCTGGTGTTCGGGCGCGATCTCGTGACGGCGCTCTTCGCGGAGCTGAGACCAGCCAGCCGCGAGCGTTACGAGCGCATGGCCGCCAAGATCTACCGCTCCGTGGGTGGCTACCTCGGCGGCCTGCTCGGAATCTGCGCCATCAACGCGATCTTGACGACGACCTTCCTCGTCATCATCCGGGTGCCCTTCTTCCTTCCACTTGGCATCCTGAGCGGCACCTCGAGCCTTGTCCCATACGCGGGCCCGCTCGTGGTCGGGGCTGGCATCACGCTGTTCGCGCTCATTACGGGCGGCGTATGGACTGCGCTGGCGGCGGCGATCTACTTCGTAGTCTACGGGCAGCTGGAGGGAAACGCCCTCGCGCCGTTCGTCTACCGCCGCACCGCGCATGTGAACCCGCTCGTGACCCTCCTCTCCATCCTGTTCTTGGTGGAGTTCATGGGTGTGGCTGGGGCCGTTGTGGCGGTGCCCGTCGCCGCGGCAGCCCAGGTGTTCATTGCCGAGATCGTGACGGTTCGTCGAGAGCAGGCGCGTCGACACGAGCCCCCCGGATCAATCGGCTGAGGGCCGCGGGAGACGCCTCGGCCAACTCGCCGCCTTGCCGCGACCCAGCGCCTGGCTCGCCGTCGGGAGGCATCGGGCGCTGGCTCGAGCAGTTCGTCCGCCGCCTTGGGCCGCGCCAACGGGGGCCCGGTCGAGTCGAGCCCCAGGTGCACTGCCTGCGTCATCTCCATCACGCCGAAGGTGTTGGTCTCGAACACCTCACTCGGTGAAGACGGCGAGCCCCGCGTTGGTCGCGACGTAGAGTTGCCGCTTCCCGGAGCGCGTCTCCATGTACAGCTGGGCGACATTGCCGCCCGGCAGACCCTCGAGGCGCGTCCACGTCCCCGCCTCGGGGGCCGGGGGGTCCGCGAGCGCCGCCGGGCGCGGCTGCGGAAGGTAGCGCCAGACGCCTGCGCCGTCGGTGCCGACCCAGAGCGAGCCGTCCGGGTTCGCAACGAGCGACGTGATCGTGCCCGGCTCGCCCTCCACCTCCACGTACGGCTTCAGCCTGCCGCCCGAGGCGTCGAACCACACGAGGCCGTGCCGCTCGGAGGCGACCCAGTAGCGCTCGTCGGCGGTCTTCGCCATGGCGCGGTTGCGAGCGGGCTCGGCGAACCGCAGCGGCCAGCGCGCGTACCATGGAGGTGCCCACGCCGGCGCCGTCTTCCCCGGAAGCGGGAACGCAGGGGGGCCACGCAGGACCCAGGGGTGGCTGTTGAGCGTCCAGCGGACGAGGTCGGGCTCCAGCGCGGGATCGGACGGCGCCACCTCGGCGAACGTCCACTCGGTCGACATGAGCACGGTTCCCGCATCCGTGAGGCCGAGACCCCAGACGAACCCAATCGCCTGGGGAGCGTCGTCGCACTCGAAGGCGCCGTCGGGGGGCGTCGGGCACGGCGGGTAGTCGAAGTCGGGGTGGCGGTGATCCCCGAACTCATCGCCGCGGACCCTTGTGAGGCCGTGGTTCGAGCCGAAGTAGACCTCCCCCTCGAAGGGGCCCTCGTTCACGCGCACGCATGAGAGGATCGCCCTCGTCTCGTCGAAGGTCTTCTTGTCCTTGATCGTGCCGTCGGCGTTGATGCCGTTGTTGTTGTGGAACTCGTAGTGGAACTCGAGCGACAGGTTCCCGGCGTCGTCCAGCGTGAACCGGTCGACGTCGCCCTCCGCGCGCTGCTCGACCGTGGCGTGGAGCGGGTCCTGCAGCCCGTCCACGTAGTACCCCACGTACGCCTTGCCAGCGTCGGCTCCGCAGACGGTGATCGCCGGCTCCCCGCGGAGGATCTGCCCGACGCCGGTGTACCGCCTCCAGGAGCCGCCGGGCGTGAGGATCCAGATGCCGTCGCTCCCGTCCACCGCCCAGACGTTCGCGCCCGCGTCCACCCCGACGCCGGTCACGGCTCCCACCTCGCGGTGCACCTTCATTCCGGGCGGGGGCGTGCCGCCGTTCCAGGGCGGCTGGGGCGGCGGCCCCGGCTCCGGCGGGGGCTCCACGGCGACCGGCGGCTCCTGGGGCGGCGCCGCAGGCACCTCCGGTGAAGTGGGCCCCGGCGCGTCTGCCGCCACGCCCGGCCCGGGACCTTGCGACGCGGCGCGATCGTTCCCGCCCGCGCACGCCGCGGCGAGGAGCCCGGCGGCGACCATGATCGAGACGGCTCGGCGGTATGGCATGCGATTCCCCCCCGGCCGCGCGTACGCAACTCTGGCGCCAGACGCGCGGAGCGCCGCCGATACGCTGGAAAGGCGGGGCTCGGCCGGGCGCGAGGGGTACTCCCGGTACAACGCCTGGGAACTGCGCTGCCGAGCGGAGGCACGAGGTTGCTCAGGGCCCGCGCCCGGCCCTGCCGGGGCAACCTGCAGGGGACGCCCGACGGCCCGGCTCGACCTCGCCGCGCGGTCACACCTTCGGCGCCGCTGGCATGCCCTTCGGCGGCCCCGCCCGCGCCACGTTCTCGCGCCATGCGGCGACACCGTCGGCGATGGGCAGGGCCGGGAGCTGGAACGTCTCCGCGGCGGCGCGCGCGTACTCGGCGTGCGTGGAGACGCGCTCGGTGCGCTTCCCTGCGGCACCGATGCGCGACAGCTCCTCGTCGCGGAGCACCAGGACCTGCTCCTCCTCGCAGCGGATGAGGGTGAGCGAGCCGGTAACCCACGTCGCACACGGCGTGTGGTGGCGCTGGTAGGCGGCTTCTCGCGCCACGAGGTCGGGCGGTCCCAGCGCGTATCGGCAGAAGGGGGCCCACGCCCCGTCGATCCAGCGATCCTGGAGCCACTCCCCGGTCGCGACATCCGGGCGAAAGCGGTAGGCGAGACCGGCGCGTCGTACCTCGACCGACTCGTGGAGCGGGATGGGCTCGAAGAAGGGCGCTCCGTTGCCCACGTCGACGAGGAGGCGCTCGTCCCCGAGCTGGACAAGGAGCGCCTGGTGCGAGCCGGGGAACGTGATGTACCCGAGCACGGGATGGACGCGATAGCCGAGCGCCGCCAGCAGGCGACCGAAGAGGTCGGCCACCTCGTAGCAGACCCCTCCGCCGCGGCCTGCCTGCCACGAGGCAAGGAGCGCGTCCGCGTCGACCGGCGGAACGGGCCCGCCGAGGTGCGCGCGCCGTCGCAGCAGCGACGTCACGTTCTCGAACGGGACCTGGAGGACGTGCGCGCGGGTCAGCTCGGCGAGGGCGTCGGCGCGCGGCGCGCGGCGCGCGATGCCCAGCAGGCGCAGGTAGCGCCGGACCCAGTCCTGCGAGACCGCGGTCTCGCTCGTCACGTAGCCGCTCACGGGCGCGATGATACGACGTTCCGGTGGCGCGCGCGGATCGGGCTCGAGGAGGAGACCCGCATGACGAGACCCGTATGGCACGACCACGTCCGCGTAGCGCCTCAGGGCTGGGCGACGAACCCGAGCGCCACGTCGCGGATGCGCTCGGGCCGTTCGAGCCCCGAGGCCACCGACCAGCGCCCGGTGCGGTCGTCCCCGATCGCCACGACTGCGGAGTGCTTCGTGCGATCGGCGTCGACGACGGGGTCGCGATCGTAGAAGCCGAGGGCGCGACGGATGCGCTCGATGTCCTTCGGTCGTCCCGTGAGGAACGCCCACCCCCGCCGCGCCCGATGCGCCGCCGCGTACTTGCGGAGCGCTCTCGGCGTGTCGTTCTCGGGATCGAGCGAGACGGAGACCATGAAGACGTGGCGGCCGAGCCTGTCGCCGAGAAGCTCCTGGACGTGGCCGAGCGTCGCCACCGTGAGCGGGCAGCGTCCGGCACAGCGCGTGTAGATGAAGCTGACGATGACGACCTTCCCCTTGAGGAGATCGTCGTAGAAGCGCAGCTTCTCGCCTCGATCCGTCACGACCGGTACATTCGGGATGTCGTAGCGCCAGGGCGCTGCTTGCTGGGTCGCGCGGGGCCGGCCGGGGCTCACGGCCAGCAGGAGCGTCACGAGCGGGAGCAGCACCGGCCTCGGCATGGTCATAGCCCACCTCGCGGCCACGGACGTGACGACGCTCGGGTCGGCCTCAAGGCCGCGCCGAGACGGTGGGCAGTGAGCGGCGGCGTGTCAACGGGACGTGGGCGCCGAGACCTCGCGGCATCGGTCGCGGTGGAGGCCGACGTCCGCGGCCGCTCACGTCGGGCGCGGTTCACTACGGTGTCTTGCGTTACTGCGGTCGCGCCACGCTGTTTTCTACGGCCTCGATCAACTCCGCCGAGGTGAAGGGCTTCGCGAGGACATGGCCGGCAAGTGCGCGGACCCTGGGCTCGACCTCGAAGCCAGTCGTGAGAATGACCGGGATCGCCTGTATGCCAGCGCTTGCCCGAAGCATCTTCAGGGTTTCTACGCCATCGAGGTTGGGCATCCGCAGGTCGAGCAGGAGCACGTCTGGCCCGACGCGGCGAATGCGCCCCAGCGCCGCGATGCCATCCTCGGCGAGCTCGACCGTCCAGCCGGCCTCTTCGAGCGCCTCTGCAACGAGGTTTCGCTGATCCCTCTCGTCTTCGACGACGAACGCCATCACGGTGTGTCACCT
>JBGQLS010000124.1:0-14149 GCA_041500205.1 Anaeromyxobacteraceae bacterium | reverse complement strand
CGCCCGAGGAGATATTGGTCGTGGGCCTCCGGGTTGACCTTGCGTGGCTCGACCTGTGGAGGGAGCAGCTTGAGCTTCAAGGCCGCGACCACCGCCCGGGCGATCTCGTCCTGCACTGCGAACACCTCGGTGAGCTTGCGATCGTAAGTCTCGGACCAGAGGTGGTAGCCGTCGGCGGCGCTGATCAGCTGAGTGGTGATGCGCACTTGCTGTCCGGACTTGCGCACGCTCCCCTCGAGCACGGTGGCGACGCCCAACTCGCGGCCGATCTCGCTCATCTTCACGTTCCGCCCTTTGAAGGCGAACGCCGAGGTACGCGCGGCCACCTGCAGGCCCGGCACCTGCGCGAGCAGGTTGAGCAGCTCTTCGGAGAGCCCGTCGGAGAAGTACTCCTGCTCCTTGTCGGAGCTCATGTTGACGAGGGGCAGCACCGCGATCGAAGGCGCTGCCCGGATGTCCGTGGCCGGGGGAACCGCGTCCAGCTTTGCCTTGAGCGCCCCGCACGAAAAGGTACCAGGCCACGCCCGGAGCGGCGGTCAGCGCGCCGATGCCAACCAGCACCAGCGCGAGGCGAGGACCGCGAAGCCAGGGCGACCCATGCGCCGCAGGCGCAGCGCGCTCGATCCCAGCGGCGTTGACGTCGAACGCCCAGGCCAGCACCACGGCGATGGGGAAGCCGAGGCCCAGCAGCACGACGACGATCTTGAGCACCGAATCCGGCAGACCGAGCCCGTGCTGGATCGGCTCGACGACCTGCAAGACCGCGAACGACACGATGCCGTAGCCGACCAGCACGCGGAAGACGCGGCGGCGTTTCAGCTCGGCGATGAGGTTCTCGACGGCCAGACTTTCCCCTCGCGCGCGGAGACTAACACTGGGACGAAGCCACGGTCCCCTGGCTGCCGTCGCGCGGAAGCTGATCCGCGGTCGTTAAGCGTCCGTCGCCAGACGCTTCTGTGAGCCCACGGCCCCCTGGTTCCGAGGCACCTCAGATCGAGCTCGCGAGGTTCGTCCCAGAGTGGCGACTGTCGCGAAACGCGCCCGCGCTGGACGAAGTTGTGTCCAACCGGGGTCCAAAAACGGCAGTGCTCCGGGGCAGCGACTTTCGCTGCTCCGGATTCCTGCCGAACTTCGTCCAGTTAGTTGGTCGGGGAGACAGGATTTGAACCTGCGACCCCCTGGTCCCGAACCAGTATAGGGATATTAGGACGTATTAGCACCAAGTGGCATTAGCGCGCACAGGGGCGACAATAGGCACATATCTCTTCCAGCCGATACACGTAATCCAAACCGTGCCAACGCAAGTGAAGCGAGATTTGGTCCATCTGTGTCCCAAAACATCCGTCGCCAGGAATGGCATCCGGCGCCCGCCGGCATAGCGATGGTATGGAGTAAATGTTATAGCTGCATAATGACCGAAGCGCGGATCCCGGATTCACCTGAGGCGGCAGCCGTGTGGGTCCCGATCAACGACCTGCGCCCCTGGCTCGGCAACCCGCGCACGAACGCAGCTGCGGCGGACAAGGTGGCCGACTCCATTCAGCGCTTCGGGTTCGGCGCGCCCATCCTCGCGCGACAGCAGGACGGGCAGATCATCGCCGGGCACACGAGGCTGCTGGCCGCGAAGAAGCTCGGACTCACCCACGTCCCGGTCCGGTTCCTCGACCTGGACCCTGCGGACGCCCAACTCCTCGCCCTGGCCGAAAACCGCCTCGGCGAACTCGCGGAATGGGACGAGGCCGCGCTGGCCCGGGTGCTCGAGGAACTCAAGGCAGCGAACGCCGATCTCGAGGCGACGGGCTTCGACCGCGGCGAAATCGACCGGCTCCTGGCGGACCTCGAAGCAAGCCGTTTGGCGGATGTCGAGGAGGATCCGGTTCCTGAGCCCCCGGCGTGCCCGGACAGCGTTCCCGGGCGCCTCTACTTGCTTGGGCCGCACCGGCTCCTCTGCGGCGACAGCACGGCCCCGGAGGCCGTCAGGTTGGCCCTGGGAGGGCAGGTCGGAGCGTGTCTGTGGACCGACGCGCCCTATGCAGGAACCTCTCGCGCGGGCCACGCCTTGGCTACATCTGCGACAAGCACAGGTCGAAGCTGTCAGCAAAGCAGCAGCGCGATGCGCGCGAGCGCTGGAACATCGCCCGAACAGTACAGTCCGGGGCGACGGCAAACGCGAAGGACAGCCTAGGCGGAGGCGAGGCCCGCGTCCCCACGAGCGGGTAAGGCACCTGGTTGTGGGCCAGGTGCCCGTTGGTCTTCTCGGCCGTGCATTGTTACGTGATACGGCTTAGTTACCGCCCTTGTGCGGGAGCGGGCGTGTGCCGCCGCCCCGTGATGGGACCCGGTTGGGACAAGGGCCCGTTTAAGCCCTAATTGCACGCGTTCCGAGATTGACGAACGAGGCGCCTCCGAAGCTATCGGGACAAGGAATGCTCGAATTCCTGCACGTCGGACTCGCTGGTTAACGACCCGAAGCGCACGACGCTTCCCCGGAGTGCCGGGAAGATCCTTGCGAGGAGTTCCTCGACTTGCCATGCCAGCGAGCGAATTCACGCTCGCGATGCGAAGCCATCGCCCACGAGGTAGCCGAACGCCCCTGGCGATCAGCACCACCGCAGGAATCTTGTTGTTCACGTAGTACGCATTCTCGTTGGCGGTAGCGCTTTCTGAGCCGGATCCCGGATCCGTCAACTGGATTGCAGCTTTACTGGTGCGTGCCATTCTATTTACTCGAGAAGGCGCCGCTGAAGCGGTCACAGCGCGCCCTGCATGCCTGCGCTCCGCTCGTCGACATCCCCCTGCTTCCACGCCACGCCGATCTCACAGCTGCAACCATCGACGCCGAGCTGGGCGCGTTCAACCGTGCCGGACGTCCCGGTCAGATGGAAAGCGTACGAGAAGGCTCCTTCCCATGGAGCCCAAGAGACGTCGGGAACCGGCTCTTCGCTGCGCAAGCGGATGATGCCGGCCGAACCTTCCCGCGCGATCCAAGTTAGCTCGGTGCCCCGGGAAATCACCGAGGCCAGACCCTGCACGTTCGCGAACAGAGCAGCCGGCGTGTTCCCCACGAACTCCAGCGAGAAGCGGATGATCGGCGTGAGCACCTCGGCCAGGCCGCCGCTCTTCATCATCTCTAGGCCCAATGCACGCGCCGCCTCGCGCCCGCGCCGGCTCTCCACGGCACGGAGCAGCTCGTCGAGGAGGCCGCCTCTGACCCATGCAGGCGCCTGGTCCGGATTTCCGAGCAAGGACGAGAGTTCCGGAGAGGCGCCGCGAACGACGTCGTCAAGGAGTCCCAACCGGGCAAGCTCCTTCGTATAGCCGCGCAGGATCCGGCGACTGAAGAATCTCGGAGCTGGTTCCCTGTCCACTCAGAGCCTCCCTCCGGGCCGGTCATTCTAATAGAGAACGGTCACCATCGCGCGACCGTCGTTGAGGGCCGCCACACTGGCGCCGTTGGCGCCGGAGAGCAGTTTCACCTCGCCATTCACCAGAAGTGCCGGGAGTGGGGCGCGGTATCCGCCAGTGCGCACGTCGATCGCATCGTGCGACCCGCTCTTGACCAGCGCGGTGGACACGCTTGCGGATGCGACGACGACGGCTCCCACGCGGAAGCTTCTCTGCAGGCTGCCGGCATGGGCGGCGAAGGAGCAGAGGATTGCGAGGGCGGCGGCGGTGGTTGAAATCTTCATGCCCTCACGTAGAGCAACGGGAAGGCCAGCTTCGATCTCCCGTGTTGTGAGGCACTTGGAATGGGTACGCGGCGTCAACAACACTGCCGTTGACGGTGCGCACCGCCAATTCCCTGACGCGGCGCTTTGCAATGCACCGCAGGCGGCGGTAAAGCCGACACAATGTGCGCGGTACGCCGGATCCTCGTCCTCGACGATGAAGTCAACCTGGTGGATGCAGTGGCGCGTCACCTGGAACGCTGCGGATACGCACCCACTCGCACCTACCTCGTCGCCGAGGCCGTAACCGCGATCGAGCAGGCGGTTCGCGATGCCCTGCCGTTTCAGGCAATCGTCACCGACCTGCAGCTGCCCGATGGAGACGGGCGCACCATCGTTCGCTTGGCTCGCGAACACCTTCCGAGGTGTCCAGTCGTGGTGATGACGGGCTCCGGGTCAGTCTCAGGGACCGTCGACGCAATTCGCCTCGGCGCCGTCACGGTGTTGGAGAAGCCGGTCTCCATGGAGAGGCTCGAAAGCGAGCTTCAACAGGCCGTCCTGGATCGCTCAGATATGGAGACTGGCCTGAACGCTGCTGGTGAAGCGGGCATCATCGGCCGCTCCGCCGCGATCCGTGGGGTCCTCGATGCGTTGTTCCTCGCAGCGCCGACCGACGCAACAGTGCTGATCGAAGGCGAGACGGGAACCGGCAAGGAGCTCGTTGCGAAGGCGGTGCACAGGCTGTCACGTCGCTCCCGCGGGCCGTTCGTTCCAGTGAACTGCGCGGCTCTCCCGGACACGCTCGTCGAGAGTGAGCTGTTCGGGCACGTAAAGGGTGCGTTCACGGGTGCGGACAAGGATCGTCCCGGACGCTTCCAGCAGGCACATCGGGGCACGTTGTTCCTCGATGAGATTGGCGACATGCCGCTCTCTCTTCAGGCGAAGCTTCTCAGAGCCATCCAAGAAGGAGAAGTGCAGCCGCTTGGTGCGGCGAAGGCGGACAAGGTCGACGTGCGCGTCATCGCGGCGACGAACCGGAAGCTCGAAAAGCTCGTCACGGCAGGAACCTTCCGCGCGGACTTGTTCTACCGGCTGAACGTCGTTCCACTGCAGATCCCGGCCCTCCGCGAACGCCCGGAGGACATCGCCGTTCTGGCCTCCCACTTTCTTCGAAAGGCAAATCGGAAGCTCACAGCTGGCGCAATCTCGGCGCTCGAGCGTTACGCGTGGCCTGGCAACGTGCGGGAGATGGAGAACCTCATTCAGCGCCTGCTGGTTCTCAAGCCGCAGGGCGACCTTGATGTCGCCGATCTACCTGCATCCCTCCGAGGTGCGCGAACGCTCCCTGCTGTTCCGGCGTCGAGCCTGCCCCCGGAGGGCCTTGATCTCTACGCCGTGCTGGGCGAGCTCGAGGATGGACTGATCCGAGAGGCGCTCGAGCGCAGCGGCGGGAACAGGAACCAGGCGGCGCAGGCGCTGGGGATCAAGCGGACCACGCTGGTCGAAAAGCTTCGAAGGATGTCGCGCCGCTGACGCTCTATGCCTCGCGTGTGACCTGCTCGCGCGAAGTTACCGTGCCGTTGCGGGCTTGATTGGCAAATCATCCACCAGCGGCACCTTGCTCATCATCCTTCCATCTGGAGGAGCGTGAGGCCGCCCGCCTCCAGAGACTTGCGCAGGTCCGATTTCGCGACGGACTTCGCCAATGCTTCCTGCGGAACGATCGCCTTCTTGCGCACGAGATCGAGAAGCGCGTCGTTCAGGGTCTGCATGCCCTGGCCTCGACCCGTTTGCATGATCGAAGCGAGCTGGAACGTCTTTCCTTCGCGAATGAGGTTGGAGACGGCGCCGTTCGTGAGGAGCACCTCGCGGGCCGCCACGCGTCCTCCCCCAACCTTCTTGCAGAGCGTCTGCGTGACCACCGCCTTGAGCGACTCCGAGAGCATGATGCGGATCTGTGACTGCCGGTCGGCAGGGAACTGGTCGATGATCCGGTCGACGGTGGACGGAGCGGTGTTGGTGTGGAGGGTCCCGAAGACCAGGTGGCCGGTCTCCGCCGTCTCCAGAGCGATGGAGACGGTCTCGAGGTCGCGCATCTCCCCGATCAGCACCACATCCGGATCCTCACGCAGCGCCGCGCGCAGGGCTGCCTTGAAGCTGCTCGTGTGAATGCCCACTTCGCGCTGGTGGACCGCGCAGCGCTTCGACGTGTGGACGAACTCGATCGGGTCCTCGATGGTGATGATGTTGTCTCGCGGCTGCGGTTCACGAAGTCGATCATCGCCGCCAAGGTCGTCGACTTGCCCGAGCCCGTGGGGCCCGTTACCAGAATCAGCCCCTTGGAGAGGAAGCAAAGGTCGAGCAGCTCCTTCGGGATGGCCATCTCCTCGGCGCTGAAGACCTTGCCGGGAATACGGCGTAAGACCGCGGCGATCCCGGAGCGATCGCAAAACAGGTTGACGCGGAAGCGGGCATCGCCCGTCTCGTGGGCGAAATCGGTGTCCTTCGTCGCGCTCCACTGCTCGCGGTTGCGCGGGGGGGTGATCGTCCAGAGCAACTCCGTCAGCTCGTTCGCCGAGGGCGCCCCCCATCCCTCGAGCGGACGGATGTCGCCGTCGATCCGCAGGGCAGGTGGACCGCCGCTGGTGAGGTGCAGGTCCGACGCCCGGTGCAGGTCGCAGAGCCCGAGGAGCTCGCGCATCGCATCGCCGCAATCACCTGGCCGCCGGGCGACGGCCAGCGTCGTGGGCGTTGCGCCGCCGACGACTGCGGAGGGTTGCGACGGACGGGCCGCGGTCGCGCCGTCGGGCCGGGTGCGGGACTGAGGAAGGGAAACCCCTCTCGCCGCCGCGGCTGCCTTGATTTCATCGCCCCGGTCGAAGGTATCGACGACCTGGAGGGTCTCGCTCGCCTCGGCCACCTCAACCGCACCGGACCGTTGCGGCGACACTTTGGCGGCGCCCCGGCCTTCCGGCAACGGCCGCAGCTCGGCGCGCACGAGATCGCCGCGCGGCGTGAAGAGGACCAGCACCCGTCCCGTAGGCGCCTGATATTCGAACTCCTCGGGGTGGATGCCGGAGAACCCATCCGCGAGGTAGGTCGGCATGATCCTGCTCGAAGACGAGAAGCGGACTCTGGTCGAGATCGTGCGCCGGTATCGCGACGCCCGCGCGCGAGGTGAGCAGGCGGCGCCTGAGGCCGAAGCCGAGCTGCTGCTCCTTGCCGAAGCGGATCTGGTCGAGACCTGAAAGATGAAGAGGCTCGACAAGTTCCTGGAGGTGCTGTTCCTGCGCGGAGCGAAGTGCCTGGTGCTGCAGACCGGCTCCGCGGCCCATCTGCAGGAACGTGACGGCACGGTTCAGGCCGTGATGCAGCGGACGCTCTCCAGCGCGCACATCATCTCTGCGATCGGCGAGATCACTTCGAACGCCAAGCGCACGATGGTGCGTAAATCCGCGTTGCTCCACGGCTTGCGGATGAACCGGTACACTTCAGCTTCGTTGATCGACCGCACCGCGAGCTCGGGATCCATTTCGCCGGTGAGCATGATCCGGAGGACCTGCGGATGCCTCCGCCGCACTTCCTTGAACAGCTCGATGCCGGACATGCCGGGCATGTTGTAGTCGCTGATCAGCAGTTGGACCCGATGCTCGCCCAGGATCTCCAGCGCCTCCTCGCCGCGCTCGGCGGCGAGCAACGTGTAGCCTGCGTCCGTGAGCACCCGTGCGAGGGCGTCGCGCACGTGGCCTTCGTCGTCGACCACCAGCACGGTGCGCTGTGGCACTACGGACGTAGCCATCCGCGCGCTCTCCGTCATGCCGTGGCCCGCACCCGCAGACGGAAAACGGCCCCGCCGCCTTCGCGGTCGACGACTTCGGCGGTCCCGCCATGTCCGTCCGCCACCAGTTTCACCATGTAGAGTCCCAGGCCGAACCCCTTTCGCGGACCGCCCTTCTTCGCCTCGATCGACCCGTACTTCTCGAACATCGCCGGTTTCAGGTCCGCAGGGATCCCGGGACCGCGGTCGCCGACCTCGATCTCCACCGCTCCGTCGCGGTGCCGCGCGGCGATGAACACGTCGCCGCCCGCCGGCGTGTACTTGAGCGCGTTCGCGAGGAGATTCTCGACGGCGCGACGCAGGAGCTTGCCGTCGACGGAGGCGGTCGGCGGTCCCTCGACGGCCGCGGCGACCGCGATGCGCTTGCGCCGCCCCACTGGCTCGAAGGTGTGGGCAGCGGATGCGACGAGCGTCTCCAGGTTCACGGGCGAGCGCACGATCGGCAGGTGTCCCGCCTCGAGCAACCGGATCTGCAGCGCGTCTTCCAGGGAATCCCGGATCGCGTTGGCGCCGCGCAGCGCAGCGTGCAGGTCCTGCTGCAAGCGGCCTTCCGGCGCGTCTTCGAGGGCGAGATCGAGGTGTGCAATCACCCCTGAGAGAGGGCTTCGCAGGTCGTGAACCATCAGCGAAACCATCTCGTCCTTGGTGTTCTGCAACTCCGCGAGTTGCCTCAACTGCACGCGGATGAGCGCATCCTGCGCGCGAAGCCGGAGGAAGGCGCCCACGCGAAGGAGCAGCTCGCGGCGATCGACGGGCTTGGCGAGGAAGTCATCGGCGCCGGCCTCCAGGCCGAGGTTCCTCTCATCCTGCGCGGAGAGCGCCGTCACCAGCAGCACAGGGAGGAACGGGTCGGAGGACCGCTGTTTGATCTTCTTGCAGACCTCGTAGCCGCTCATCTTCGGCATCATCACGTCGAGCAGCACGAGATCGGCGCGTTCCGCATCGAGAACCCGCAGCGCCTCGGCACCGCTGCCAGCCTCGAGCAGCCGGTACTGCGCGGCGAGCATGGCGCGCAGCAGCGCTCGGTTGTGCTCCTCATCGTCGACGATGAGAACGCAGGCGCGCCCGTCCATGTGCATTACTCTTGGTCCGCCCTATTCGCCGTGCCGGCATTCGGCATACGTCGATCGATCGCCAAGAACCGGGCTCAATGCAACTTAATTGATGCGTAAGCGAATGTGCGACATTGTAACGTTCATTCAAATGACGCCGAGGCTTGAAATCTGGCCACTCGGCTCTCCCGGCCGTCGACGAGGATTTGCGTGCGGGCTGCGCTTGGTGCAGCGTCTGGAAATGGCGGAATGGGACGATTTGGCGCGCGTCTGCGATGGCATTCGCGAGCGTGTCCACTTCGCGCAGCACGACACCGCGGGCCACGTTCCCGCTACGGCGCAATCAGTCGTCGCAGGCTTCGAGATCGTGCTTTGGCGCAATGTGCTCCTTCGTTTCGCTCCCTCCCCACGCTTGAGGGAGCTTTGAGAGTCCGGTTTCGCGATTGGCCGGTGCGATGGAAGATGCTCGGGCTCGGCGCCGCAGCGTCCGCGCAGCCCCTCGCAGTGACGACGATCGTTGCATACCGGAGCGGGAGCGCGCTGATCCGCCGCTCGGCGGTCTCGCTCCTCGCCGCGCGCGCGGACCAGCTGGCGGGCGATCTGGATGCCTTCCACACCGGTTTCCGTCGCGCGGCAGCACGGCTCTCGGCACTTCCCGCCGTGAAGGAGTTCTGCACCTTGCCGCTCCCGGCGCGCCGCGAGGCCGAATCCGGAATGGAAGCATGGCTCGGTGCCTACGCCGGCGCCGACTCGCGGACGCACCTCGTCGCGCTCTTCGACCGCGAAGGCACGATCACTGCTGCTACGATCCCCGGAGTCCGGGGAAGGAACTACGGGTACCGGCGCTACTTCCAGAGCGCGCTCGCCGGTGAGCCCACCGTCTCCGACCTGTTCATCTCCGTCGCCGAGGCGGGTGGCATTCCCACCATCGCCTACGCGGCGCCGATCCGGAATGCAGCGGGCGAGGTGATGTGCGTTTCACTGTTGGTCGCGCGCGGTCAGGAATTCTGGGACCTGGTAGCGGAGAAAAGGGGTGGCGCCGGTCCTGGCAGCTATGCCGTCGTGTACGACCAATACGGGATTCGCATCGCGCACAGTTACAGGGGAGCGGACCTGTTCCATCCTGCCGGTCCGCTCGATGCCGCCACGATTGCGATGTTCGCGGCGGATCGCCGCTTCGGCGACAACACCCGCCAGTTGCTCGAGTCGCCCGTGCCGATGGAGGAGGAGTTTTCCCGCGCTCGGAACGCCGCTCCGAGCGAGTTCAGGACCCCGGCTTCGGCCGATGGAGTGGTGGACCTCGGGGTCGGCCGCCGGCTCAGGACGGTCCCCTGGACGCTGTTCTATCTGGCGCCGGAGCCGACCGTCTTTGCTCCCGTCCACCAGCTCGTCCGCGAGATTCTTTCCGCGAACGGCCTGATCCTCGGACTCACTGCGCTCGCAGGGCTGATCCTAGCACGAAGGATCACCGGTCCCGTCCGGGCCCTGACGTCCGCTGCCCGAACCGTTCGCGGCGGCGATCTCGACGTCAACGTCGACGTGCGCTCTGCAGACGAGCTCGGGGAGCTGGCATCCGCCTTCAACAGCATGGCCGCCTCGCTGCGGGCTGCGCGCGATGGGCTAGAGGAGAAGGTGCGGCTCCGAACGGAGGCGCTCAAGGCGGCCAACGAATCTCTGGAGGCGCAGAATCGCGTCCTCGCGGAACGCACGGCCGAGCTGACGGCGCGGCAGCAGCGCGATCTCGCTCATGCGCGCGTGCTGACCACCCTCTCCGGCGAGGGTGCGCTCGCGCCGGTGGTCGATGCCGCGTTGCGCGATGCCGCCACGTTCACGGGTGCCGTGGTCGCCACCTGCTATCGGGTACTGGGGAGCAGCTTGGTTCCGCTCGCCGGTCCGGGCACCACGGCGGGGGCCTCCGTGCCCCTTGCGGGAGCGGTACAGGAGGCCTTCCGTACCCGCCGCGCGATTCTCCTCGACTCCGTCCCCGCCGGCGTCGAGCTGCGCTTCGAGGCGGCGCTCGCCGCGGGCCGGCCCACGTGCATCGTGCTGGTTCCACTCATCATCGGGCAGCGCAACATCGGGCTGCTCGCCGCAGGTGCGCTGAAGCCATTCGACGCCGCGGCCGTGACGTTCCTCTCCGACTTGGCGCTTCCGCTGGCGCTCACCATCGTCCGTCACGATCTGCACCGGCAGACCGGCGAGTTCGCGGAACAGTTGGCGAAGAGCAACGAGGAGCTGCAACTCCAGACCGAGGAGCTGCAGGCACAGGGGCGCGACCTGCAGGCGAAGAACCTGGAGGTCCAGAAAGCGGACAAGCTGAAGTCCGAGTTCCTCGCCAACATGTCGCATGAGCTTCGCACGCCGCTGAACGCCATCATCGGATTCTCCGAGCTGCTTCTCGACGAGGGGCGCCCCGGACTCTCCGGCGAGCACGTAAAGTTCGTGGAGACCGTGCTCGCGAGCGGGAGGCATCTGCTCGAGCTCATCAACGACATCCTGGATCTTGCGAAAATCGAGTCCGGCCGGGTTGAACTGCAGCTGGAGCCGCTAGCGCCGGATGCTAGCATCCGGGAAGCGGTCGAGCTGATCACACCGCAGGCCCAACGCAAGCGCATCGGCATTCGCACGCGGATCGAGACGGCGCGCGCGGTGCTCGCCGATCGAGGCAAGCTGCGTCAGATCCTTCTCAATTTGCTTTCGAACGCGGTGAAGTTCAGCGCCGAGAACAGCGCCGTGGAAATCGGAGCTGAGGACGTGCCCTCCGCGGTGCGCTTCCGGGTACGCGATGAGGGTCCGGGCATCGACGACGCGTTGATGCCGCGCCTGTTCGAGCCCTTCGTTCAGGGGGATAGCGCCCTGATCAAGAAGCACCAGGGCACGGGTCTCGGGCTGGCAATCTCGAAGCGGCTGGCGGGAGAGCATGGCGGAACCATCGCAGTGGCGAGCGCACCCGGGACGGGGACCACGTTCTTCGTCACCATCCCCGCGGCTGCCGCTCCGGTTCCCAGTCCTTCCCCTCCGCAGCCGATGCCGGGGCGGAAGCCGACCGTCGATACTGCCGGAGGGCATCCGCTTGTCCTTTTGGTCGAAGACGACGTCGCCACCGTGCGCCTGATCCGCGCCTACCTGGGCGACACTGGTTACGAACTCGTCGAGGCGACGAACAGCTCGAATGCGATGGATCTGGCGCGCCGGGTACAGCCTGCAGTCATCCTGCTGGATCTCGACCTCGACGGTGAGGACGGACTGGAGCTTCTCCAGGCCCTGAAGGCAGACGCGCAGACGCGCCACATTCCGGTGATCATCGAATCCGTTCTTGCAGAGCAGAAGCGGGGTCTCTTGCTGGGCGCCAGCGACTATCATGTCAAGCCGCTCGACCGGTCCCGACTGCTCGAGAGCATCGCCCGCCTCGGCCCAGCCGGGCTCTCGCGAGCGGAGGAGCCACTGGTCCTCGCAATCGACGACGACCCCGTTGTGGAGACCACACTCCGATCCGTCCTGGATCCCGCAGGCTTTCGGCTGAAGACGGCCGCCTTGGGGCGCGAAGGCATCGAGATTGCGCGCCGCGAAGGGCCGGCGGTGATCATGGTGGACCTGCTCCTGCCGGACATCTCGGGATTCGAGGTGATCGATGCGCTTGGCGCCGATCCACGGACCGCGACGGTACCGGTGATCGCGCTCACGGCCGCGAGCCTGTCGCCCGCCGACAGGAAGCGCCTGGAGACGCGCGTGTTCTCGCTCGCGCAGAAAGACGACTTCACGCGCTACGCGCTGGTGGCGGCGGTCCGGCGCGCCGTCCAACTGGGTCCCGTTACATGCCACGCAAACGGGCCCACTGTCCTCGTGGTGGATGATTACGATCTCAACCGCGAGCTGATCCGTACGATGCTCGAGCGAAAGGGTTATCGCGTCCTTCTCGCGGAGAGTGGAGACGAGGGCATCGAGATCTCCAGGCGGGAACGGCCATCGTTGGTCCTCCTCGATCTCGCGATGCCCGGGAAGGACGGCTTCGCCACGGCTCGAGAGCTGAAGGCCGACGAATCCCTTGCGTCGACACCGCTGGTGGCGGTCACGGCCATGGCCATGCGCGGTGACGATCAGCGGGCAAAGGAAGCCGGATTCGACGCCTACGTCACGAAGCCCTTGGACCGGGGCATTCTTGAGGCCACGGTTGAACGGCTCCTCCGGAAGCCGGTCTGAGACGCTGCTGCCGTGGAAGCGGCGAAGTGATGCCCGGAACCGAGGGCACCTGGGTTGGGACCAGGTGCCCGTGGCTCTCGTCCGACCGCGCATTGCTGCGTGACGTTGGTCGCTTGTGTCGACGCGTAGCCCAAGGAGCCCCTGTGCGCGAAGCTGCCGGCTCACGCCTGCGGCGAAGGGCCACGGTCGCGCCCGGCGAGGATCGTGGGACCATTCATCTTTCACTGATGCGCACCCTGAAGAGATCGCAGAAGGCATCGAGGCCGACCCGCAAGGGAGCCCGGTCCAAGCGCCATCTGCCATCCGACTGCGCAAAGCAGTGCTCGTGTGGGGCGTCCTTCACGCGGAAAGACCTCATCCAATTGCGGTCGCTGACTCCGGTCGGGATGCTCCACCTGAGCGGCGACCCGGTGGCCAAAACTATGTACTGCTTCACGCACACGCGTTGGTCGTGCCGGACGACCTTCGCACTGCCCGTGGAAACCTTCCGCGACGAGATTGGCGAGGAAATCCCGCGGAAGTGCCTAGCCGGCACAGCGTCGTGCCGGGATCATTGCTCGAAGATCGAGGACCTTCAGCTGTGCGACAGCGAGTGCACACTGGCGCCCTATCGGCGCTTCCTGCTGGAGCGCCTCGTTCGACGCAGGTGACAATCGCAAGAACCTGCGATCACCCCACCATCCTCTTCACCTGCACCGGCGCGAACCCCCGGCCCGTCCGGCTGCGGATCCCGCGCTCGTGCAGCTCGGCGGCGACCGCGCGCAACGACAGCCCCCGTGCACGCAGCTGCCGGGCTACGGCGCGCGCAGCCTCCTCGTCCGGGTGTGGCTCCAATTGGGCTCCATTCAGGGCCACACGGCGGCCGTAGGGCGCCCAGCCGCCGGTGTACTCGCCCTGCCGGGCCTTGTGCTGCATGGCCGAGGCCGTCCGCTCCCCGATCGCCTCCCGCTCCCACTGGCTCACCGAGGCCAGGACGTTCAGGACCAGCCTCCCCGCGGCGCTGCGAGTGTCGATCTGCTCCCCAACCGAGAGCAGCGCGGCCTTGCCGGGGGCGAAATAGCGCTCCACCAGCGTGCCCAGGTCCACGACGCTGCGGGTGAGCCGATCCAGCTTCACAACCAGGAGCGCCTCGGCATCGCCAGCCTTGAGCATCGCCAGGGCGCGCTTCAGGCCAGGGCGGTCCAGCGACTTCGCGCTCTCGCCGGCGTCGACGATCACCTCGGCCAGGTCCAGGTCGTACAGCTCGGCATAGGCCTTCACCTTGGCCCGCTGGGCATCGAGGCTCACGCCGCGATCAGCCTGCTTGTCGGTGCTCACCCTCAGGTAAGCCCCGGTTACATCGGTCGATACCGGCACATGGCGTGCATTGCTACCTCGCTGAAAACCCCGGG
>JBGQLS010000123.1:0-14168 GCA_041500205.1 Anaeromyxobacteraceae bacterium | reverse complement strand
TACTGGCCGGCCACGTACAGGTCGCCCGCGTCATCGATGGCGAGCGAGTCGCATTCCTCGTCGCTGCCCGAGCCGAGCTGCTTGGACCACACGAGCGTGCCGCTCGAGTTGAACATCGCGATGATGGCGTCGCGCGTGCCACCGCCGAAGACCGTCCCCGCCGGAGCGAGAGGCGAGGCCGTGTCGGTCCAGCCGCAGACCGCGAAGACGTTCCGCGCCGGGTTCGCCGCGACCGAGATGAGCGCGCCGCCCAGGCCGTTGTTGAAGGTGAGGCCCCACAGGCCGGCGCCGGTCGTGCCGTTCACGCCCAGGATAAAGTCCTGCAGCCCGGGGATGGCGAGGGTGGTGGTGGGATTGACGACGATGTTGCCGTTGGAGTTGCCGATGATCACGACCGTGCCGTCGGCCGTGACGGTCGCGCCGGCCGGGAGCTGATCGGTGGGGCCGGTCGCCTCCGGAGCACCGCCGCCGAAGGCCTTCGCCCACACTGCGGCACGCGTCACCGGGTCATACTTCGCGATGAACGCGTCAGCGCTGCCCGCCGAGGTGACCGTCTGGGCGTCGAAGCTCTTCGTGCCGAAGACGGGGCCCGTCACGTACGCCGCGCCGAGTGTGTCCATGGCGATTCCGTTCATGGCCGAGATGGTCAGCTGCTTCGCCACCTGGGGAGCGGGGACGACGGGCGAGCAGACCCCGGCGCTGCAGCCCGACGGAGCCGCGCAGAGAGGCGTCCCGACGCAGGCGCCGCTACCATTGCAGGCATCACCAGTGGTGCAGGCGTTCGCGTCGTTGCAGGGCGTGCCGGCCAGGACGTTGGTGCCGCCCTGGCAGAGGCCGTTGGCCGGGTTGCAGGTTCCACCGGTCGAGCACTGGGCGGAGGCGCACACGACCGGGTTCGAACCCACGCAGGCGCCGGCGCCGTCGCAGGCGTCGGTCTGGGTGCAGGCGTTGGCGTCGTTGCAGACCGTCCCTGCGGTGGAGGGCGTGTACCCGCAGGTGAAGGTGGCAGCGCCGGTGGAGGTGCAGGCGCCGATCGCGCCGAAGCACTGGCCGGGCGGGGTGTTGCAGACGACGGCCGCGCCGACGCAGGCGCCGGCTGCGCTGCAGACATCGCCCGTGGTGCAGCCGCTGCTGTCGTTGCAAGCCGTGCCGACTGCCTTGACCGGCTGCGAGCAGGTGCCCGTGCCGGGGTTGCAGACGCCGACGTCGTGGCACTGATCGAGCGCGGTGCAGGTCACAGGCGTCGGGGAGACGCAGACGCCAGCCGAGCACGCGCCATTGGGACCGCAGGCGCCGAGGCCCGTGTCGCAGGCCGTGCCGTTCGAGCCCGGGAGGGCGCAGGCGTTGGCCGGGACGAGGGTAAAGGTCTGCGTCGCCGTCAGGCCCGCCTTGTTGGTCACCGTCACTGTTGCGATCATGCCGGGGGCCAGGGTGCTGGGGGCGGTCCACTGGATCGTGCTCTTGCCAGGGCTGCTCGTGACGTCCGCCTGGCTGCCCGCGACGAACGCGCCGCCGGTCTGCGTCCACGCGAAGGTGAAAGGGGTCTGGGCGGTGTTGAAGTTCGGGGTCGGATCGAGGGTCTCGACGCCGATGACCACGGTCTGGCCGGGCTGGACCTGGTTGTTCGCGTTCGGCTGGATGGCCCTGGTGATCTGCGGAGCGAGGACGAAGTCCCTCGGAGTGGAGGCATTGATGAGGCCGATGGTGTCGCCGCCGCGCGCGACGGGGAGGCCGGAGCCCGCGGGGACGATGCCGTTCTTCCAGTGGTCGGTGACGTCCACGCGGATGGTGCAGCCGTGGCTGGGGTCGCCGCTCTTGAAGTGGACGGCGTTCGTGGCGAGCGCGCCAGGGCCGGTGGTGATGGTCGCGGCCATCGCCGTGACCGTGGCCGACGTGAAGCCCGCGACGGGGAAGGCGCAGTCGGGCGACGACCAGACATACTGCACGTCATCGCCGTCAGGATCGGTGGCGCTGGCGGTGAGGTCCACATCGATGGCGACGATCTGCCCCGAGGCGTTCTTCGTGAAGGTCTCGGCAGCGACGATCCCGGAGATCATGGGCCAGCTGTTCGGGAAGGCGTTGACCTGCGCGCTGCCCGAGGTGACGTTCTGCACGACGATGGCGAGAGAGGCCGTCACCGAGCCCTGCTTGTTGTCGGTCACGGTGATGTTGAGCTGACAGGCGCCGGCGGCTGGAACGGTCGCGGGCGCGGTCCAGGTCGTGGTCGTCCCGGTCGCGCCGCTGAAGGTCGGAGGCGCGCAGGACGAGGTCCAGCTGTAGGTCAGGGTAGCGGCCGGGTCGGGGTCATGGGCCGTGACGCTCAGGCTCACGGTCGTCCCCACGGTCACGATCGACGCCGACGAAGTCAGGCTATCGACGACCGGCAGGAAGTTGCTGAAGCTCCCGTCCGGGTGCGTCGGCTGCAGGACCATGAAGACGCTGGCGGTGGCGCCCGCGGTGATCGTGGACGTGGCGTCGCCCGTGTAGACGATCGCGTTCGTTGCGTCGAACGCGTCGATGTGGAAGGTGCGGCCGGAACCGGCAGGGATTCCCCCCACGAACGCGGACCAGCTGAGCTTGCCCGTGAGGTCCTGGTTCGTCATGTCGGTGACAATGGAATTGAAGGACGGTGTGCCGTTACCGGGACCCACCGTCAGGGTCACCTTCGTGATGCTCGTCGCGCTCAGGGCGGCGACGTTGACGCCGACTTTGGCGTCTCCTTTGGCCTGGGTCGTCTTGTTGCCGCTGCAGCCCCCGCCCAGCGCGGCGGTCATCATGACCGCCGCGGCGAGCGCGAAGCTCTTCTTCGTGCGAAGCAACATGTGTTCACTCCGTTCTTTGTTCAGATCCGAAACCAAGTTCGATGCACTCATTCCGTTGGTTGCCATTTGGTTGCAGTTGCTGTGGAAATCTCAGGCGTCGACTACTGGCACTGCAGGACCCCCGTACCCAGCACGTCGGTGCACACGCCTGACACGCACTCCGAGGAGGTGGCGCTGGCGATGGAGCAGGCCGCGAGCGAGGCGCGGCCGGTCTTGGCCGAGGGGCAGGTCCCAGCGGCCACTACGGCCGAGTTGTCGCTGCAGCAGGTCCCCGCTGCTGCCGCCGTGATCGGGCCGTAGTCCCAGAACGTCCCTGCGCCGCCGGTTCCGTTGGGCAGGCAGTTGGCGAGTGTGCTGAGGGCTGCCGGGAATGGCGTCTTGGCGCACAAGTTGTTGCCAGTGGCAGGCGTCGTGCAAGATGAAGTGGGTGGGATGAAGCCGTGGGCCTTGACGATGTTGTCCATGTTGCAGCGGCCCACGGAGCCGTCCGCGTTGAGCGTGCCGGCCGGATCCGTCATGAAGTTGAAGAGCGCGCTCTCGGCCACGATCCGAGGAGCGCCGCCGCCACCGGTCCCGAGGCTGGTGTTGTCGGGCGCGAAGTTCACATATAGGCGGCGCGACAGGAGGTACTGATCGAGACGGACGACGCCGTCGTTGTAGGTGGTGCTGTTCATGAACGGAGCGTTGGTGGGCGCACCGGGCTGGCGAGCGGCCTCGCGGCCGGCGTATCCGAACGTCTGGCCGTTCAGATCGGCCGCGACACGGTCGGCGATGGTCGTGGTGACGTCGACCTGGGGTGGGTCGCCCACCGAGAGCGCGACAACGAGCCCGTGCGTGCACGGACAGGTGTTCGTTCCGGCGCAGCCCGCAGGATTGCTTGCCGGCGTGCAGGAGACACCCGTGGCGACGTTGGTGCAGTTGGTCGCGAGCTGGCCCGTGGCGAGCGTGCAGGGCCGGCGAATGGGATCGAGGTCCTGGTTGTTCAGGTTGGGATTGACGGTGTTCGTTCCCAGGATGCCGCGGGCCCGCCCGTTACAGAAGCGCCCGACCGCCATCTTGTCCTGGAAGATGTTTGTCGTTCCGGAGTTGTCATCGCGGCGGTAGAAGGTGTCGAGGGTCGGAACGTTGTTGGCCGCCGCGAAGTCCGCCACGGCCTGGACGCGCCTGGGATCCGAACAAGCGGCGGTGCTGCCCGAGCCATCGATGCCCGAAACGATGAGCTCGATGAGCTGCGAGTACCCCGAGCCTGGCACGCCGGGCGTGTACGCCGACGTCACGTTCGGAATCGCCTTGTTGGTCTGCTCGGCGACGTTCGGCGCGTTCGGGGCCACCAGGTTCTTGGCGCGCGTGGCCACGTTCTTCGTGACGATCACGGCGGCGTCGAGAGCGACGCAGCCCTGGACGTTCGGGGCCCAGGTCGGGTGCGCCGTCAGCACCGTCTGGCTGAAATTGCGCGACATCGGCCCGATCGCCTGGACGTTGCTGGTCAGCGCTGACTCGGCGGTTCCCGACCCGCCGCCGACGTAGTTGACCAAGCCAGGGGTGAGAAGCACGCCCCCCAATCCATTGGGCGCCACCTGCGCCGCCGAAATGGCGTCCTTCACCACCAACTCGAGCGTATCGGAGCCGTTGAGGTTCCACGGCGGAGGCGCGCTCTGCGCCGAGGCCGTCCCGCTCACTCCGAGCAGGATGGCTGAGATTGTTCCGAGTAGTTGCCTTGTCTCTATTCCTCGTCTCGACATGGACTGCCTCCTGGACGGAATGCTCCTCGAGCGCTGCGACCTCTCTTGCAACGGACGACCCCTGCTCGTGGAGTGAATGCACGCTACCCTTCCACACAGGTGCGCGTGGCAACGTTTGCGTGAAGGAAGCGCGACACCGCCCACGGCGCTTGGCCCCGACAGTGCGCCAAGTAGCCACTATTCCTCGAGCGCAGACCGGGTCAATACTCAATCCGACCCCCGCGCAATTCAATCGGACGGCCGGCTGACGTACATCGAGACTACGATCGAACCGGCGCCGGCGTGCGTCGTCCCGAGGAGAGCTCGGTCAGCACACCGAAGCTAATCTAGAAGACTTCGATCGGGAGAGACGCTTGCACCGAAGCCCCGCGCCCGTCAGCCGCGGTGAGCGATACCTGACAGCTCCCCGCGGCGTTAGGTGCCGTCCAAGCGACTGCTGGCTTCCGCGCATCGTCGAACGTCCCGCAGGTCGCCGCCCACTGGTACGAGACCGTATCGGCCGCGTCCGGATCGTGGGCGGAAGCTCCGAGTGTCGCCGTGCCACCTCGGGCAACGAGCGTCTGCGATGCGGAAAGGAAGTCGATGACGGGCGCAGCGTACTGCTGGATAACCGGCCCGGGCGCCGGCTCGAGAACGAGAAAGACCGTGGCCATCGCACCGGGAACGATGTCGCTCTGCGCCGAACCGCTGCAGAGGGGCTGACCGGAAGAGTCGTAGCCGACGACGTCGAACTGGCGCCCCGTCCCTGCCTGGATCCCGCTGATGAAGGCGCTCCCGTTGGTCCCGGCCGTGCTCAGAGTTTCGACGAGAGGTGCGAAGTCTGGACCGCTGCCCCTGCTGATCGTCACGACCATCTTCGTGAGGCCTGCGCTGAGCGCCGCGCCCGAGATAGCGAGGCGCGCGGCCCCACCGCGCTCGGTTCCCCCGCATCCCGCGCCAAGGGCCAATACGAGCAACACGATTCCGGCGAGGGTGAGGCTGCAGCGCCGCGGCGTGACGTTGGATTGCCACATACTCGAAGTTCTGGGGTGCGGCTTCGCCATCCGCAGCACCCCGATTGGCGCCACTCATTCTGGCGAGGTGAACTCCAGCCAGCTGATCCACCCTGGCGCGTTCCTTCGCGACGATTGTCTGGTGTTCTTCTCGAAGGGCACGCAGGCTAATCCGTAACGCATGGCACATGTAGAAACGTTTGCGTGACAGACACTGAACATTGACTGCGATTAGACACGCGCCTCAGAAGCGCGACGTCGGTATGTCTGTAGGACGGGATGGCCTCCCCTTGACGTGCATCCGACAAACAATCATATGTACAATCCGCGCAACGAGGGCCGCCGGCAACGAGCTTTTTGAGCTAGGCCGGCTCCCATCCGCCGGTCTGGCTCGCGTCTCTCCGTAACGCTCCATAGCTTCGCACGGACGTGGACGGCTCCGCCGCCGCGCGGCGAGCTCAGGCCGAGCTCGAATGGCTCGCCGCTCGCTCGTGGCTTCAGTGGCCCCATGCACCTTGGCCGGCGAGCGGCCGAGGCGGCTCGATGGGAGCGATCACGGCCATGAGCGTCACGCCGCGCACGGCTATCGTTTCGCGAGCCTCGCGGCCGTGAGCTTCCGGCCAACGACCTCCCGGAGGCCCTCCGCGCCGACGACGACCTCCCCGTTGACGACGAACGTGGGCGTGCCGGCCACGCCGCCGGCGGTCGCCGCGGCGAGGTCGGCCTCGACCCGCTCCTTCGTCTTGGGCGCCTGCAGGGTCGCCTTGAAGCGCTTGAGATCCAGCTTCAGGTCCTTCGCGTACTGCTCAAAGGCCGAGCCCGAGAGCGCCTGCTGGTTCGCGAACAGCTTGTCGTGCATCTCCCAGAACTTGCCCTGTTCGCGCGCCGCCTCGGCGGCGAGGGCGGCCGGCATCGCGTTCGGATGAAGCCCGAGCGGCAGGTGCTTCCAGACGATCCGCACGTCTTTCCCGAACGCCTGCTCGACGTCCCTCACCGTGCCACCGGCGCGCGAACAGAAGGGGCACTGGAAATCGGCGAACTCCACGATCGTCACGGGAGCGCGCGCCTCGCCGTGCACCGGGTCGTCACCGCGGATGGCCACCACCACGTCCGTGCGCGGCGCCGGGGCCGGGCTGGCGGGCGCCGCCATCATGACCGGGGCGGTGGAGCCCTTCTCGATCGTCCTCGCGTAGATGTCCTTCGCCGCCACGCCCGACTTGACGAGTCCCTCAGCCTTGACGAGTTCCTCGTCGATGACGGCCTTGAAGGCCGCGAACGGCTGGGAGCCGACGACCTTTCGTCCGTTGAGGAAGAAGGTCGGGGTCCCGCGCGCTCCCAGCGAGTACACGAGGTTCTGATCGCGGCGGATGCGGTCTAGGTAACGGTTCGTCGTCAGGGCCTCTTTTACCCGCTCCTCGGGGATTCCGAGTTCCCCGGCCGCTTTCGTCATCGACGCCGCATCGAGGCCGGCAATCTCGAAGAGCGCGTCGTGCATGGCCCAGAAGTTCGCATTCCCGCCGCGGACGCGCGCCTCCTCTGAGATGTTCGCCGCCGGCACCGCGTGCGCATGCATCGAGAGCGGGCTGTGCTTGAAGGCGAAGCGCACCTTCCCGCCATACGCCTTCTCGATCTCCCTCATAGTCGGTGCAGCCCGCTTGCAGAAGGGACAGTCGAAGTCCGATACCTCGACGATCGTGACGAGGGCGTCACTGGGGCCACGCACGGGCGAGTCCTCCAGCGGGACCCGGTACACTGCCCTGGGATCGTCGACCTTCTGGGTTGGGACGGGGGCCGGTGGCGCACTCCGCGCGGCAGCGACCGGAGCCTGCGCTGTCGGCGCGGCAGCGGCACGCGGGGGCGAAGACGCGATCACCCGGTCGAGAGCAACGCCCAGTACCAGACCGACGACAAGGATCATGATCGTGGTGGCCTTCTTCATCCCAAACCTCACGCTCCCACGGGCGGGCTCGAGCCCGAGGTGGACGCAGCCGTGGCAAGGCACGGCACGAGTACCCGCGCCGCATGGAAACTGGAAGGCTGCATCCGTAGCAGATGTCGGAACCAGGCAGCGGTGCCGAATCTGTGAAGACGGCGTGAAGGTGCGAGGAGGAGCCCGCGCCCGGACGGAACGCGGGCCTCCTCCGGGCGGGCCCGTTCGATCCGCGCGATGTCACGCCGACAGGCTGGCCGGAAGCCACCGACGTTTCCGAGTCGAGAGCGTGGCGGCGCCGTGCCTAACAGGCGCGCAGCGCGCACCATCCGAGTTCACCAAGTTGTCGCCGAATCTCCGACGGACGCGCCGTTATGGGCGGTGTATGGGGATGCTCATGCTCCCCCTGCCCGACCCCAGCGAGCTCCTCAACCTCATCAATCCAGACTGCAGGGATGTGGAGACTCACCGCAATCTCTACTGCCCATCCTACGACTGCTGCCTCGACCAAGCGGTGCAGCAGCGATGGCGGTCGTGGAGCTGCGTCCACTGCGCGTTCTTCGCGTTCCGGTACGGGCCGGCGCGGATCGCGTCCGCGGGGACCTCCCCTGCCTATCACTGCGTACGCGCTTGGTCCTTGAAATAGTCGGTCGTCGACGAAGCAGGCGGTGTGCGTCGAAAGACGAATGCCGGCTCGTCGGATGACGGCGCCAACCCGAATGGCGTTGGATCTGCATCCGGGTCCCGCTTCAGCGTCTCGCCCCAACGCAGAGATTTCACCCTCCACACACAGGCGCGTTACAAGCCTGCGCTCTACGCGCGCTCCAGCGGCGCCTGCTGCCCGCGAGCGAATGCGACGAATCGGTCGCGCCCTCGTGACAGGGCTGTGGCCAGCTGACTCGGACGTGCCAGCTCGAGCCAGCCCTGCGCCACGATGCGCCCCTCAGCGTGACTCATGACGCGGGCACGTCCGAGCGCGGGGGTTCTCCCTGCGTTGAGGACGTGGAGCGAGCGGCCACTGCTCGACTCGATCACGAACTCGCTGGAAACGTGGCGGTGCCCGTGCAGGACGAGGTCGCAGCGCCCCCGCAACCGATCGAGGAGGTCGCGGCCCAGATCGAGCTCAGCCGCATTGGGCCACCCGAGGAGAGAGACGATGCGCTCGCCGAGGTCGTCCTCCGGGAGGGGCAGCAGGTGGTGGTGAAGCATGAGGACGACGAGCGCGCCCGGAGGTGCGCTAGCCAGGGCTCGTTCCACGGCCGCGATGTCACCCAGCGTCACCTCTCCGTGCGAGTGGAGGAGGCGCCGGTTGTGCGCGGCGGTCGAGTCGAGCCGGACGAGGAACAGGCCTGGACGGAGCTCCACCTGCACGCGGTCGCCCGGCATGAGCGTGCGCGCAGCGTCTTCGCCCATTCGGTCATGATTGCCGGGGACGAGCACCAGCCCTGCGGCCAGGGGAGAGAAGATGCGTTCGAAGGCGGCCAGCTCCGCCCGGCGGCCGCGGTGAGTGATGTCGCCTGTCAGCAGGACGGCGTCGATCTCCTCCTCGAGGAGCTCCTGGACGAGGTCCACGGCGGCAGCGTCGGACCGCGCATCGCGCCCGATGTGGAGATCCGAGATGTGCGCGAGGGTCCTCGTCACGTGAGCTCCTGCACAATCTCCGTCCCTCGTGTGACGGCCGCGGGGCGTCTCGCTCACGTGTTGGTGAAACCTCGTCACGCAGGACGCGCGGGCGGAACGGGCCCGCGCACAGCCGGAGTGACGAGCGTGCAGCGCGAAGTGGGCCTCTCCCGACTGGACGCTCCTACTCCTCGTCCTCGCGTCGAGCTTCACCGGGCCGCTTCAGCAGGTCCTCGAGGACCCTCCCCTCCACGGTCGGATCGGGCTTCACCCCGAGGATGCGGGCGATGGTGGGCGCCACATCGACGTTCCGCACGGACTCGAGGCGTTTGTGCCTGCGGATATCGGGCCCCGCCGCGTACAGGATCGCGCTCATGTGCGCGAGGCTCGGATCGTAGCCGTGCGCCCCGTAGAAGTTGGGCAGCGACAGGACCGGCGACGTGGAGATGGGGTCTCCGGAGCGCTGCACCACGGGCGACTGCGCGCCGTCGAAGTTGTAGCCGGTCGCCAGCATCGCAAAGATGTCTCCCGAGTCCTGCCCGATGACGTGGCTCGTCGTGCGGCCGAATGACGGATCCCCGACCGGGAGATTGGGCCGCGCGAACACCTTGTCGAAGACCGGCACGCTCCGCGCGCCGCGCGTGTACAACGCGTTATTGTCCTGCAGGCCCCGCAGGAGGTCCACGAGCTGCTTCTGCAGCGCGATGTACTGCTCGGGAGTCACCGACCCGCCAGGCCCACGGCCGGCGAGGTTGATGTAGAGGTTCACCGCAGGACCCGACGTCACCGCCCTCACCTGCGACGGGTCGATCCCGGCGCCCTGCAACAGGGTGCCCATGCTGACCGCGGTGTGGAACGGGTCGAAGCCGTGGTCCGAGACGACGATCACGTCGCTGCGAGGACGTCCAGTGTGATCGACGCCGACCGCCTCGATGAGCCGCTGCACCGCCCGGTTCGCCGTCTGGTAGGCCACCTGCACGTAGCCTGCATAGCGTGCGACCTTCGCCGGGTCCTGCTTCGAACCGATGCTCGTCGCGTCGAGCGGGTTCGTGGGCTGCCGCGGGTCCACGAGCAGGAACTGGTGCTCGGAGCCGTCGGGCTGCTCGATGTACACCATCACGAGATCGGCGTTCGGATTCTGCTCGATGGCCCGCAGCGCCACCCTGGTCTGGTAGTCGACGAACGTCACAACCTGGTCCTCGTAGATGGCCTCGAGATCGGCGTCCGGGAAGCTCGCGAAGCCCGGGCTGAGCTTCTCCGGGATGCGGAAGTCCGCCTGCGCGGCCCAGAACCCGACGTGCGTGTTGATGTCGTCGACGTTCGACTGCACCGCCGGATTCGGGGGGATGTCGTTCGCCGCGTAGCGCGCGACGCGGACGATCGAGAGATCGGCAGCGATCGCGCTCACGAAGAACGCGGTCCCGGCCCGCCGTGCGCTCCCTTCGAGGAAGAACGGGCTCGAGCGCCTGTCGCTCGCCTTCACGTACGCGGGACCGGTCGAAGGGAGCGCGAACGGCCCGGGCGCAATGCCGAGGGCCGCGTCGAAGAAGACGAGCGTGTCGTAGTCCACGCGACCGTCGTCGGTGGTGTCGAGCGCGGCGGCCTGGATGGTGTAGCTCTTTCCTCCGGTGACGGTGAACGTGTCGAGCGGCTGCACTGTCTGGAGGATCGGGCTGAAGCTCTTCCGCCCCGCCGCGCCCAGCTGCGCGACGGTGGCCGCCGGCGCGGGGCCGAAGTCCGCCGCGCCGATCGTGAAGCCCTTCGCGGCGGCGCCACCGAACTCGCCGAACGGCACCGTGAAATCCACGGTTCGTAGGTGCGCCGGCTGCACGATCGGGCTGTTCGCGAGCCCGGGTACCTTCACGTCGAGGCCGTCCGCGCCCGGGAACGTCGCCGCCACGACGGATTTCCCGGACGCCCGGAGCGCGTGCCAGATCGGATTGGCCGTGAGCGTGGTGCTTTCAGCAGGCCCGTCGAGGGAGTAGCCGCCGATGGGCGCGGAGAACCCGCTCACCGTCGTGGTGAACGGACTCGCGAGCAGGTGGAACGTGTTGGCGCTGATGTCGTTTCGGGCTGCGCTCGAGCCGGTGGCGATGGCGATGTGGCTGGGCGCGGTGAGAGAGGGCGTGATCACCACGTTCCGCTCGGCGACGACACCCGCCCTGCGGAGGAGCCCGAGACCCTGGTCTCGCGGCAGCACACCCGTCTCCAGGAAGGCTTCGGCGATCCTGGGGGTGGCGCCGTCCAGCGAGATGAGGACCACCTTGGGAGCCGCGCCGGCTGAGCGCGCGAGGAAGAGCGCGACGAGCGCGATCACGGTTCGGCCAGCGACCTTGGATCCAGGACGGCTGACTCGGCGGCTCATGGCGTCTCTCCTGCGAGAAGTGGATCGTCCGCGAGGACCCGCACCGTATGCGCCTCGATCGCTGACAAGTCGGCGACGCTGTCGTGAAGTCTCCGCGAACGCCACCGGCGAGGAGGCGCCGGGGCAAGGGTTCCGGCAGGATGGACGGCCCGGCGAAGCCGCAGCTCGGAGCCATGCGCGGCGCAGCCGTGACCGCCGTGCGCTTGGCACGACATCGCCACGCCGTCGTCACGGTCGTGAGGCTACGCTCTCGGGAGCATGGAGATCGTCCAAGCCGCGGGTGGGATATTGTGGAGGGCAACGACGTCGGGGCGCAGGCTCGCGGTCATCCATCGATCGCAACGAGGTGACTGGACGCTCCCGAAGGGCAAGCTGGAGAAGGGCGAGGGCTTCGAGGAAGCCGCGCTACGCGAGGTCGCCGAGGAGACCGGCTGTCAGGCGCGGCTCGGCGCTTTCGCCGGGACCACCCTCTACGAATCGCGCCGCGGCCCGAAGGTCGTGCTCTTCTGGCATATGACCCTCGTCCGCGAGGGCCCGCTCCCCACTCTGGACGAGGTGGACGAGGTCGCGTGGCTCACGCCCGCCGCTGCGCTCCGCACGGTGGACCGTGAGCGCGATCGACAGTTGCTCCGCGCCGCGCTCTCGGGCGGCGCGTCCGAGTTCGAGCGCGCCCGCGTCAGGCGCTACCGCGCGCCGGCAGGGCACGGTATTTCTGCCCGGCTGATCCGGTGCGGTTGATCCGTTCGCACGTTCAGAACTTGCCCGCCTTGATCGCCCTCCGGAGGCAGGTCCTCAGCAAGGCGCCTGCAGGTAGACGAAGCGAATCCCGCTCCGGAGGTAGTCGTCGACGACCTCCAGCACCGCGGCGTCGCGCATCCACCGGGGACCCGTCTCCATCAGGCGGGCCTCGATGAGCGTCGAGATCGTGGCGAAACCGAGCCTCTGCACGCGCTCGCGGAGCAGGTCCAGGACCATGGCCTCGACCTCGGCCTGGTTCCTGAGCGTCGGCGAGACTGCCATGGCCTGGAGGTAGAAGCCGTCGTTCTCTCCGTAGCGGGGATCGTCGCGGACTCCGAGCTCACCGTGGTTCTCGAGGGGACTTCCGAGGGCGTAGCCGACGAGCCGCTGCGAGACACGGTCGCGCAGGGCCACGCCGCACGCCCGCGGGCTGGCCAGGGTGGAGGCGAGCGTTTCGGCCGGATACTGGAGGAGTGGCCTACGTCCGGCCCTGAGCACCTCCGGTGGGTAATGCGCCAGGTTCCCGTACCGCTCCCCCTCCACGGCCACGACCTGCGGCAGGAGCTGTGGAACGTCCTCTTCCAGATTGACGGCCTGGAGCGTGGCTGGCCGCGCCTCGAGCGTCCCGACGCGGATCTCCGGCCCTCGCGGGACCTGGGCGGAAGTACGCCCGCCGACGAGGTCCTCCACCGCGCGGCGGAGCAAGCTCAAAGCCTCCTCGATCGCGTAGGGCTGCATGTCGTAGCGAGGGTAGAACCGGAGCGTCCGCTCGCCCGCTGGCAGCAGGATGAGCCCGTGGCGGAAAGCCCTATCCCGGAGCCACTCGCGCCAGTCGGGCCTCACCACGCCGAAGGCCAGCAAGCAGCCAGCGCCACGGACGGACTGCAAGAGGCCACGGTAGTCCCTCGCCAGCCGCTCGAGCCCCTCCCTCGCCAGGGCGCCCGTCCGACGGACCTGCTCGAGGTCGAGCTTCCCCAGGAACGCGAGGAGCCGGACCATGCCGACGGAGTCTCCCTCCCAGGTCGTGTTGAACTTCTTCTCTTCCTGGAAGAACGTTGCCAGCTCCTCGCTCACGAAGAGGACGCCGTTCTGCGCCTTCTTGGCCCAGACCACCACGTCCGGCGGACAGGGGAGGTCGAAGAGCTCGTGCGCCCACAGCTGGCCGGTAGCTCCCAAGCCGGTCTGGACCTCGTCGAACACCAGCGGCACGTCGTAGATCCGCGTCAGCAGGCGGAGTTGCTGGAAGAAGTGGGCCGAGGCAAAGCGAAGCCCGCCCTCACCCTGGATCGGCTCGACGAGGACCCCAGCCGCCCGCTTCGCACGCTCGAGCGTGTCGGCGTCGATCGCCCTTCGCTGCTCCGCGACGAACTCCCGCACCAGGCCTGCCCGGGCGGCGCGATCGGGTGGCAAGCGGGAGAGCAGATCCTCGCACGCGGCGAGCAGGAGCCGGAACTGTTCCCTGGGCCTGGGGGCGCCCGGCGTCCGCCCCGTGACGAGCAACGTCCATACCTGCTCGAGGCTCTTCTCTTCGCGCCGGCGCGTCCGCGCGACCGACCTCGGGTCCTCGACCGGGAACGTGGCGTGGGGCCAGTCAAAGGTCGGGAATCCGATCCTGGCCCGCTTGCGCTGGGTGGCCGCCAGACTTCCCAGGGTCCGGCCGTGGAAGGCCCCGTCGAACGAGACGATGAAGAGGCTCCGTCCATCGAGAGGTCCACCGGCCGGAACGCGACCCGGATCGTCGGCTCGCGTCTTCACGCGGTTGAGGAGCACGGCCTTGATCGCGTTCTCGACCGCCTCGGCCCCGGTGTTCACCACGAAGTGGCGCGGCGTACCCGCGGGAGCGATTCCGTCCAGAGCGGCCTTGAGCTCGAGCGAGAGCACCGTCTGGTACTCCGAGTGTGCGTACCGCCCGACCGCGTAGGGCAGCCGACGGAGCACGGCGGCCACGATCTCCGGGTC
>JBGQLS010000122.1:0-14192 GCA_041500205.1 Anaeromyxobacteraceae bacterium | reverse complement strand
TACTACGACCCGCGGATCGACAAGAAGCTCCTCAAGGATCACGCCCGCGGCCTGGTAGGGCTCACCGCCTGCCTGGCGGGCGAGATCCCGCGCCTGTGCCGCCAGGGCGACATGGATGCCGCGCGCCGCGTCGCGCGAGAGGACAAGTCGATCTTCGAGCCGGGCTCCTTCTTCCTGGAGGTCCAGTCGAACGGCATGAGGGAGCAGCTCGAGGTGAACGCCCGCCTGGCCGAGCTCTCCGAGTCGGAAGGCGTTCCGCTCGCCGCCACCGCCGACGCGCACTACGCGAAGCGCGAGGACGCCAAGGCGCACGAGGTGCTCATGTGCATCGCGTCGGGAAAGACCTTCTCCGACCCGAAGCGCCTGCGGCACGAGACGGACGGCCTCTTCATCACCTCGCCAGACGACATGGTCCAGGCGCTGCCTGGCATGCGCGAGGCCATCGACAACACCATCCGCATCGCCGAGATGTGCAACGTCGAGCTCACGCTCGGGCAGAACTACCTGCCGAAGTTCCAGCTGCCCGACAGCTCGAGCGAGGAGGAGTACCTGGGGAAGCTCGCGTGCGCGGGCCTCGACCGGCGCTTCCGCGAGATCGGCGGCAAGTACGCGTTCGACGCCGACGCGTACCGGCTCCGGCTCGAGATGGAGCTCTCCGTCATCCAGAAGATGGGGTTTTCCGGCTACTTCCTCATCGTGCAGGACTTCATCAACTGGGCGAAGGAGCACGGCGTGCCGGTCGGCCCTGGGCGGGGTTCGGGCGCCGGGTCCATCGTCGCGTGGTCGCTGCGCATCACCGACCTAGACCCGCTGAGGTGGAACCTGCTCTTCGAGCGGTTCCTCAACCCCGAACGCGTCTCGATGCCCGACTTCGACGTCGACTTCTGCCAGAACCGGCGCGACGAAGTCATCCGCTACGTGACCGGTAAGTACGGGAAGGAGAACGTCGGCCAGATCATCACCTTCGGCTCTCTCAAGGCACGATCCGTCATACGCGACGTCGTGCGCGTCATGGGTCTGCCCTTCGCCGAGGGCGACCGTATCGCGAAGCTCGTCCCGGAGCCGGTGCAGGGCAAGACACCGCCGCTCCGGGATCTCGTGTTCGGAAGCAAGGGCTCGGAGAAGGGCTCCGAGAAACATGCGCCCGAGCCGCGCCTCAAGGAGATGTACGAGAAGCCGAAGGTCGTGCATTCCTTCGTCGACGGCGACGGCCGCCAGCAGCAGGTGACGGAGAAGGACATCCTCGACATCGGGATGGCGCTCGAAGGCCTGAACCGGCAGGCGGGCCTGCACGCGGCGGGCGTCGTCATCGCCGGCAAGCCGCTCTGGGAGTACGTCCCGGTCACGAAGGACCCCGACTCGGGGCAACTCGTGAGCCAGTTCGCCAAGGACGAGGCCGAGGCGGCGGGTCTGGTGAAGTTCGATTTCCTCGGCCTCAAGACCCTCACCGTCATCGACGACGCGATAAGGCTCATCCGCCGGAACCATCCGGACCGAGGGAGCCTCGCCGCGGACCAGATCCCCATCGACGATCCGGCCGTCTACGACCTCATCGGCCGAGGCGACACCGCCGGCATCTTCCAGATGGAGTCCTCCGGCTTCACCGAGATGGTGATGCAGATGAAGCCTTCGCGGTTCGAGGACGTCATCGCCGCCGGCGCGCTCTACCGCCCCGGGCCCCTCGATCAGAAGCTCGACGACGGCCGGACCATGGTCGACGTGTACATCGACCGGAAGCACGGCCGTGAGGCGGTGGCCTACCCGCACGAGAAGCTCGCGCCCATCCTGGTGGACACTTACGGTGTCATCGTCTACCAGGAGCAGGTGATGCAGATCTCGCAAGTCCTGGCCGGATACAGCCTGGGCAGCGCCGACCTGCTTCGCCGCGCCATGGGGAAGAAGAAGCCCGAGGTCATGGCGAAGGAGCGGTCCGGCTTCATGGAGGGGTGCCAGCGGAACGGCATCGATCGCCAGGTAGCGGGCGGCATCTTCGACATCATGGAGAAGTTCGCGGCCTACGGATTCAACAAGTCCCACTCGGCGGCCTACGGCCTCCTCACCGTCGAGACGGCGTGGCTCAAGGCGCACTATCCGGTCGAGTTCATGGCGGCGCTCATCTCGAGCGAGGCCTCCGACACGGACAAGGTGGTGCTCCACATCTCCCAGGCGCGTCAGAGCGGGATCGAGGTGCTGCAGCCGGACGTGAACGAGTCGCAGGCCGCCTTCAGTGCCATTCCAGGCGGGGTGGCCGCCCTCGCGCCGGCCGCGTCATCCGAGACCGCCCCGCCTGGCCGCGCCGCGGAATTCCGTAGCGCGGGGGCTTCTCCCCCGCCTGGCGGCGAAGCCGCCGAGTCCACGGGGCTCAGGGGCCAGATCCGCTTCGGCCTCGGTGCCGTGAAGGGCGTGGGCGAGTCGGCCGTGCAGGCCATCCTCGCCGCCCGCGACGAGGGCGGCCCGTTCAAGGGGCTCTTCGACTTCGCGGCGCGGGTCGATTCCCGCAAGATCAACAAGAAGGTGATGGAAGCCCTGGTGAAGTGCGGCGCGCTCGATTTCGAGGGCGTGCCCCGCTGGCAGCTCTTCCATGGCATCGAGGCCGCGTTCGCCGCCGGCTCGGCGGCGCAGGCCGATCGCCTCTCCGGGCAGAAGAGCCTCTTCGGGATCGCCGCGGCCGTGGAGGTGAAACCCCGCTATCCCATCGTCGGCGACATGGTCGGCGATCTGCGCGTCGAGGAATGGCCGGAGCGGGTGAGGCTCTCGTTCGAGAAGGAGGCGCTGGGCTTCTACCTCACCGGTCACCCGCTGCAAGGTTACGAGCGCGAGGCCCGGCGCTACGCCTCGTGCACCTGCGCCCAGGTCGCCGTCAAGCGTCAAGACGACAAGGTCGCAGTGGTCGGCGTCGTCGCCTCGCTACGCGAGAAGACCAACAAGGAAAAGGGGACCCGCTTCGGGTTCTTCACGCTGGAGGACCTCGCCGGCACGGCGGAAGTGGTCGCCTGGAGCAGCCGCCCGCCGCAAGGCAACCGGCCCGGTCAGAAAGGCTGGACGGACTGGGAGGAGATGGTCAAGCGGGACGAGCCCATCATCGTTCACGGACAGATTCGGATGAACATGCGGGACGAGGAAAACCCGCGCGCCGAGATCACGGCAATCGACATCCAGCTCCTCTCCGACGTGCGCAACCAGAAGACCTCCGAGATCGCGCTACGCGTCGACGCCGACGCCCTCACGCGCGAGAAGGCGGAGAAGCTGAAAGCCTTGCTGGGCCGCCACCCGGGAGGCTGCTCGGTGAGCGTACGCGCCGTCATCCCGATGGACTCCGAGACGGTCATCCGCCCTCGTCTCAAGGTCGCGCCGACCGACGAGCTCCTCGAAACGGCACGCCGTATCGGCTTCGAGGTCGAGCTTCGGTAGCCCATCCGGAGGCAGTCTGTATCGAGGTGGGCTCCTCTCAGGCCTCACAATCAGGCCCTCGCGTGCCCTGGCCACCCTGCCTAGCTTCCTCGCGGGGGGCCACGCTCATGCCTTGTCCATTGCTCGTGAAGACACATCCAGGTCACTGTGCAGCCGTCGCCGGCGGCCCAAATGCGCCTCCACGGCTCGTCGTGGCCACGCTGTGTCGAGCCGGTTACAAGGCCTGTCCGGCTTATCGCTTCGTCCGCGCCGCAGGGAGGCTCCTCCATCCAGCGGATTTTGCTGCCTGGGTTATACTAAGAATTCCGGCCGGTTGCGAGGATTCAGTCCCCCAGCCAGGGTAGCCCCAAATTTCCCGTTCCTGACCCTCGGCACGTTTCCGTACCGTGTCGGGTGTAGGGGGATTCGTGACCAATCATGGTCCCGAGGTCAGGGACGGGGGGGTGGCCATGCTGAGAGCGGCATCGCGAGCGACCGCACCTAGGGGTGCTTCGGCATATTCCGACCAGACATTTCACTTAAAGTGCGATAGACAGTCCGAGGAGCTCCTCCGATCCTTCTGGAATGAGGTTGCTGACGGCGGAGAGCTCCCCGCCGAGCTGAAGGGGCTCGCCGAGGGTGCCCAGAACGGGATGCCTGGAATCCGTCGCTGCCTGGTCATGGAGAGGATCGGCGAGCGCCTGCGCATCGAAGTGACGGCGATCGGAAAAGGTCGGACGCAGCTCCACGTCTGGCGCGAGGGCGTGCCCGTGGCGGTGGCGCCTGCCGGCGAGCCCACCGCTCCGCCAGAGGCCGCGGATGGGCTCACGCAGCGGGAACGCGAGGTCGCCCTGCTCGTCGCCGACGGCCTGCGTTCCCGCGAGGTGGCCGAGCGGCTCGGGATCGCCTCCCAGACCGTGAAGAGTCACCTCAAGACGATCTTCGACAAGCTCGGTGTCCGCAATCGCGTGGAGCTGGCGCGCAGGCTCGACCAGCGCTGAGTCGCCGGGGGCGCAGGCGGCCCCCGCCCCGCCGGGCAAACCCGTCGGGGCCCCACCCTCGCCCAGCGCGGCGCACAGGCGTTGAGTGGCTGGTCCGGACGTGTCCGAGAACCGCCATCCTCGACCGAAGGTCGAGGATTCGCGGCTGCATGCTTCCCTTGCTGGGCTGTCCGTTCGAAGGTACGGTCCGCGTTCCGATGGTCACCCTCGAGGACGTCCAGGCCGCGCGCAGCCGAATAGCCGATCAGATCTACCTGTCCCCCTGCGCGAGGAGCGACTCGCTCTCACGCCTGGCGAAGTGCGAGGCCTTCCTCAAGCTCGAGAACCTCCAGATGACCGGCGCCTACAAGGAGCGCGGCGCCCTCAACAAGCTCCTTGGCCTCACACCCGCCGAGCGCGCTGCGGGCCTCGTGGCGGCCAGCGCGGGCAATCACGCGCAGGCCGTCGCGTACCACGCCGGACGCCTCGGCATCGCGGCGACCATCGTGATGCCCGAGGGCACGCCGCTCATCAAGGTCGCGAACACCCGCAGCCATGGTGCGCGGGTCGTCCTCAGCGGATCCAACTACGACGAGGCGTATACCGAAGCGCGCCGGATGGAGCAGGCAGACGGCTTGACGTTCGTCCACCCCTTCGACGATCCGGTCATCATCGCGGGCCAGGGCACCGTGGCGCTCGAGCTACTCGAGCAGGTCCCGAACGTGGAGGCCGTGCTCGTCCCGGTTGGCGGCGGCGGTCTCATCTCGGGCATGGCGGTAGCGCTCAAGACCTCCTCCCCTTCCGTCAAGGTGATCGGAGTGGAGGCGGAGGTGCTCCCCTGCATGCTGGCCTCGCTCGAGGAGGGGCGCCTCGTCACGGTCGAGCAGGCGACCTCCCTCGCCGACGGCATCGCCGTGAAGCGCCCCGGCGAGCTGACGTTCCTCCACGCGCAGAAGTACGTCGACGAGGTCGTCACCGTCTCCGAGGAGGAGATCGCGAGCGCGATCCTGTACCTGCTCGAGAGGGAGAAGACCGTGGTCGAGGGGGCGGGCGCCGTGACGACGGCTGCGCTGCTCAACCACAAGGTGCGCGGGCTCGAGGGCCTCCGCGTGGTCGCCATCGTCTCGGGCGGCAACATCGACGTGAACGTGATCGCGCGCGTCATCGAGCGGGGGCTCGTCCGCGACGGTCGGCTGGTCCGTATCGTGGTGGCGCTGCAGGACAAGCCCGGGCAGCTCGCGAAGGTCTCGGCGGTGGTCGCGACTCACCGGGCCAACGTCATCGAGGTCCACCACAGCCGCGCCTTCTCGAACCGCTTCGGAGACACCAAGCTGCAGCTGACCCTCGAGACGCGCGGCCCCGATCACGTCGAGGACATCCTGCGAGCCCTGCGCGAGCGCGGCTACCAGGTCGAGCGCGTATAGTGGCGCGCGTCGCGAGTTTCGAGCCGGTGGCGCGACGTGCGGCACGCGGGTGGGGTTCGGAGGCCTGACCGTCATGCGCAACACACGGTTCATTCTCGCCCTCTTCATCGCGATCGCGTTCGGCATCGCGGCGGGCTACTTCTATCGCCGCTGGAAGAGCCCCACTCACGAGGAGCGTACCCAGGACGCCGCCGAGGATCTGAAGCGCGGGGTCGAGAAGCTCCTCAAGTGACGGCTCCTCGAGCGACTACCGCCGCCTGAAGATCCACAGTACGAGCGTCAAGATGATGCTCAGCAGGATCGACGTCGCGAGCGGGAAATAGAAGCGGAAGTTCCCGCGCTCGACCCTGATGTCACCGGGCAGTCGCCCGATGCGCAGCCCTGGGAACCGCTCCGCCAGGATGAGCCCAAGGCCGACGAGCGCCAGGACCGCGCCCATCACCAGGAGCATGCGGCCGAGGGAGCCGACGCCGTTCACACCCGGGTTCTTAACGGCGCAGCTCGCCCAGCACCTCGCGGATGGCGCCGAGAAAGCCGTCCACCTGCTCCTCGGTGTGCCGCGCCGTCAGCGATACGCGTAGCCGGCTCGTTCCGGCCGGCACGGTCGGCGGGCGGATAGCGCGGGCGAAGTAACCGCGCTCGCGCAGGCGGCGCGACGCTTCGAGCGCCACGGCTTCCTCGCCCAGGATGACGGGGAAGATGGGGGCCACGACGCGCGCCATGTCGAACCCGAGCTCCGAGAGCCCTGCCTTCATGCGCTGCGTCAGCGCGTCGAGGTGGAGGCGCCGCTCCGGCTCGACGGCGACCACGTCGAGGGCTGCCAGGGCTGCGCCGCAGGCGCCCGGAGGTAACGCGGTGGTGAAGATGAAGGTCCGGGCGCGCGTCGTGAGCCAGGCGGTGAGCTGGGCGGAGCCGGCCACGAACGCGCCGAAGCTCCCCAGCGCCTTCCCGAGCGTCCCCATGAGCGCATCGACGCGCTCCGTGACGCCCTCCGCTTCGGCCCAGCCAGCGCCGGTTGGACCGAGGATGCCCGTCGCGTGCGCCTCGTCCACGTAGAGCATCGCGCCGTGCCGGTCGCACAGGTCTGCGATGGCGGCCAGCGGAGCGGCGTCGCCGTCCATGCCGAAGACGGCGTCGGTGACGACGAGCTTCCGCCGCGCCTTCGTCTCCGCGAGGAGCCGCGAGAGCGCTCCGAGATCGCAGTGCGGATAGCGGTATGTCTTCGCGAGCGAGAGCCGGCAGCCGTCGACGATCGACGCATGGTTGAGGCGGTCGGAGAAGATGGCGTCCTCCCGCTCGGCGAGCGCGGCCAGGACCCCCGCGTTGGCGTGATAGCCCGAGGAGAAGAGGAGCGCCGACTCCGTCTTCTTGAAGTCGGCGAGACGTCGCTCGAGGGCGCCGTGCACCGGGAGGTCGCCCGCCACGAGGCGAGCAGCGCCGGCGCCGGCCCCTTCCCGCTGCGTGGCCGCCACCGCCGCCTGCACCAGCCGGCCGTCGGCCGCGAGGCCGAGATAGTCGTTCGAGCACAGGTTCACCAGCCGGCGGCCACCCAGCTCCACGACCGGTCCCTGCGCGCCGCCGAGCGGTTCCAGGGTGCGGCGCAGCCCCTTGGCCTCGAGGTCCGCGAGCTCGCGTTCGATCCAGGAGAGCGCGCCCGGCATGCGAGGCCCCCCCTCTCAGGGTACGACCGGGAGAGGTTTCTTCTGCTGGGCGAGCCCCCGCCCCTCGGGAGCGCCCTCCAGGGCGCGCTGGTTCCAGCCGGCCTCGCCCCGCGGGGCCTCTCCGTGAAAGGCCCAGCGCGCCGGATCGGGGGGCGCCTTCACCTCGAGCCCATGGCGGCGGATCATGTCCACCACCTCGGACGGCTGCGTCCCGGCGCTCGTGAGATAGTTGCCCACCATCGTCCCGTCCGCTCCCGCCTCGAAGATGCGGTCCTGCAGGACACCCAGGTTCACCTCGCGCCCGCCCATGACGAAGATGTGCGCGGACGGCATCATGAGCCGGAACACCGCGATCGCCGCGAGGCACTCCTCCGGCGTGATGGCCTTGAGCTTCGCCATCGGCGTTCCGGGCCTTGGGTTGAGGAAGTTCACCGGCACGCAATCGACGCCGAGCTCGCGGATCGTCTCTGCCAGCTCGACGCGCTGGTCGGGAGTCTCCCCCATCCCCAGGATGCCGCCCGAGCAGAGCTTGTAGCCGAGCTCCTTGGCTACGCGGATGGTCGCGAGCTGCTCGTCGTAGGTGTGCGTGCTGCAAACGCTGGCGAAGTGGCTCCTCGCGGTCTCGAGGTTGTGGTGGAAGTGTTCGAGGCCGGCCTTCTTGAGCCGCTCCAGCTCGGGCCTGCGCATGAGCCCGAGCGAGGCGCAAGGCTCGACCGTCGTCTCCGAGCGAATCAGCCTGATGGCCCGCTCCAGCTCCTCCAGCTCGCCCTCGCGCGAGAGGCGCGTGCCGCTCGTCACGATGGAGAACTCGCGGGCGCCCGCCGCCTCCGCGGCCCGGGCGTGGTCAGCGATCTCTCTCGCGCTCATCATCCCGTACTCGGGCGCGCCGGTGTCCTGGAAGTGCGCCGACTGCGCGCAGAAGCCGCAGTCCTCCGAGCAGCGGCCGCTCTTCGCGTTGGTGATGCCGCACAGCGAGACCTCGCTGCCGTGCACCGCTTCGCGGACAGCCCTGGCGCGCGCGAGGAGCGCCTCGAGCTCGGAGCCGGTATGGCGGATGAGCTGACGCGCCTCGTCGGCGCTGATGGGCGCGATGCCAGGCGGCAGCGCTCTTCGTTCGACGCACATGGAGGACGCACCCTATCAGCCTGGGTCGAGTCGTCAACCCTGGAGCGAGGGTAGGGTTGACAATGCGCCCGAGGCGGGCTCGACGCGGAGGGCTGGCTCGCGGGAAACCGGAAGGTGCGGTGGCTCACCCGGTCAGGAGGCAATGCTACCCACTTAGCACCTGGGCTTCGGGCCTCAGGCCTCGGGCTTCAGGAGGGGGCAGCCTCGCGAGACGCGAACCGCGAGACGGCCCCGCCGCCCGACGCGAACCGTGCTCACGCTCGGTCTTTCGTTTCCGGGGAAGCAGCCGGTGAGACCCGCGTGCGAATGTGTGCACGCCCGGGGGCCACCCGGCCCACCCAGCTAACCCTGCGAGCCGACGGGCGGCTGTCGGAAGGCGCCGGCCCGGTCACCAATCATCCCTGGCTGGGCGTCCACCCCGGCGGTTTTGGCGTCAGATGGCCATGCTATGCGTGCCTCCGTGACGAGGCAGGCACAAAGATCGAGGACCGTCTTCGCCTGTGCGGAATGCGGCCACGCCTCACCCAAGTGGCTGGGGCAGTGCCCTGCGTGCAAGCAGTGGAACACCCTGCACGAGGAGGTCACGACGGTCGAGCCGCACGGCTTGGTCTTCCGCGGATCCGGCCTGGAACGGCCGGCGCGACCAGTCCCGCTCGACCAGATCACCGCGAGCGAGGAGGCGCGACTCGAGACCGGCATCGGCGAGTTCGACCGCGTCCTCGGTGGAGGAGTCGTGCCCGGCTCGCTCGTCCTCCTCGGCGGAGATCCCGGGATCGGCAAGAGCACGCTCCTGCTCGCCGCGCTCGAACGCATCGCGCAGGCGGTTCCGGACCGTCCCGTCCTCTACGTCTCCGGGGAGGAGTCGGCCCGCCAGGTGAAGATGCGAGCGGACCGGCTGGGCGTCACGGCGGGGAACCTGCACCTGTTCACGGAGACGGACGCGACGAAGGTGCTCCACGCCGCCGAGCAGCTCAAGCCGGCCGCGCTAGCCATCGACTCGATCCAGACGCAGTACCTGCCCGAGCTCATGAGCGCGCCCGGGACCGTCTCGCAGATCCGCGAGGTGACCGCTCGGCTCATGGTCTACGCGAAGACCACCGAGACGCCGACCTTCCTCGTGGGGCACGTGACCAAGGACGGCGCCATCGCGGGTCCACGGGTCCTCGAGCACATCGTGGACACCGTCCTCTATTTCGAGGGCGGAGGGGCGCATCCCTACCGCGTGCTGCGCGCCCACAAGAACCGCTTCGGCTCGGCGAGCGAGATCGGTGTCTTCGAGATGAAGGGACGCGGCCTCGCCGAGGTGCAGAACCCGTCCGCGCTCTTCCTCTCGGAGCGGCCCGAGGACGCGCCTGGAAGCGCCGTGGCGGCGGCGCTGTCCGGCACGCGCACGCTCCTCGTCGAGGTCCAGGCGCTCGTCTCTCCGACGAGCTTCGGCACGCCGCGCCGCACCGCGCTCGGGATGGACTCGAACCGGGTCGCGCTCCTCGCGGCCGTGCTGGAGAAGAAGGTCGGGATCGACATCCTGGGCTGCGACCTGTTCGTCAACGTCGCCGGCGGGCTCACGCTCGACGATCCCGCCGCCGACCTCGCCTGTGTGGCGGCCCTCGCGTCGAGCTTTCGCGATCGCGCGCTCGCTCCGAGGACTCTCGTGCTGGGCGAGGTGGGGCTGGCGGGCGAGGTCCGGGCGGTGGCGCAGGCTGACGCAAGGCTGGCGGAGGCCGCCCGGCTCGGCTTCGCGCGCGCGCTCGTCCCCGCCGGTAACGCGCGCCACGCCGAGGTTCCGGACGGCCTCGAGATCCAGGCCGTCGGGAGCGTGGCCGAAGCGCTCGACCGGCTGTTCTGACTCGCCTACGCCGCCGCGACCGCGCGGCGCCACTTCGCGAGGTACCGCTCCCGGTCCTCGGGTTTCATCTTCGGCTCGAAGCGCTTGCCGACCTTGAAGCTCTTGCCGATCTCGTCACGCGAGGACCACACGCCGGCCGCGAGTCCAGCCAGGAACGCAGCGCCGAGCGCGGTCGTCTCGAGCATGCGCGGCCGCTCGACCGGCACGGCCAGGAGGTCGGCCTGGAACTGCATGAGGAGATCGTTGGCCGAGGCGCCGCCGTCGACCCGGAACGTGGGGGCCGACTTGCCGGCGTCCTTCATCATGGCGTCGGCGAGATCGTAGATCTGGAAGGCGATCCCCTCGAGGAGGGCGCGCGCCAGGTGCCCGGCGGTCGTGCCGCGGTGCAATCCGGCCACGAGCCCGCGGGCCTCGGGACGCCAGTGTGGCGCGCCGAGCCCGGCCAGCGCGGGGACGAACACCAGGTCGCCCGAGTCCTTGACCGTCTTGGCGAGCGCCTCGATGTCCGGCGCCTTCTCGATGAGCTTCAGCTGGTCGCGCAGCCACTGCACCGCCGCGCCCGCGATGAAGGCGCTCCCCTCCAGTGCATAGTTCGTCTCCGGGCCGATCTTCCAGGCCACCGTGGTGAGCAGCCCGTGCTTCGAGACCACCGGCTCGGCGCCGACGTTCTGCAGCAGGAACGCGCCCGTTCCATACGTGCACTTCGCGTCGCCCGGGTGGAAGCAGGCCTGGCCGAAGAGCGCTGCCTGCTGGTCGCCCGCGATCCCGCACACCGGGATCCCGTCGGGGAGGCCGCGCACGTTCTTCGTCGTGCCGTACAGCTCGGAGCTGGAGCGGATCTCGGGCAGGACCGACCGCGGCACGCCAAAGAGCTCGAGCAGCGAGCTGTCCCACTCGCACGCGCGCAGGTCCATGAGCAGCGTGCGGCTCGCGTTCGAGACGTCGGTCACGTGGGCGGCGCCGTTCGTGAGCCGCCAGGTGAGGAAGCTGTCGATGGTGCCGAACGCGAGCGATCCCGACTCGGCCTTCTCGCGCGCGAACCGCACGTTCTCGAGGAGCCAGCTGAGCTTCGTCGCCGAGAAGTAGGGATCGATGACGAGGCCCGTCTTCTCGCGGATGGCCTGCTCGCGTCCCTCGGCCTTGAGCCGCGCGCAGTGCTCCGCGGTGCGGCGGTCCTGCCACACGATGGCATTGTGGACGGGCTTGCCGGAGCGGCGGTCCCACAGCGCGACCGTCTCGCGCTGGTTCGTGATGCCGATGGCGCCGATCTCGCCGGCGCGCAGCCCTGCCTCGCGCAGCGCGCGCTGCACGGTGGTGTGCACCGAGCCCCAGATGTCGTCGAGGTCGTGCTCGACCCAGCCCGGCTTCGGGAAGATCTGCCGGAACTCGACGTTCACCTTCGCTCGGATCGCGAGCCGCTTGTCGACGATGAGGACGGTGGTGCCGGTCGTCCCTTGGTCGATCGCCATCACGTACGCTGCCATGCGCCCCCCTCGTCCTCGCCTTCCTCGCATTGGGAGATCTTCTCGAAGAAACCCGCGACCTCTTCGGCGCAGCGATCGCGCTCGACGTCGATGCCGACGAGGTGAAAGCTTCGCTCCAGCACGACGAGCTTGGCCGGGCCGCTCCCGATACGACGCGCGAGGCGGCGCGCTCCGGACAGCTTCACCGTGTGATCGCGCCGTCCCGCGACGACCAGTACCGGCGCGGCGATGCCCGGGAGCAGCGCGTCCACGTGGCGGGCGAGGTCGACGAGCTCGCCCACCGCCTTGAGGGGCACCGCGGGCATCGACGGGTTCTCGCGCCTCATGGCCCGGTCCCGTACGTCCGATCCACCCACCTTCGGGACGTAAGGGATCAGCTCCCCGAGCGGCGTGCGCCGAGCGAGGAAGCCCGCCAGGCGCGCGGCGCCCGACAGGTGGAGGGCGGGGGCGAGCAACGCGAGCGCGTCCACCTTGTCCGGCAGCGCGTGCGCGAGGGCGCACGCGACAAGCGCGCCCATCGAGCAGCCGACCAGGAACGTGCGCCGCGACCGGTCGAGGGCCTCGAGCTCGCGCCGGGCGCCTTCCACCCATGCCATCCAGGTCAGGCCCGCCAGCGCGCGCGGATCTCCACCGTGACCCGGCATGATGGGCGCTCGACAGCGCATCCCGCTCGCGTGGAGCCGTTCCGCGACGTGGCGCATCTCGAAGGGCGAGCCCGTGAGGCCATGGAGGAGGAGGACGGCGTCGGGGCCGCCCGCGAGGTCGAAGGCAGCGCCCCTCACACTGCTCGCAGGCGCCTCACGCATGGCAGGAGCGGGGGGGCGCAGTCACGCCCCTTCCTGTACCCGGGAAGGCCGCTTGCGGGCCACTTCCCTTCCGTGACTCGAGCCCGGGTCCGCGAGGAGCCCCTTCTAGCGAAGCGACATTTCGGTGATCCTGCGAGCATGGCCGACAAACCCACAGCCCCGCAGCCCGGCTCCATCCAGGTGCAGATCGAGATCGACCCGGTCATCGCCAACGGCGTCTTCGTCAACATGGCGATGTTGAACCACACCGAGACGGAGTTCACACTCGACTTGGTGTACCTCCAGCCGCACCCGGCCAAGGCGGTGGTACGCGCACGCGCCATCACCACACCCAAGCACGCGAAACGGCTCCTGCACGCCCTCCAGGACAACATCGCCAAGTACGAGGCGCGCTTCGGAACCATCGACCTGGGTGACGCCGTGCACTTTCCCCTCCCTCCGGTGAACTAGTCAGGGTCCGTCTTAGCCAGGGTCCGCCGAACGCTCCAGGCGTCCGCCCAGCGGCCGCCTCGGTCGCTCTCCACGCCCGCGCACGCGACTTCTGGAGAGGCACGCGGGTTGCTCCCCTGACCGCGGGCCGCGAGGCGCGTGCCTGGACAGGAGACACCCATGGACGAATCCACCGGCGGCTCGGGCAAGAAACCCCTCGCCGTCTACGCCATCCTCGAGCGCAAGGACAAGAAGCACTGGTTCAAGATCGGCGCGGCCTTCTCGAACCGGGACGGCAGCATCAACCTCTATCTCGACGCGCTGCCCATCGGCACAAATTGCCTCCACATCCGGGAGCAGCGCGTCTGGGACGATGCGCGCGCCGGGAACGGCAACGGCGCAGCCTTCGGAGCCGCCGACGCCGAGGTGCAGCCGTGACGCGCCTCCGGACGGTGGTCGCCGTGGCCCTGCTTCTCGCCGCCAGCCCCAGCTTCGCGGCCAAGAAGGCGCTCGCGACCGGAGAGCGGATCGACGTGAACCGCGCCAGCGTGGTCGAGCTCATGCGCCTGCCCGGCGTCGGCCGCAAGAAGGCCGAGGCCATCGCCGCGCACCGCGTCCGGGCGCCATTCCGCCGCCTCGAGGATCTGCTTTCTGTGAAGGGGGTCTCCCCTTCCTGGCTCGAGAAGCAGCGCCCGCACCTCACGACGGGCCCGGCTTCGCCGGTCGCCTCCGGCCCCGCCGCGAGACCCCGCTCCTGAGCACCGTAGAGGTTTGAACGCGATCTGATTCCGTGGGCTTGCAGGCCCAGGGCCCCGGGCTACTCCGGCCGCCAGGAGTTCACGATCTGCCTCTCACCGCTTGCGAGATCGAGAGATCCCGTCTCCCTCTCCCTCCGCGAGGGAGGGGGTCGGGGTGAGGGAGGCTCGGGGACGCGCGAGCATCGAGGCCCCATGACAGACCTCCCGCGCATCCTGGCTTACCGCGCACCCGCCGCGACGAGGAACGCGACCTCGGCGAGCTCGATGCACGCGCCGTAAGCATCTCCGG
>JBGQLS010000121.1:0-14209 GCA_041500205.1 Anaeromyxobacteraceae bacterium | reverse complement strand
TGAGTCGCCGGGGGCGCAGGCGGCCCCCGCCCCGCCGGGCAAGCCCGTCGGGGCCCCACCCTCGCCCAGCGGCCGGGCGATCCATTTTTCGACAGGTCTTGACTGGCATTGAGCCTTAGCCTCCGGGCGCCGGGAGCCCAGGCAAGCGGGGCGAGGGCTCATCCCCTCTCCGCCCCTCACACCCCAACCCCTCTCCCCGCTGTCGCGGGGCGAGGGGGACGTAGGCCCCAGGCGAAGAGCCACACCGTGTTCGCTGGCTTGCGCAGGATGGTTCGTTGGGAGACCATGCGCCTCGCAATGGCCCTCAAGCGCAGCCGCCAGCTGAAGCCTCTCTCGAGCGAGCACCACCAAGCGCTGCTCGTGGCCTTCCAGCTCAAGAAGGGCCTCGCCGGTCACGGGGAAAGCGCCGGGGCGCCGAAGGACTTGCCCGGCTTGCTGGCGCTGGCGCGGCGCTTCGAGAACACCCTCTTCTTGACGCACACCAAGGCAGAGGAGGAGCTGCTCGGGCGGCATCTTTCCCCTGCCGACATGAAGCGCCTCCAGTTCGAGCACGCCGAGATGGTCCGGCTGCTCGCGACAGCGCGGCAGGCTCGTCCCTCCGAGATGCGGCAGTCGCTCACCGCATTCGCGGAGCTGCTCGAGCGGCACATCCGCTGGGAGGAGCGCGAGCTCTTCCCGCACTGCGAGGCGGACATGGCCGAGGCCGACCTCGCCACCGTGGGGCACGAGCTCGAGAAGCGGCTCGTCCTGACGCGGAACGACGTCAAGCCAGTGAAGCCCTGAAGAAGGTGAGACGCAGCTCCCGGGGGCCCAGCCCCGTCGGTTCGAGCTTCACCCCCTTCCGCTTGCGAGGACGTCCACTCTTCGTGACGGGTCTCTTCTTCGTCGCCATCCGTCCTCCATAACGCCCGCGCCCGGCGGAGGGTGCGCCCGGACAGGGAAGCACCACGATTTCGCTCGAGGATCCTCGACGGCGCGCGGCGACGATCCGGCTCTGGGTTGCTCGCTCGTGCGGGACGGTTTAGAACCCGAGCCTCCGTGATCGAGGTCCGCGGGCTCACCAAGCACTACCGCGTGCACAAGCGCCCGCCCGGGCTGGGCGCAGCGCTGCGTTCGCTCTTTCACCGTTCGTACGAGACGGTGCGGGCCGTCGACGGAATCGGGTTCCAGGTCGGGCCGGGCGAGCGGGTCGGATTCCTCGGGCCGAACGGCGCGGGCAAGACCACGACGCTGAAGATGCTCTCCGGCCTGCTCCACCCGACCGCCGGCGAGGTGCGGGTGGCGGGGCACGTGCCGCGCCAGCGCGAACCCGACTTCCTCAAGAAGATCACGCTGGTGATGGGCCAGAAGCAGCAGCTCCTGTGGGACCTCCCGCCGGCGGATACCTTCGCGCTCAACCGCGCCATCTACGACGTCCCGCGCGCGCAGTTCGAGGAGACGCTGGGCGAGCTGACCCGGCTCCTCGAGCTCGAGGACCTGGTGGGCAAGCCCACCCGGCAGCTCTCGCTCGGCGAGCGCATGAAGTGCGAGCTGGCTGCGGCGCTCCTCCACCGGCCGCGGGTGCTCTTCCTCGACGAGCCCACCATCGGCCTCGACGTGTCGATGCAGGCGACCGTGCGCGGCTTCATCCGCGCCTACAACGAGCGCTTCGGCGCGAGCGTGATCCTCACCAGCCACTACATGGACGACGTGGCGGCGCTCTGTCCGCGGGTCATCGTCATCGACCGGGGCCGCCTCATCTACGACGGCGACCTGCGCCAGCTCTCGCTCTCGGTCCGCCCGGACAAGCGCATCCTGGTGCGGCTCGAGCGGGCCGTCACGGAGCCGGAGCTGTCGCGCTTCGGCACGGTGGTCTCGTCCGCCGGCGTGCAGGCAGCCATCCGGGTGGCGGCGGGCGACGTCTCGGGGGCGGTGGGGAGGATCCTGGCCGCGCTTCCGGTGGTCGACTTGACCGTGGAGGACCCTCCGCTGGAGGAAGTCATGAGCGAGCTCTTCAAGAGCTCCCGGCAGGCGGCCGGGGGCGCGCCGTGAAGTCGTCCACGGACCGATCCGGCACCGCGCTGTTCCTGGCGGCGGTGCTGGCCTTCGTGCTGGTGGATCTCGCCTTTCTCGCTGGACCGAGGCTGTCGCTCCCCATGGCGCGCCTCGCGCCGGCACTGTCGTACGTGCTGCTCGGCGGCTTCGCGCTCGCCCTCGCGGTGATCGCGACGATCGCGCTCGGCGCGTGGCGCGCCCGCAGCGCGCCGAGCACCCGCAACGTGTTCCGCGCGGCGGTTGTGCTCATCCTCGTCGTGCTGCACGCGACCTTGATCTTCGTGGCCACGAGGCGGCGATAGCGCGCTACGGAATCGGCGGCTCCGTCAGATCGCCACGTTCCCTTGGCACCGCCTCGCCTGCCCGTGCCAGGAGCTTCACCTCCGAGGTCTCGGAGAGCCTGAGCCCGTCGCCCCGGGGCTCGACCTGGGTCAGCTCGACCACGTCGCCGCGCAAGAGCTGCTCGAACCGGTGGTTGCGCTCGTTCACGTGCTTCTCTTGAAGTGAAACGCCCATCCGCCCGTCGGGGCCGCACGCCATGTAGCGGAGCCGCCCCTTCGACGGGAGCGGCTCGGAGACGATCCGGAAGACGCGCCCGGGCGGCGGCTGCGCCCACTCCTCCCCCTTCGGCGCGAGGACGAGATAGCTCATCTTGACGGCCTCCTTGCGCAGGCCGGCGCACCGCGCGATCTCCGCCACGAGCGGTGGTGGCTCGATGGGCCGCTCGGCGTGGCACCAGTCCGTCTCGCGCAGGCGCGCCGGGCAAGGGCCGCGGAACAGGCAGGGAGCGCGTACCGCGTACCCGCGCGCCACCAGCAGATCGCGCACCGCCAGGAGCTGTCGCGACGTCTCGCGCAAGGCCGGCTCGACGAGCACGAGCGAACCACCGGGCCTGAGCAGCCCTGCCGCCTCTTCCAGCAGGGCGGCGCGACGCTCCGGCGCGTCCGGGCCGGCGAAGAGCTCGTTCAGCACGTGACCCAGCGTGACCGTGTCGAAGGTGCGCCCGCCCGCCACCTGCGCCAGGCCGCCGGACCGGGTCGGGTCCCAGGGCCTGGTCGCGAGCGGCTCGCGCGCCTCCGCAGCCAGCGCACGCGCCGCGCCGAGCGCGCGCGAGGAGCGGTCGGCCCCGAGCGCCTCCGACGCGCCGGCGTCGAGCGCAGCGAACGCGAGAGGCGCCGGTCCGCAACCCAGGTCGAGCACCGCGCCCGGGCCACGCGGCAGCTCCGAGAAGACGCCACGCCCCTGGAGGTAAGAGGTCGGCCAGTAGAAGAGGAGGTACGCTCCGAGGAGCCGCGGGTCCTCGAGGTAGCGCTCTCCCGCGAGCGCTCGATCGCGGGTGAGGCCGGTCGAGAGGCGCACGACGCCCCGGGCCACCTCCCGCAGCTCGTCGGGTAGCAGGCGATCGAGCGGTGGCGGCGTGGCGTTCCCCCGTCGCTCGCCTCGTGGGGTGGGAGCTCGCCCACGGCCGCGCTGGAAAGGCCGCCTGGGCGAATCGCCGCGGAGGCCGGGCCCCGGACCGGCGCACAGGCCTCGCCACGCCGCGACGAGCCGAGGAATCCAGCGAACGAGATCGGCGGAAGCGTTCTCCACGCGGCATGTCTAACCCACCTGCCGCCGGGTGGCGACGGCGGCCTCATGGCCGCGCTCGATTCGATCGATCCGTAGAGAACGGGCCCGACCCAAGCGAACACCCTTCAACAGGACTCAAGACCCGTCGAAAAACGCGGTCGCTCTGCGGCGTGGCCGGGGTGGGGCCCCGATGGGCTTTGCCCGGCGGGGCGGGGGCGGCCTGCGCCCCCGGTGACTCAGGGTTCCGGGACCGCCATCTCCAGCGCGGCGCGGACGGCGCGGGCGAGCTCGTCGCCGGTGAAGGGCTTCTGGAGAAACGCCTGACCCGCGGGCAGCGTCCCGCTGCGCAGCCCGGCGTCCTCGGTATAGCCCGACACGAAGAGGACCCGCAGGGCAGGCCGCAGCGACAGGATCTCCACCGCCAGGTCGGGTCCCGTCATCAGCGGCATGATCACGTCGGTGAGGAGCATGTCCACCGGGAGTTCCGACGCCCGCGCGAGCTCCAGCGCCTCCTCGGGCACCTTGGCCTCCAGCACGCGGTAGCCCGCGGCCTCGAGCGAGCGACGCATGAAGGCCCGCACCGGCCCGTCGTCCTCGACGAGGAGCACGTTCTCCTTCCCGCGTGCGCGCTGTGCCTCGGCTCGCTCCCGGGCCGGCGATTCCCGGGTCTCGCCGACCCGCGGGAGATACACCTCGAACGTCGTGCCCACGCCCGGCTTGCTGTTCACCGTGACGCTTCCACCGCTCTGCTTCACGATCCCGAAGACGGTGGCGAGCCCCAGGCCCGTGCCCTTCCCGCGCTCCTTCGTCGTGAAGAACGGCTCGAAGACGTGAGACAGGACCTCGGGGGCCATGCCGTGCCCCGTGTCGCTCACGGCGAGCAGCACGTGCGGCCCCGGCGCGGCCCGGGCGGCGTCGCCCTCGGGCGCGTTCTCCACCTCCCGAGTCGAGAGGACGAGCCGCCCGCCCTTCGGCATGGCGTCGCGCGCGTTCACGACGAGGTTCATGAGCACCTGCTCGATCTGCCCGGGATCGGCGAGCACCAGCCCGACCCCCTCCTCGAGCCGGGTGACGATCTCGACGTCCGCGCCGATGAGGCGCCGCAGCATCCTTTCCAGCCCGCGCACGATCTCGTTCACGTCGATCTCGCGCGGCCGTAGCGCCTGCTGGCGGCTGAAGGCGAGCAGCTGGCGGGTCAGCGCGGCGGCGCGCTGGCCGGCCTCGAGCACCTCCTCCGCCAGCTCGCGCGCCTCCGGGTCGCCGCCGGAGCGGCGGGCCAGGTCCTTCGCCGAGCCCAGGATGACCGTCAGGAGGTTGTTGAAGTCGTGAGCGACGCCGCCGGCCAGCCGTCCCACCGCCTCCATCTTCTGCGCCTGCCGGAACTGCTCCTCGAGCCTGCGGCGCTCGGTCACGTCGGCCGCGAACATCATCGCGCCGCTGATGGAGCCGTCGCGGGCGCGGACGGGCGCCGCCCGCAGGGCCACCACCGGTCGCCCCAGCACGGGCGCTTCCAGCTCGACCACCTCTCCCGCCACGGCCCGCTCGAGCATCGGCCCGAAGACCTCCGCCTCGCCGCCCGGGAGCTCCCGCGCGCACAGGCCGATCCGCGCCGGGGCGCCCGCGCCCGCGCTCTCGAGGAGCGCGCCCTCGGCGAGCGTGTAGCGCAGCTCGCGGTCCACGAGGAACACCGCCGAGCTGGGGGCGGCCCGCACCAGCATGCGGTACTTCTCCTCGCTCTCGCGCAAGGTCTCCTCGGCGCGGTGGAGCTGCTGGAGCCTTGACTCGAGGTCCTCCGCCACGCTCTGGAGCAGGGCGGTGCGCTCCCGGACGAGCCCCTCGAGCTCCTCCTGGGTGCGCTGCCGCAGTCGCTCCAGCTCGCGGCGTTGCGTGACGTCCCGAGCGATCCCGACCGTGCCCGCCACGCGCCCCAGCTCGTCGCGGAAGGGCACCTTGATCTTCTCGACCCAGATCGTGCGGCCCGACGGATGGGCCAGCTCCTGCTCGAGCCGGAGCGGCGTGCCGGAGGCCATGACCCTCTCGTCCTCCGACCGGTTGGCGCGGGCGCGCTCGCCATCGAACACGTCGTCGTCGGTCCGTCCGACCATCCCATCGACGGTGCGGCCGTTCGCCTGGGCGAACGACTGGTTCACCGCGATGAAGCGACCTTCCTCGTCCTTCAGCCAGGCGAAGTCGCTCATGCCGTCGAGGAGCGCCCGCTGCTGCGCCTCGGTCCGGCACACGCGCTCCAGGGCCTCGGCGAGCGAGCGCACGGCGCTCTCGCGCCCCGCCTCCACGTCCTTGCGCTCGGTGACGTCGCGCGCGACGGCGGCCGTGCCCAGCACGACGCCGTTCTCGTCGAGGTAGCGGACCTTCACCACCTCGAACCAGCGCGTGCAGCCGTCGGGCAAGGTCATCTGCCGCTCCACGCACTGGGTGCCCGAGGCCATGACGGTCACGTCCTCGGCGCGGAGCGCCCGCGCGAGCTCGGGCGGCCAGAGCTCGGGGTCGCGCTTCCCGATCGCGTCCTCGGGCGTGAGGCCGAGCGCGGCGGCGAAGGGGCGGTTCACGGCCAGGTAACGGCCGTCCACGTCCTTCAGCCACGCCATGTCGGCGATGCTGTCGAGGAGCGCGTGCTGCTGCGCCTGCGCCCAGCGGAGCTGCTCGTTGGCGCTTCGCAGCTCGGCTGCGCGCTCTTCCACCTCGCGGCGGAGGAGCTCGTGGTCGCGGGCGATCTGCGCCTCCCGCGAGAGCTCGCGCCCGAGGGCCAGCACCGAGATCAGCCCGTCGCCGTGGAAGCTCGTGCCCGCGTCGGTCAGGCCCTGACTGCCGAAGCTCCTGAACCCGACGAGGGGCGTGCCCGCCAGGGTTCGGGCGAGGTCGTCCATCTCGCCGCGCGCGCTCGCTCCGAGGAGCCGCGGCCGGAGGGCACAGCATGCGGCGAGGACGAGGGCGGGATCGCTCACCTGGCCCCGCAGGACGGCCTTCCGGAGCGCCAGCCCGGCCGCGCGTCCGGCCGGCTCGCCATCGGGACGGAGCTTGCGCAGCACCATCCCGTCAGCGAGGCGGCGGCTGAAGCGCACGCCTCCGCCGGACGTGAAGGAACACGCCCGGAACGGCAGGTGCTCGCCGCAGGCGTCCGGGGTCCCGAGCAGGAACCCGCCGGGGGGAAGGAAGTGGCACGCTTCCAGCGCCGCCCGCGGCACTTGAGCCAGCTCGGCATAGCGGTCCGCTGCCGGGCGCCCGTCGAGCTCGAGCGCCTCGTCGCCCGAGGCGGCCGTGACCACGACCCGCTCGTCGGCGGGCAGGAGGCCGTGCGCGCTGGCGACGCCAAACTGGAGCGAGGTCTCGACCAGGGCAACCACCACGCCGTCTCGCAGGGCGCGGCTCCCGGCGAGGACCCAGGTCTCCTCCGTGCGCCCGTCGTCGGCCGCCGCCCCGCCGAAGATCGGCAAGCGCCCGCCGGCGCGCAGGCTGAACGCCTCCAGCAGCTCGTGGTTGCGCGAAGGAGCGGCGCGGGTGTTTCCCGGGGTGAAGAGAAGGGCAAAGGCGCTCCGGCCGGCGCGGCGCGCCTCGAGCCAGCGCTGGGGGCCGTCGAAGTAAGGGGCCAGCCCCGGCGAGCCGAGCGCCGCGTCGAGGGCGCCCTTCCAGTCGCGCGCCACCCCGGTGGCCGAGCCGATCTGGACGGACACCTCGCACGAGGCGACCACGGCGACGATCACCGAATACCGCGGCTCGCCGCCCTCCATCTCACCTGCCGTGGAGGCGCCGACGAGCGGCGCGTCGCCGGTGACCTCGCGCACGCCGCACAGCACCTCGTCGAGATCGTGCCGGGCCGCGGAGAAGACGAGGACCAGCGAGAGCGGCCGCGAGCGCACCGACGACGTGGCAAGGAGCGCGGCCTGCCGCCCCGACGCCCGCGCGTCCTCGAGGTGCGCCTGCCCCTGCCCGACCTCGATCCTGGGTGACGTCTCCACGCTCACGCTCTGGCCACGGGTCTCTCGCTCGGAGGTGAGACAGCGCCTACATCGCCTCGACCTGGAGCGTGCGGCTCATGGCTCGCAATGGGGGTGCCAGAGGGAGCGATCGGCGTGCCGTGGTTTTCGGGTCATGCGAGCGGGCCGCCCACGACCCAGGGTCGCGGAGGCGCCACCGTCCGCGCTCATGGAACGCGCGTGGTCACTGGAGTTCATGCTCTCGGGGTGAGGGGACTGGCGCCCGAGGTTCGGTGGGGTGGAGTTGCAGGTGGGGTGAGGGCCAGAGCATTACCCCCTCGCCCCAGCGGGGGAGCGGGCCGGGGTGAGGGGGCCGCACGCTCACGAGCGAGGTCGCGGGCTCGGCCTTCGTCCGTGAAGTGCTGGCCGCCGTCAGCTTCGATCGCGAGCCTCAACCACGGGCAGTCTGTCACGGCGACCACGGAATCTTCGCGCGTCCCCGAGCCTCCCTCACCCCGACCCTCTCCCTCGCGGAGGGAGAGGGAGACGGGATCTCTCGATCTCCCCGGCGACTCAGGCCGGGGTGGGGCCCCGATGGGCTTTGCCCGGCGGGGCGGGGGCGGCCTGCGCCCCCGGCGACTCAGGGCGGGAGCGGAATCTCCAGGACGAGGCCGTCGTGGGCGACATCGACAGCCGGGTACTCCTCGCGCGCCTGGCGCACGAGCGGGCTCGGATCCTGATCGTAGCGCGTCGAGAGATGGGTGAGCACGAGCTGTCCCACGCCGGCTTCGCGCGCGATCCTCGCCGCTTCGCGCGCGGTCGAGTGGAACGTCTCCTCGGCCCTCCCCTGCTCCTCGTCTCCGAACGTGGCGTCGTGGACGAGGAGGTCGGCTGCGCGCGCCGCCTCGACGGTCTCTCGGATCGGTCGCGTGTCGCCGGTCACGACGACCGTGCGCCCCCGCCGTGGGGGCTCCAGGACCTCCTCGGGTCGAACGACCTGTCCGTTCACCGCCACCGGCTGGCCGTGCTGGAGCAGCCCGAAGAGCGGGCCAGGGGGGACGCCCAGCGCGGACGCCCGCTCCGGGTGGAAGCGCCCCGGCCTCGCGTCCTCGACCAGCGCATAGCCGAGCGAGGGCGTCCGATGCTCGGTCGGGTAGGCACGCACCTCGGCGCGCGTGAGGCGCACCACTTCGCCCGGCCCGATCTCGTGGATGTCGACGGGGAAGGCGAGCGCGTCGGTGCCCGTGAAGAGCATGATCTCGAGGAGCCTCCTCGCGGGCTTGGGACCGTACAGGTGCAGCGGTTCCGCGCGGCCGAGCATGGAGAGCGTGCGGAGGAAGCCGATGGCGCCGAGGTAGTGGTCAGCGTGGAAGTGCGTGAAGAAGACGGCCACCACGTCAAACCCGGTGCCGTAGCGGATCATCTGCCGCTGCGTCCCCTCCCCGCAATCGAAGAGGACGAGCTCGCCCGCGCGCCGCACCGCAAGGCTGGTCAGGTTTCGGGCAGCAGTGGGCTGCGCGGCGGAGGTGCCGAGGAAGGTGACGCGGAGCACGAGGTCCCCTGCCTACTGCCTGGCGAGGGCGGTTGCAAGGCGGGGGCCCGACGGCTGCAGGCCGCGGCTGCGGCTCGTGGCTCACCGCGAGCGCAACCAAAGCCCGAAGTCCGTAGCCTGTGGCCCCGTGAGACGCGGGTCTTCAGCTGGACGCAGACGTGTAGTGCCCGATGGAGCGCGTCCAGACCAGCCGCGAGAGACCGCCGAAGGCGGCAGCGCCCACCACCGCCAGCCCCGCGGTGCCCACGTCGAGGCGTCCGAGGAGCGCCAGCGCCGGATAGGTCGTCATGAGCGCGAGCGGAACGACGAAGGTGAACACGACGCGCCAGGCGCCGCGGAAGACGGTGACCGGCCAGCGCGCGGCGTCGAAGATGGAGGAGAAGAGGAACGAGAGGTTGTCCACCTTCACCACGAAGAAGGCCGCCGAGACGACCAGGATCCACAGCGAGTAAAGGGTCCAGGCGGCGCAGACGAGCAGCGCCAGCGCCGCCAGCACGTGCGCGGGCGACGGGACGCGGCCCATGCGGTGGAAGGCGACCACGAAGAGCGCGAGCCCACCCAGGACGTCCACCACTCGCCAGGGCTCGAACTTGGCGGTCGAGACGAGGAACTGCGCGTCCGCGGGTTTGAGCAGCACGAAGTCGAGCGTGCCCTTGCGGATGTGCTCGACGACACTGGTCAGCGACGGGTTCACCGCCCCCTCCAGCACTCCCTTCATGAGGGTGAACCAGCCCATGACGACGAGCGCCTCGTCGAAGGTCCATCCCGCCACGGCTGGGCGGTGGCCGAAGACCACGAGCAGCGGCACGAGCGACCACAAGGACCAGAACAGCGAGAGCGCTCCCTCCCCCAGGAACTCGACCCGGTACTGCAGCGCGATGGCCGTGGAGGCGCGGAGCTGGATTCCGAGCAGGCGCAGGTAGCGGCGCATCTTTGCCTAGCCTCCGAAGGCGGCGAAGCGGCGCAGGCCGAGCCGCCACACGCCGACCGCGCAGGCGCCCAGCAAGCCGACGAAGAGCCACTGCACGGCGAGCTCCGCGAGGGCGCGCTGCCGGCTCTGCAGTCCGATCAGCATCTCCACCGGGAAGGCGAGCATGTAGCGGAAGGGCAGCGCCCGCGCGAGCGCCGTCGCCCATGGCGGAAAGAGCTCGAGCGGCACGAGGTAGCCGGAGAAGACGCCGAAGAGGCCCATCCAGATCTCGAACACCGACCCGGCGGAGTCCACGTAGAAGGCGAGCGCGCCCACGATGGACATGGCGAGGAAGGTGATGAGCCAGGCGCCGAGGAGCGTGACCGGGAAGAGAGCGAGCAGGAAGGGATCGTGCGTGAGGCGCCTCTCGCCGACCGTGAAGAGGAGCGCCGCCACGACCGGCAGGGAGAGCCCGAGGCGCAGCGGCATGGCGGCCAGGTTCTCGCAAGCGTACGTGACGAGCGGGTGGATGGGCCGGAGCAGCCGGAACGCGAGCGTGCCCTGGCGGATCTCGTAGGTGAGCTCCCAGATCACCCAGGCGCCGGTCATGAGCCGCACCACCAGCGCGGCGAGGAAGTACGCGGTGAAGTCCTCCTGCCCGAACCGGCCCACCGGTGCCTCGCGCGCCACCGCGCTCCACAGCGCCAGCATGACGAGCGGCATGTTGGTGGAGAGGAGCCAGACCAGGAACTCGGCCCGATAGGCCACGGCCTCGGCAAGGCCGACGCGGAGCAGTGTGGGGAGCGCGCGAATCGTGCGGAGCACCGGCAGAACGTAACTGGAAACCGGCGGACGCGCGTGGACCTGTCTCTGGGCGCGGGCGCGCACAGCCAAGACGCGTGGCGCTCGGCGTGCCGTGACGCTATGGCGCGCCCATGGACCCGAACGTCAAGAAGACCAGCTTCAACATCGGCTACGTGCTCCTGGCGGCGGTGGGGGTGCTCCTCCTGCAGGACCGCTGGATCCGCTCCCAGGCGGTGGCCACCATCCCGTACAGCGAGTTCCAGAAGCTCGTCCGCGAGGACAAGGTCGCGCGCGTGGTGGTGTCCCCGGACCAGATCGAGGGCGAGTACAAGCAAGAGATCAAGGGCAAGAACCGCTTCGTCACGCGCCGCATCGATCAGGACATCGCGAAGGAGCTCGACGAGCACGGCGTGGAGTACGCGGGACGCTTCGAGAACACCATCGTGCCGCTCGTCTTGTCGTGGGTGGTCCCGGTCGCGCTCTTCGCCGGGATCTGGATCTTCCTTGGCCGCCGCATGGCCAAGCAGCTCGGCGGGCCAGGTGGCGGCCTCATGGCCATCGGGAAGTCGAAGGCGAAGGTCTACGTCGAGACGGACACGCAGGTGACCTTCGCGGACGTGGCCGGCGTCGACGAGGCGAAGGAGGAGCTCAAGGAGGTCGTCAACTTCCTCAAGGACCCGAAGGTCTACGGCCGCCTGGGCGCGCGCATGCCGAAGGGCGTGCTCCTCGTCGGCCCGCCCGGCACCGGCAAGACGCTCCTGGCGCGGGCCGTGGCGGGCGAGGCCAGCGTGCCGTTCTTCTCCATCTCAGGCTCCGAGTTCGTGGAGATGTTCGTCGGCGTCGGCGCGGCGCGCGTGCGCGACCTCTTCGAGCAGGCCCGCGCCAAGGCCCCCGCCATCATCTTCATCGACGAGCTCGACGCGCTCGGCCGGGCGCGCGCCTCCATGCCGGGCTTCGGCGGAGGCCACGACGAGAAGGAGCAGACGCTGAACCAGCTCCTCGTCGAGCTCGACGGCTTCGACGCGTCCGCCGGCATCGTGCTCCTGGCCGCGAGCAACCGGCCCGAGATCCTCGACCCGGCGCTCCTGCGCGCCGGCCGGTTCGACCGGCAAGTGCTGGTGGACCGGCCCGACCGCGTCGGACGCGTGGCGATCCTCGCGGTCCACACGAAGAAGGTGAAGCTCGCCCCCGGGGTGCAGCTCGAGCAGGTCGCCGCGCTCACGCCCGGCTTCACGGGAGCGGACCTGGCCAACCTCGTGAACGAGGCGGCCCTGGTGGCGACCCGCCGCTCGGCCGAGGAGATCGCGATGGAGGACTTCAACGTCGCCATCGAGCGGATCGTCGCGGGGCTCGAGAAGAAGAACCGGCTCCTCAACCCTCGGGAGCGCGAGATCGTGGCGCATCACGAGATGGGCCACGCCTTCGTGGCCGCGGCGCTCCCCGGCTCCGACCCGGTCCACAAGATCTCGATCATCCCGCGCGGCATCGGCGCGCTCGGGTACACCATCCAGCGTCCGACCGAGGACCGCTACCTCATGACGCGCGAGGAGCTCGAGAACAAGATGGCCGTGCTGCTCGGCGGACGCGCCGCCGAACACCTCGTCTTCGATCACCTCTCGACCGGCGCCGCCGACGACCTGTCGAAGGCGACCCAGCTGGCCCGCAACATGATCACCCGCTTCGGCATGAGCGGGAAGCTCGGGCCGGTCACGTACGAATCCGAGCCGGCCGGCTTCCTCGGGCAGGTGGCCGGGACGCAGCGGCTGTACTCGGAGGAGACGGCCCGCGAGATCGACGTGGCGGTGCGGGACACCGTGCAGGCGCAGTTCGAGCGTGCGAGAGCGATCCTCTCGCGCAACCGCCCGCTCCTGGAGGAGGGCGCGAAGGCGCTCCTCGCCAAGGAGACGCTCGCGGACGTGGAGCTGGCGGCCGTCCTCCAGAAGGTGCGCAAGGAGGAGCCGCGCGTCGCGGCGGCGTCGGCGTTGCCGGCGTAGATTGGACGGGTCCTTGAGGGCACCTCCGCCGGCAGCGCCTCATGGGCGTGCTCGATTGGATTGATCCGTAGCGCGGGGCCTTGTGCCCCGCTTCGATGCGTCCGGGCGGGGGACAAGCCCCCGCGCTACGAAACTGCCGGTTCGATGGGCCCCATCACGGCCCTCAGCGGAGGTCGAAGAGATAGGCGAGGCGGAAGTTCGGGTGGACGAGGCGCCCGGGGTAGGCATCGAGCTCGGCGACGGCTTCCCAGCGATCGGCCAGCAGGAGCCGCACCCCGGCTTGCAAGACGAGGACGGTCTCGTCGCTCGTCAGCACCACCCCGTCGCTCGTCACGCGAAACCTGCCGTGGAGGTGCGTCACGCCCAGGCCGGCGTAGGGCGTGAGGCTCGTCCATCCTCGCTCGAAGCGGTAGCCGGCCGTGAGTTCAGCGCCATAGGTGAACGTCTCGAGGCTGTCCTTCGTCTGCGGCTCGGTCACCGGACTCCGCGAGAACGCGTAGACGGCGTGGACGCGCAGCCCCACCGCCAGCTGGCCGGGCGCGTAGGCGACGCCGCACTCGCCCCCCACGTAGTGCGTGCTCACGTCCTCGATGGAGAGGGGCGGGATGTACGAGAGGCCGACGAAGGCCCTGAAGTCGTCGGGCGCCGGCAGTCCCAGGACGAGGCGCGGCCGGGGAAAGAGCGGGGTCCGATCGGAGGCGGTGATCTGCCGCTTGCCGCCGGTCGTGCCGTCGATGGAGGGGATGGTGATGACCTCGAGTCCGAGGCTCACCTGGTAGGCGCGGTAAGCGGCCGGGGCTTCGACGGGCGGCAGGTCGAGGAGCAGGTCGTGGATGTCGATGAGGCGTTGCTGCTGGTCGAGCATGGTCTGCGCGCCGGCGGAGCCGGTGGAGAAGGCGAGGAGCAGCAGGACCCCGGCGCGCGCCCACCTCATTGCTTGGGCGCCCTGGCCAGGCCGGCGAGGAATTGTCCCGTGGTGTCGAAGCCCGCGTAGTACATGTTCCAGGTCTGACCATCGAGGAAGACGGAGGGCGTGGTCAGGCCTCCCGAGTCGAACTGGCCGGCCGCGCCCTTCGCGAGGGCCTCGCCCACGGGCCCGCCCGCCTTCACCTTCACCCAGGTGATCCCGTCGTTCGACTCGGCGTAACCGATGACGCCCTGGCTCGGCCCGCCCACCGTGGGCGCGGAGGCCTGACAGCCGCGGTACCACATGCGATAGAGGTCAGGTTTCTCCTTCACCACTGTCGGCTGGTAGGCGCAGGCAACGTCGAACGCGCCGCCCGGACCGATATCGAGGATGGCGCCGCCCGTGCTCTTGCCGCGCACCTTCGTCCAGTGTCGGGCGTCGCTCGAGGTGGCCAGCGCCACGCGCCAGGTGTTGGTCACGTCGTTGGCCGAGTAGTACATCTTGTAC